>JAKOND010000210.1 GCA_022702125.1 Burkholderiaceae bacterium
ACGCGAACAACGCCAGCTTCGGCGCCCAGGCCGCCTACGACGATCTGGTGCCGGCCTTCATCGCCCTGTTCGAGCGCGAAGGCCGCGACTGGCCGCGCTTCTACGCCGCCGTGCGCGCCCTGGCCGACGCGCCGCGCGCCCGGCGCGATGCGGACCTGCAGGCGCTGATGCCGGCGCCAAACCCCGCCACCACCAACACCCCACCCCACCGCACGGAGCCCCCGCTTGCCTGACCACAACACCCTGCACATCCACCGCCCGCACACCCTGGGCCTGCCCGCTGCACGCCAGGCCGCCCACCGATGGGCGGACAAGGCCCAGGCCAAGTTCGACATGCAATGCACCTACGCCGAGGGCACGGCCGATGCCGGCGACACCCTGCACTTCAGCCGCCCAGGCATGGAAGGCACGCTGCAGGTGACGGGCGAGCGCTTCGAGCTGCAGGCCGAGCTGGGCTTTCTCTTCGCCGCCTTCAAGCAGCGCATCGCCGCCGAGATCGAGGAGCAGTTCGACAAGCTCCTGGGCGCGCAGCCAGCGCAGCGGACGGCCTGACCCCCATGCAAAACGCCCCCGCGCCAGAGCCTGGCGGACGGGGGCGTGCGTCGCTGCAGCCGGTGCTGCGGCGGGACGGCTGAGCGAGCGGTCAGCTCAGCTCAGCGATTCGATCAGGTCGATGTATTGCTGGCGGGCGGCGTCGCCACTCGTGCCCTTGAGCTTTTCCCAGGCGTCCCACTTGGCGCGGCCCACCACGTCGGTGAAGCTGGGCTTCTTCTCGGCGTTGTCGCCGGCCGTGGCCTGCTTGTAGAGCGCGTAGATCTTCAGCAGCGTCGGGTTGTCAGGGCGCTCGCTCAGGTTCTTGGACTGGGCGACGGCGGCCTCGAAGGCGGCGTTCAGGTCGGACATGCAACGGTCTCCGGGTGGTTTGAAAAAAGGGCATGGTAAGGCAAGGCGCAACGCCCTGCCCCCTTCAGCCGGCCAGCCTGCGCGCCTGCGGGACAGGTGCCGCCGGCGCTGCCTGCAGCGCGCCGCCCTCTTCCCCCGCCAGCCGGAAGACCGCCGTGGCCTTGACCAGTTCGCGGGCCTGGGCACTCAGGCTGCTGGTGGCGGCGGCCATCTCCTCGACCAGCGCGGCGTTCTGCTGCGTGGCCTGGTCGATGTGGGTGATGGCCTCGCCGACCTGGTCCACGCCCGAGCTCTGCTCGGAGCTGGCCGCGCTGATCTCGCCCATCAGATCGGTCGCGCGGCGGATGGCGGCGACCACCTCGTGCATGGTCTGGCCGGCCTTGTCCACCAGCTGGCTGCCGGCGTCCACGCGCTGGCCGCTGTCGGTGATGAGCTGGCGGATCTCGCGCGCCGCATCGGCGCTGCGCTGGGCCAGCACGCGCACCTCGGAGGCCACCACCGCGAAGCCGCGGCCCTGCTCGCCCGCGCGGGCGGCTTCCACGGCGGCGTTGAGCGCCAGGATGTTGGTCTGGAAGGCGATGCCGTCGATCACCCCGGTGATCTCGCCGATGCGGCGGCTCGAATCCTGGATGCCGCGCATGGTCTCCACCACCTGGGCGACCACGGCGCCGCCCTCCTCGGCCACGGCCGATGCGTTCTGCGCCAGCTCGTTGGCGCGGCGGGCGCTGTCGGCGTTCTGGCGCACGGTGGAGCCCAGCTCTTCCATCGACGCGGCCGTCTGCTCCAGCGCCGAGGCCTGCCGCTCGGTGCGCGCGGAAAGGTCGTGGTTGCCGGCGTCGATCTCGCCGCTGGCGCCCGACACGCTCTGCGCGCTGGCGCGCACCGTGCGCACCACCTGGGCCAGCTGGGCACTCATGCGGGCCATGGCGGCCATGATGCTGCTGCTGTCGCCCGGGCGCAGCGCGATCTGGGCCGAGAGGTCACCACCCGCCACGGCGTCGGCCGCCCGGCGCAGCTGATCCGGGTCGCCCCCCAGCTGGCGCACCACCGACCGCAGGTAGGCGCCCAGCGCCAGCAGGCAGACCGCCAGCACCAGCATGGCGGCCAGGGTGATCCCGCGGTTGGTGGCGGCCAGCCCCGTCACGTCGCTGATGCGGGCCGAGAGGCGCTCGCCCTGGCGGTCCTTTTCAGTGCCCAGCGGCGCCAGCAGGCGATTGCGGGCGGGAATGGTCTGGTCCACCAGGAAGGCGAAGGCGTCGTCCTTGCGGCCTTCGCGGATGAGCTGGATGTTGCGCTCGCCCACGGCCCAGAACTCCTGCATCAACGCGGGCAGGGGCGCATAGGCGCTGTGCCCTTCGGCGGAGATCATGCCGTCGCCGAAGGCCTGCAGCGTGCTGTGCAGCAGCTGGCGCTTTTCGCCGATGTCGGCCAACGTGGCCTCCAGCTCCTGCGGGTTGCGCGACAGGATGGCGTGCCGCAGCTGCAGCGACACCCGCGTGACGTTGAGCTCCAGGGCCGCGATGCGCTGCAGCTGCGGCACGTTGGTCGCCCGCACCAGCTCGGCATCGCCGATGAGCCGCCCCATCATGATCCAGATGGCCACGGCCATCGAGGCCAGCAGCAGCAAGATGGCGCCGTTGGCGAGAAACAGGCGGCGTGCGAGGGTGCTGGAGGGCGGTGCCGTCATCATGTTCTGAGTCCTTGTTTTCAGAGTTTTCCGCTAGAGCCAAGGCCCTGCCCACACGGCACGGCGACCGTTTCATTCTCAAGTGGTCCCGCTCGCTGCACCACCCAAAAAGTCACCCAACGGACACATTTCATTCCACTCGACGGAATGTGGAATTCGAACCGCCCGCCCCCGATGGCAAAGCGGCCCTCGCCAACGAAAAAGGCGGCAGTGGCCCGCAAGCCACTGCCGCCTTACGGTCGGCGAGAGAAAAGGAGGGAAGCGCCTCAGGCCGCGGGCGCGGCAGCCGAGCGCGCCGCCAGCCAGTCCTGCGCCAGCCGCACCCAGTAGGTGGCGCCCAGCGGGATCAGGTCATCGTTGAAGTCGTAGCTGGGGTTGTGCAGCGTGCAGGGGCCGCCGCCGTGGCCCATGGCGCGGTGGTCGCCATCGCCGTTGGCGATGAAGCAGTAGGCACCGGGCTTGGCCTGCAGCATGTAGGCGAAGTCTTCCGCACCCATGGTGGGCTCCTGCGGCACGACGTTGGCCTCGCCCACGATGCCCTGCATGACCTTGCGGGCGAACTCCGCTTCGGCCGGCGAGTTGACGGTGGGCGGGTAGTTGCGCACGAACTCGAATTCGCAGGTCGCGTCATGCGCAGCGCAGGTGTGTTCGGCCACCTGCTTCATGCGGCGTTCGATCATGTCGAGCACCTCGATGGTGAAGGTGCGCACCGTGCCCTGCAGTTCGCAGCTGTCGGGCACCACGTTGGTGGCCTCGCCCGTGTGGACCATGGTGACCGAGATCACGCCCGCGTCCACCGGCTTCTTGTTGCGGCTGATGATGTTCTGGAAGGCCAGCACCATCTGGCAGGCCACCGGCACCGGGTCGATGCCCATGTGCGGCATGGCGGCGTGGCTGCCCTTGCCGCGGACGACGATCTTGAATTCGTTGCTGGACGCCATCACCGGGCCGGGGCTCACGGCGAACTGGCCGGCCTTCATGCCGGGCCAGTTGTGCATGCCGAAAACGGCCTGCATGGGGAACTGCTCGAACAGGCCGTCTTTCATCATCTCGCGCGCGCCGCCGCCGCCCTCTTCGGCCGGCTGGAAGATCAGATAGACCGTGCCGTCGAAGTCGCGGTGCTGGGCGAGGTGCTGCGCCGCCGCCAGCAGCATGGCGGTGTGGCCGTCATGGCCGCAGGCGTGCATCTTGCCGGCGTGCTTGCTGGCGTGTTCGAAGGTGTTGAACTCGGTGATGGGCAGCGCGTCGATGTCCGCGCGCAGGCCGATGGCATGGCCCGAGGCCCCGCCGTCGCGCCCCTGGAGGATGCCGACCACGCCGGTCTTGCCCAGGCCCCGGTGGATGGGAATGCCCCACTCGGTGAGCTTGGCGGCCACCAGGTCGGCGGTGCGCACTTCTTCGAAGCAGAGTTCGGGGTGGGCGTGGATGTCGCGCCGCAGGGCGGCGATGGATGCGGCCTGCGTGACGATGGAGTCGATGACTTTCATGGGCAAAAGGGTTCCTTGGCTGGTGCGCGGAGTCTAGGCCCCCGCACGGCGGGCCGCCATCCGGGGTTATTCGGACGATGAAAATTCGGACGCTGCACATGCAGCATGAATCGCGCCACGCTCGCGGCGGCGCGGCCGGCAGGGCATCAGACCAGCACGCGCCCGTCGCCCGTCAGCATCGACATCTCGACGAAGCGCGAGCCCGCATGGCTGCTGGCGCTGAAGCTGAGCGGAAAGCCCGACACGCCCTGCGGCCCGAGGGACTCCAGCGCGGTGATGAGGCCCTCGCGCGTGGGCCGCTCGCCCGCGCGGCGCAGGCCCTCGCCGAACACCCGGGCGGCCAGATAGCCCTCCAGGCTCGAATAGTTGGCCTGCACCTGCCCGCCGCCCTTCTTGATGGCGTCGAGGAATTCGCGCGTGATCTGCTTGGTGGTCTGGTAGGGAGAAGGCATGACCTGCGAGACGACCACGCCGGCGCCCTCCTTGCCCAGCGCATCGGCCAGCGCCTGCGTGCCGACGAAGGACAGGTTGTAGAAGTTGCCGCCGTAGCCGGCCTTGCGCGCCGCCCGCGTGAAGGCGGCGCTGGCCCCGTAGGTGCAGACCAGCACGATGGCCTCGGGCCGGGCCGCCACCAGGGTCTGCACGCCGGCCGCCACATCGACCGAATTGCGCTCCACCGTGGCACGGGCCACCGGCTCCAGGCGCTGCTCGGCCAGCGCGCGCACCATGCCGTCCAGCCCGGCACGGCCGTAGCTGTCGTTCTGGTGCAGCACGGCGATGCGCGTGAGGCCCAGATGCGTGAGCTGGCGGGTGATGAGTGCGGTTTCGTCGTCGTACGAGGCCCGCACGTGGAACACCAGCCGGTTGAAGGGCTGGCGCAGCCCGCCCGCACCGGTGAAGGGCGCGAAGAACGGCAGCCGCGCCTGCGTGGCCAGCGGCAGCGCGGCCAGGCTGGTGGGAGTGCCGATGTAGCCGAAGAGCGCGAACACGTCGTCGGCGACGAACTGGCGGGTGTTAGCGACGCAGCGCTCGGGCTCGTAGCCGTCGTCGAGCGTGCGCAGCTCCACCGGCCGCCGTGGCCCTTGCGCGTTGTAGTGGTCGAAGTAGAGCTTCGCCCCCTGCCGGAACTGCAGGCCCAGCTGCGCGGCCGGCCCGGACAGGGCGCCCGACTGGCCCAGCACCAGCGGACCATCGCTCTGGGCTCGGGCGCTGGCGAAACCGCCCAGCGCCGCAGCGCCGAGGCCGATGGAAAACTCTCTGCGCCCGATAGGCGTCTGGTTCTGCTTCATGGTGAAATGTCCCGATCCCGGTGAATCTGGCTGGGGCGCGGGAACGGCCTGTCGTGCAGGCCACCCCACCGCTCCCGATCGCAGCTCCTTGGCTCTCCTTCTTGTTCTTGGGTTGCGATCATCCCAGCAGCTTTCCTCCCCACCGGGCAGTTTAGCGACCGCCCACTACTTTTCTCTCCGGCCCCACGACATGACTACGCCGACGCCCGCCACCGCCCCATCCGCCCCGCAGACCGTGCGCGGCGCCTGCCCGCACGACTGCCCCGACACCTGCGCGCTGCTGACCACCGTCGAGAACGGCATCGCCATCCGCGTGCAGGGCAACCCCGCGCACGGCCACACCGACGGCGTGCTGTGCGCCAAGGTCTCCAAGTACGCCGAACGCACCCACCACCCGGAACGCCTGCTCACCCCCCTGAAGCGCAGCGGTCCCAAGGGCAGCGGGCAATTCACCCCCGTCGGCTGGGACGAGGCCCTGGACGACATCGCGCAGCGCCTCGGCGCCATCGCCGCACGCGACCCGCAGGCCATCCTGCCCTACAGCTACGCCGGCACCATGGGCCTGGTGCAGGGCGAGAGCATGGACCGGCGCTTCTTCCACCGCCTCGGCGCCTCCCTGCTGGGCCGCACCATCTGCGCCTCGGCCGGCGGCGAAGGCCTGAACCAGACGCTGGGAGGCAAGGTCGGCATGAAGGTCGAATGGTTCGCCGAATCGAAGCTGATCCTCATCTGGGGCAGCAACTCCATCGGCAGCAACCTGCATTTCTGGCGCTACGCGCAGCAGGCCAAGCGCGAGGGCGCCCGGCTGGTGTGCATCGACCCGCGCAAGAGCGAGACGGCTGACAAGTGCCACGAACACCTGCAGCTGCTGCCCGGCACCGACGCCGCCCTGGCGCTGGCGCTGATGCACGAACTCATCGCCAACGACTGGCTGGACCATGACTACATCGCCCGGCACACGCTGGGCTGGGAGGGCCTGCGCGAACGCGCCCTGCAGTGGCCGCCCGAGCGCGCCGCCGAAGTCTGCGGCCTGCCCGTCGAGCAGATCCGCCGCCTGGCGCGCGACTACGGCACCACCGGGCCGGCCGCCATCCGCCTGAACTACGGCATGCAGCGCGCACGCGGCGGCGGCAACGCCACCCGCGCCGTGGCCTGCCTGCCCGCGCTGGTGGGCGCCTGGCGGCACCGGGCGGGCGGCCTGCTCATGTCCAGCTCCGGCATGTTCCCCGTGCAGCGCGCCGCGCTGCAGCGGCCCGAACTGATGCCTGCGGGCCGGCCGCCGCGCACCGTGAACATGTCCACCATCGGCGACGACCTGCTGCGGCCCGCGTCCGACGCTTTCGGCCCGCGCATCGACGCGCTGGTGGTCTACAACAGCAACCCGGTGGCCGTGGCGCCCGAATCGGCCAAGGTGGTGGCGGGCTTCGCGCGAGAAGACCTCTTCACCGTGGTGCTCGAACACTTCCAGACCGACACCGCCGACTACGCCGACTACGTGCTGCCCGCCACCACGCAGCTGGAGCACTGGGACGTCCACGTCGCCTACGGCCATACCGACGTGCTGCTCAACCGTCCCGCCATCGCCCCCGTGGGCCAGTCCCGGCCCAACACGCAGATCTTCCGCGACCTGGCCGCGCGCATGGGCTTCACCGACGCCTGCTTCGCCGACAGCGATGAAGACCTGTGCCGCCAGGCCTACGGCAGCCATGTGGACTTCCAGCAGCTGCTGGACGCAGGCTTCGCCAGCCTGCCCGTGCCCGATGCGCCCTATGCCGAAGGCGGCTTCCCCACCCCCTCGGGCCGCTGCGAATTCCACAGCGAACGCCTGGCCGCACAGGGCCTGGACCCGCTGCCCGACCACCTGCCCAACCGCGAGCGGGCCGGCATGTCGGCCGAATACCCGCTGGCCATGATCTCGCCGCCGGCGCGCAACTTCCTCAACTCCACCTTCGTGAACGTCAAGAGCCTGCGCGACATCGAGACGCAGCCCGTGCTGGAGATCCACCCCGACGACGCCACCCCGCGCGGCATCGCCGACGGCGGCCGGGTGCGCGTCTTCAACGCCCGCGGCAGCTACGAGTGCCACGCCGCCGTGAACCAGCGGGCCCGCCCCGGCGTGGTCAACGGCCTGGGCATCTGGTGGCGCAAGTTCGGCGTGGGCGGCACCAACGTGAACGAACTGACCGGCCAGGCCCTGACCGACCTGGGCGCCGCGCCCACGTTCTACGACTGCGTGGTGCAGGTGGAGGCGGTGCAGGCGGTCGAGGCCTGAGAACGGCTGACAAGGCCCGGCGGAGCGGGTCCGGCCAGGCCCCGCATCGGAGGCAGTAAGGGTGGATGCCGGAAGCGGGTTCTAGCCGCCCTAAGAGCGGCTGAAACAACCCAGCAAAGCGGTTCTGGCCAGGCGCTGCATCGCAGGCAGTACGGGTCGTACGACAGGATGCGGCAACGACGCCAGAAGGGTTCTGTGAGCCGCTCTAAATCGTGATCCCGCCGTCGATGCCGTAGTTCTGCCCCGTGACGAACGAAGACTCGTCGCTGGCGAGGAACACCACCAGCGGCGCGATCTCGTCGGCCGTGGCGAGGCGCCCCATGGGCTGGCGGGCCACGAACTGGCGGCGGGCCGCCTCGGCGTCGCCCATGGCGGCGATGCGCCCCGCCAGCGAGGGCGTGTCCACCGTGCCGGGGGAGATGCTGTTGCAGCGGATGCCGGCGCCCACATAGTCCATCGCCACCGACTTGGTCAGCCCGATGACGGCCGCCTTGCTGGCGCCATAGACGCAGCGGTTGGGCAGCCCCTTCACCGAACTGGCGACGCTGGCCATGTTGACGATGCTGCCCGCGCCCTGCTGCAGCATGCGCGGCAGCGCGGCGCGGATGGTCCAGAACTGCGAGCGCACGTTGAGGTCCATGGCCTGCGCCCAGTCGTCGTCGCTGGCCTGCAGCACGGTGCCGGAATGCACCATGCCCGCGCAGTTGAACAGCACGTCGATGCCGTCGATCCCGGCGAAGAAGGCATCGATCGCCGCACGGTCGCAGACGTCGAGCACGGCGGTGCGGATGCCTGCCGAGCCCTCCAGCGAAGCCAGCGCGGAAGCGCTGATGTCGGTAGCCCAGACCTGCGCGCCCTCGCGTGCCATGGCGAGGGCCGCGGCCCGGCCGATGCCCTGGCCGGCGGCGGTGACCACGGCGGCCTTGCCTGCGAGCCGCCCGGTCATTTCTGCAGCCCCAGGCGGGGCACCAGCTGGGCGTAGAAGGCGCGGTCGTGGTCGATGATCTTCTGGAACGCGTCGGCATCGGCATAGGCCCAGCCCAGATTGGCCTTGGCCAGCATGTCGCGGAACACCGGGTCGCCCGCAGCCTTGGCCGCCACGTCGCCGAGCGTGTGGACGATGTCGGGCGGCGTGGTCTTGGGCACGGCGAGGCCCCGCCAGACGCCGATGGAGAGGTCGATGCCGCGCTCCTTGAGCGTGGGCACCTGCTGGAAGAGGCCGCCCACGCGCTGGTCGGCCATCACGGCCAGCGTGCGCAGCTTGCCTGCGGCGACGTGCGGCGCCACCTCGCCCGGGCTGACCGCGATGGCATCCACATGCCCGCCCAGCAGCGCCACGGCCGCCGGCGCCGCGCCCAGGAAGGGCACGTGGTTCACCGGCAGCGCCAGCTTCTCGGCGAAGGCCGCTGCCGCCATGTGCCAGATCGAGCCCATGCCCGCATTGGCGATGGACACCGGCTCCTTGCGCTTGCGGGCGTCGGCGATGAATTCCTCGATGTTCTGCCAGGGCGCATCCGCGCGCACCGTGATCGCGGCCGGGTCGGCATTGAGCCGGGCGATGGGCCGCACGTCGGCGGCGGTCTGCTTGGTGATCCCCAGGTTCGGGATGATGGTGATCTCGCAGATGATGATGCCGATCTTGTAGCCGTCGGGCCGCGCGTTGATCAGTTCGGCCGTGCCGATGGCGCCGCTGGCGCCGGGCTTGTTGACCACGATCATCGGCTGCTGCGGCAGGTATTTCTTGGCCGATTCCGCGAAGGCCCGCCCCACGATGTCGGTGCCGCCGCCGGCCACCACGGGCACGACGAGCTCGATGGGTTTGGAGGGATAGTCGCTGGCGGCCCGCGCGAGCGAGGCCCCGCCGCCCAGTGCCGCGGCGCAGGCCGAGGCGATGATCTGGCGTCTGTTGAAGTGCATGACGTTGTCTCCGTTGTGAATTCTTTTTTTCATTTCGTGCAGTGCCTAGCCGCGTGGTACGGCACTGCCGGCCGTCCGCCGGTATCAGTAGGTGGCGCGCCCGCCCGAGAGGTCGAAGACCGCCCCGGTGGTGAAGGAGTTCTCCTCGCACACCAGCCAGGCCACCATCGCCGCGACCTCGTCCACCTCGACGAAGCGTGCACGCGGGATCTTCGAGAGCATGTAGTCGATGTGCTGCTGCGACATCTGCTCGAAGATCCGCGTGCGCGCCGCCGCCGGCGTGATGGCGTTGACCGCCACGTTGCTCAGCGCGGTCTCCTTGCCCAGGCTCTTGGTCAGCGCGATCACGCCGGCCTTGGAGGCGCTGTAGGCCGAGGCGTTGGGGTTGCCCTCCTTGCCCGCGATGGAGGCGATGTTGACCACCCGGCCGTAGCCGCGCGCCGCCATGCCCGGCACGATGGCCTTGTTGACGTGGAAGGCGCCGTCCAGGTTGATCGACAGCACTTTGCGCCACTCGTCCAGCGGGTAGTCGCCCAGCGGCATGTTGGCGCCGGCGATGCCCGCGCTGTGCACCAGCATGGCGATGGGGCCGCAGTCCTGCTCGGTCTGCCGGACGGCGGCCTCGACCTGGGCGTAGTCGGTGATGTCCACCGTCACGCCGGCCACGGCGCTGCCCGCCGTGCCCGCGCCCGCCAGGGCCTGGTGCGCGGCCGCGATGGCCTCGGCATCGCGGTCCCAGAGGCAGACCCGGGCGTTGCCCGCCAGCAGGCGGCGCGCCACCGCCAGGCCGATGCCCTGCGCGCCGCCGGTCACGACCGCCGTGCGGCCTGCATAGTCGTAATGGACCATGGCGCCGGCCTCAGGCGGCCACGGCTTTTTGCCGCTGCTCGCCCAGGCCCTCGATGCCCAGGCGCATGGTCTGGCCCGCGCGCAGAAAGACCGGCTCGGGCTTGACGCCCATGCCCACGCCGGGCGGCGTGCCCGTGGAGATCACGTCGCCGGGCTGCAGCGTCATGAAGCGGCTCAGGTAGGCAACGAGCTGCGGCACCTTGAAGATCATGGTGCGGGTGTTGCCGTTCTGGAAGCGGCGGCCATCCACCTCCAGCCAGAGATCGAGGGCATGCGGGTCGGGCACCTCGTCGGCCGTCACCAGCCAGGGGCCGGTGGGGCCGAAGGTGTCGCAGCCCTTGCCCTTGTCCCAGGTGCCGCCGCGCTCGAGCTGGTAGCTGCGCTCGGAGACGTCGTTGATCACGCAGTAGCCCGCCACGTGGCCCATGGCGTCGGCCTCGTCCACATAGCTCGCGGTGCTGCCGATGACCACGCCCAGTTCGACCTCCCAGTCGGTCTTCTCCGAGCCGCGCGGGATCCTCACATCGTCGTTGGGGCCGACCACGGCCGAGGTCCACTTGCCGAAGACGATGGGCTCGGCGGGAATCGGCATGTTGGATTCGGCCGCAT
This sequence comes from Burkholderiaceae bacterium, assembly GCA_022702125.1. GTDB lineage: Bacteria > Pseudomonadota > Gammaproteobacteria > Burkholderiales > Burkholderiaceae_C > JAKOND01. The sequence continues at coordinate 11,014 of JAKOND010000210.1, forward strand.
GGTCGGCGTAGTTCAGGCCGATGCAGACGAACTTGCCGATGGCGCCCACGCAGGCGCCGATGCGCGGCGTGCCGGGCACGGCGGGCAGCGTGGCCGGGTCGAGCGCGCGCAGGCGGGCGAGCGAATCGGGCGAGAGGGCAGCGCCATCGATGTCGGCCACATGGGCCGAAAGGTCGCGCAGCGTGCCGGCCGCATCGAGCAGGCCGGGCTTTTCCTGGCCCAGAGGGCCGTAACGAAGCAGTTTCATGAAGAGTTCTCCTTGCGGGGCGGATTCTGGACAGCGCGAAGCATGCTGCATAGTGAGAGCTATGCATGAGGTAATAGCTTCCAGGAATCACCGATGATCCCGAGCCTGTCTTCGATCACGTCGCGCCTGCGATTCCGCCAGCTCAACCTGCTGGTGGCGCTGGAGGAATGCGGCAGCCTGCACCGCGCGGCCGAGCGGCTGGGCATGACGCAGCCCGGCCTCACCAAGGCGCTGCGCGAAGTGGAATCCACCTTCGGCACCGAGCTCTTCGTGCGGACCCAGCAAGGCGTGAAACCCAACGAACTGGGCCAGTGCCTGATCCGCCACGCCCGGCTGGTGGATGCCGATCTGGAGCACCTGCGCGAAGAGATGAACGGCGTGCTGCGCGGCAGCGGCGGCCGGGTGGCGGTGGGCGCCATCACCGGCGCGCTGCATTCGGTGCTGGTGAGCGCCGTGTCCGAGCTGCGCCGCCTGCAGCCCGCGCTCTCGGTCGAGATCCGGGAAAGCACCAGCCTCGAATTGCTCAATGCGGTCAACGAAGGCCGGCTCGATCTGGCCATCGGCCGCACCACCGTGTCGAGCAACGTGGAGCAGTTCGACTACGAAGCACTGATGGACGAATCGGTGGCCGTGGCCGTGGGCCCGCAGCACGCGCTGGCCAAGTCGCGGCGCGTCACGCTCGCGCAGCTGGCCCGCTACCGCTGGGTCTTCTATCCGGGCAACATGCCGCTGCGCAAGCTGCTGGAGCGCGAATTCCGCGAGGCCGGGCTGGATCTGCCGCCCTACCCGATCGAGACCTCATCCTCGCTGGCCACCATGCTGATGCTCAAGGAAGACCCGCATCTGGTCGCGCTGATGTCGTCGGCGACGATGGACTTCTGCGAAGAGCACGGCATCGCTCGGCGGCTGCCGCTCGCCATCGGCTCGCGCCACGAGGCTTTCGGCATCGTCACGCGGCGCGGCGCGCGCCTCACGCCTGCGGCGGCGATGCTGGTGGAGTGCCTGCGGCGGGCCGCCGGCCAGCCGGCGCGGGAAGCAGCATGAAATGAAGCCCCCGGACCGGCCGCAGCTCAACCCTGGCGCGGCACAGGCACCACGCGGCCGCCCGCCACATCGCGCAGCACGGCCATGAAAGCCTGGGCGGCCGGCGTGGGTGTTTCGCCCAGGCGCACCAGCATGCCGTAGTCGGGCATGGCCCGGGGCACGTCCACGTGGATGGGCGCGAGCAGCCCCTGGGCGACGTACTTGTCCGCCAGCGCGCTGGGCTGCAGCGAGAGCATGTCGGTGGCGCGCAGCGATTCCAGCGCGAAGAGAAAGGACTGCGTCTCCATCACGCCGGAGGTCGGCGTCATGCCGATGGCGCGGAAGATGTCGTCGGACACCTTGCGCAGCGCCGTCGATTCCGGGTAGAGCAGCCACGGCCAGTGCGCCAGGCGGCCGGCCTCCAGCCCCTGGATGCCGCGCAGCGGGTGGTGCGGGCCACCCACCACCTGCAGCGTCTCGCCCGACAGGCGCTCGTACTGGAACTGCGCCTGCTGCGCCTCGTCGGTGAAACGGCCGATCATCAGATCGATCTTGCGCTCGCCCAGCCAGGCGATGAGCTGGTCGCTGCTCTGCTCGCGCACCTTGAGCACCAGCAGCGGCCGGCGGCGCTGCATCTCGGCGATGGCGGTGGTCAGCAGGCGCGCAGCCGACCCGGAGATGGCGCCGATGGCGAGCTGCCCATGGCCGCCCTGCTTGAGCGCGTTGAACTCGTCCACGAACCGGGCCTGGCCCGCCAGCGCGGACGCGGCGTAGCCCAGGGCGAAGAGGCCCAGCTCGGTCGGGCGCATCTCGCGCGGCAGGCGCTCGAAGAGGCGCGCGTCGAAGATCTCCTCCAGGTCCAGCAGGATCTTGGTGGCGGCCGGCTGGGTCACGTGCATCTGCTCGGCGGTGAGCCGCAGGTTGCGGGTGCGCCCCAGGATGTCGAGGAACTGCAGGTGCCTGGCACGCAGCCGGCTGCAGGCGGTGGCGATGGATAAGGGTTTTCCCGTCATTTTGGGACGCCCGATAACTGAATGGAATGACCCGTCCCAAAACACTGATTGGACGGCGTATGCGGTGGCCCGTAGTCTGCACCTTCGACGCGTCAGAAGACATACACAGGAGACACGACATGGGATTGCACGCAGGCAACAGCAGCATCATCAAGGCCTTCGCGCTGGCCACCGCCCTGGCGGCCCTGATGGCGGCACCGGCCCAGGCGCAGGTGCGCGAGCGCAACTTCAAGATCGGCACCGGCATCACCGACGACCATCCGCAGGCCCAGGCCTCGCGGCATTTCGCCGAGGTGCTCTCCGCCAAGAGCGGCGGCAAGATGCGCGCCAAGCTTTTCGCCAACGGCACGCTGGGCAACGACGTGACCATGATTTCGGCGCTGCGCGGCGGCACGCTGGAGATGACGGTGCCCGACAGCTCCACCCTGGTGCCGGTGGTCAAGGACTTCGGCGTGCTGAACCTGCCGCTGACCTTCAACAACGAGCAGGAGGCCGACGCTGTGCTCGACAGCGCCTTCGGCAAGAAGCTGCTGGCCAAGCTGCCCGAGAAGGGCCTGATCGGCCTGGGCTACTGGGAGAACGGCTTCCGCCAGATCACCAACTCGCGCCGCCCCATCCACAAGGCCGAAGACCTGGCCGGCCTGAAGATCCGCGTGATCCAGAACCAGCTGTTCATCGACAGCTTCAACGCGCTCGGCGCCAACGCCACGCCCATGCCCTTCACCGAGCTCTATTCCGCCATGGAGCAGAAGGCGGTGGACGGCCAGGAGAACCCGAACGCGACCATCCTGACCAGCAAGTTCTACGAGGTGCAGAAGAACCTGGTGCTGTCGCGCCACATCTACAGCACCTGGGTGTTCCTGATGTCCAGGAAGACCTGGGACACGCTCTCGCCCGAAGAGCAGAAGATCGTCCAGGAAGCCGCGAACGAGGCCACGGCCTTCGAGCGCGAGGCGATCCGCGCACTCAGCGACAAGGCGCTCGGCGAGCTGAAGAAGCTCGGCATGCAGGTGACCGAGCTGCCCGCCGCGGAGCAGGCGAAGCTGCGCGACAAGCTGCAGCCCGTCGTGGCCAAGTACAGCAAGGAATTCGGCGAGGACAGCACCCGCGAAATGATGGCCGAGCTGGAAAAAGCCCGCCGCAAGTGAGCCTGCGGGCGCCGCCCCCGAGCCATGCCGCGCAGCCACCGGCGCCGGCAGGCATCCCCCGCCCTTCTCTCACTCCCCTGCCCTCCCGAACGCCATGACGACACCCGAAGGCCGTCGCTTCCGCTCGCGCGACTGGTTCGCCGATCCGGCGCGCTCCGACATGACCGCGCTCTATCTCGAACGCTTCATGAACTACGGGCTCACGCCCGAGGAACTGCGCTCGGGCCGGCCGATCATCGGCATCGCCCAGACCGGCAGCGACCTCTCGCCCTGCAACCGCATCCACCTCGATCTGGCGCGCCGGGTGCGCGAGGGCATCCGCGACGCGGGCGGCATTCCGCTGGAATTTCCGGTCCATCCGATCTTCGAGAACTGCCGGCGCCCCTCCGCCGCGCTGGATCGCAACCTGGCCTACCTGGGGCTGGTGGAGATCCTCTACGGCTACCCCATCGACGCGGTGGTGCTGACCACCGGCTGCGACAAGACCACGCCGGCCGGCATCATGGCCGCCTCCACGGTGGACATCCCCGCCATCGTGCTCTCGGGCGGGCCGATGCTCGACGGCTGGCACGAGGGCGAACTGGTGGGTTCGGGCACGGTGATCTGGCGCAGCCGCCGCATGCTGGCGGCCGGCGAGATCGACGAGGAGGAATTCCTGCAGCGCGCCTGCGACAGCGCGCCCTCCGCCGGCCACTGCAACACCATGGGCACAGCTTCCACCATGAACGCTGTGGCCGAGGCGCTGGGTCTCTCGCTGCCCGGCTGCGCAGCCATCCCCGCACCCTACCGCGAGCGCGGCCAGATGGCCTACGCCACCGGCCGCCGCATCGTCGAGATGGCGCACGAAGACCTGCGCCCCTCGCGCGTGCTGACCCGCGAGAGCTTCCTCAACGCGCTGGCGGTGGTCAGCTGCGCGGGCGGCTCCAGCAATGCGCAGGTCCACATCCAGGCGATGGCGCGCCATGCCGGCGTCGAGCTGCATCCGCGCGACTGGACCGACCACGCCTACGACCTGCCCTTGCTGGTCAACATGCAGCCCGCGGGCAAGTACCTGGGCGAGCGCTTCTTCCGCGCCGGCGGCGTGCCGGCCGTGATGTGGGAGCTGCTGCAGGCCGGCCGCCTGCACGGCGGCTGTGCCAGCGTCACCGGCCGCAGCATCGCCGAGAACCTGCAGGGCCGCGAGGCCAGGGACCGCGAGGTGATCCGCCCCTTCGCCGAACCGCTCATGGAGAAGGCCGGCTTCCTCGTGCTCTCGGGCAACCTGTTCGACTTCGGGATCATGAAGACCTCGGTGATCTCCGAAGCCTTCCGCGCGCGCTACCTCTGCGAGCCCGGCAACGAGGGCGCGTTCGAGGCACGGGCCATCGTCTTCGACGGCGCCGAGGACTACCACGCGCGCATCAACGACCCGTCGCTCGCCATCGACGAGGACTGCATCCTGGTGATGCGCGGCGCCGGCCCGCTGGGCTGGCCCGGCTCGGCCGAGGTGGTCAACATGCAGCCGCCCGACGCGCTGATCCAGCGCGGCATCCGCGCGCTGCCGACGCTGGGCGACGGCCGGCAGTCGGGCACGGCCGACAGCCCCTCGATCCTCAACGCCTCGCCCGAGAGCGCGGCAGGCGGGGGCCTCAGCTGGCTGCAGACCGGCGACCGCGTCCGCATCGACCTGAACCAGGGCCGCTGCGACGCGCTGGTGCCCGAGGAAGAGATCGCCCGCCGCCGCCGCGAGCTGCCGCCCCCGCCCGTGCCCGCCAGCCGCTCGCCCTGGGAAGCGCTCTACCGCGAAAAGACCGGCCAGTTGGCCGACGGCGCCACGCTGGACTTCGCACTGGAATTCCGCCGCATCGCCGAGCAGACGCCGCGCCACAACCACTGACCGAGGAAACGAACGCATGAACGACGATCGCACGGGCCTGCTGCCCGAAGACGGCCTGGCCGGCACGCTGGTGGCCCGGGTCTGGACGAGCGCCACGCCGGCCGGCCCCGCCGTGGTGGTGCTGCGCCCCGAGGGCGTTGTCGACATCAGCCGCGCCTTTCCCACCATGAGCACCCTGCTGGACGCCGAGCGCCCCGACGAGGCGGCACGCGCCGCCACCGGCCAGCGCCTGTGCGCGGTGGAGGAACTGCTGGACAACAGCCGGCCCGGCACCCGCGACCCCGCCCGCCCTTTCCTGCTCGCGCCCTGCGACCTGCAGGTGGTGAAGGCCGCCGGCGTGACCTTCGCGGCCAGCATGGTCGAGCGGGTGATCGAGGAGCAGGCCCGCGGCGACGCCTCCCGTGCGCAGGAGCTGCGCGTCAAGGTGCAGGCACTGATCGGCGACAACCTCGCCGCCATCCGCCCCGGCTCCGACCAGGCGATGGCCCTCAAGGCGCTGCTGCAGCAGCAGGGGCTGTGGTCGCAGTACCTGGAAGTGGGCATCGGCCCCGATGCCGAGGTCTTCACCAAGGCGCCGGTGCTGGCGTCCGTCGGCAGCGGCGAGGAGATCGGCATCCGCAGCGACTCGGCCTGGAACAACCCCGAGCCCGAGGTGGTGCTGGCCGTGAACGGCCGCGGAGACATCGTCGGCGCCACGCTGGGCAACGACGTCAACCTGCGCGACATCGAAGGCCGCAGCGCCCTGCTGCTCGGCAAGGCCAAGGACAACAACGCCTCCTGCGCCATCGGCCCGTTCATCCGATTGTTCGACGCCAGCTTCGGCATGGACGACGTGCGCCGCGAGACAGTGCATCTGGAAGTGCGCGGCACCGACGGCTTCACGATGCGCGGCATCAACACCATGGCCAGCATCAGCCGCGATCCGGAGGACATCGTCGCCCAGACCCTGGCCGCGCACCAGTACCCGGACGGCTTCATGCTGTTCCTCGGCACGCTCTTCGCGCCCATCGAAGACCGCGACCAGCCCGGCAGCGGCTTCACCCACCAGCTGGGCGACGAGGTGACCATCCGCAGCGCCCGGCTGGGCGTGCTGCGCAACCGGGTGACGCACAGCGAGACCGCACCGCCCTGGCGCTTCGGCCTGCGCGCCTTCATCGCCAACCTGGCCGCGCGCGGGCTGCTGGACGGCCGCAGCCTCTGACCCGGGAGCAAGCTGCCCGCCGCCGCTGCACGCACGCACGAAGAACGGAACGGGATCGACACCCCGTCCACAAGGAGACGAACCATGAAACGTTGGATGGATGGCTATTGCCGGATGCTGGACTTCCTCATGGCCGGCGCGCTGGCCGTGATGGTGGCGATGGTGTTCGGCAACGTCGTGCTGCGCTACGCCTTCAACACCGGCATCACCGTGTCGGAAGAGGTCTCGCGCTGGCTCTTCGTCTGGCTGACCTTCCTGGGCGCGGTGGTCGCCATGAAGGACCACGGCCACCTGGGCGTGGACATGCTGGTGAGCCGCCTGCCCGACGCCGGCAAGAAGGCCTGCGTGGTCGTCGGCCAGGTGCTGATGCTCTGGGTCTGCTGGCTGGTCTTTGCGGGCAGCTGGGACCAGGCCTGGCTCAACCGCGACGTGCCCGCGCCGACGACCGGCTGGTCCATGGGCGCCTTCTATTTCGTGGGCGTCGTCTTCGCCGTGTCGGCCGCGGTATTTCTGCTCTACGACCTGTGGCGGGTGCTGAGCGGCCAGCTGCAGGGCGACGCGCTGGTGATGGTCAAGGATTCGGAGGAGACGGCGGAATTCGACGCCCTGCAGGCACGCCTGGCCGAAGAGGACCGGCTGGCGGCGCAGGGCCGCAGCGCAGCCGGCGGGGCCGCCCCCGGCCCTGCGGCCGGAAAGCGCTGAAGGAGGCCCGCAGCATGACCATCGCCGTCTTCCTCCTCTCGCTGCTGGGCGCCATGGCGATCGGCATCCCCATCGCCTTCTCGCTGCTGCTGTGCGGCGTGGCGCTGATGTGGCATCTGGACATGTTCGACGCGCAGATCCTCGCGCAGAACCTGATCAACGGCGCCGACAGCTTCCCGCTGCTGGCCGTGCCCTTCTTCATGCTGGCCGGCGAGATCATGAACACCGGCGGCCTCTCCAAGCGCATCGTCGATCTGGCGCTGACCCTCGTCGGTCACGTGCGCGGCGGGCTGGGCTATGTCGCCATCGTCGCGGCCTGCGTGCTCTCGGCGCTGTCGGGCTCGGCGGTGGCCGATGCGGCGGCGCTCTCGGCCCTGCTGATTCCGATGATGGTCGCGGCCGGCCACGACAAGGCCCGCTCCGGCGGCCTGATCGCTGCGGCCGGCGTGATCGGCCCGATCATCCCGCCCTCGATCGGCTTCGTGATCTTCGGCGTGGCCGCCAACCTGTCGATCAGCAAGCTCTTCCTGGCCGGCATCTTCCCCGGCATCCTGATCGCCGGCGCGCTCTGGATGACCTGGTGGTGGCTGGTGCGCAAGGAGCACATCGTGCCGCCGCCGCGCCGCTCGCGGGGCGAGGTCTGGCTCGCATTCCGCCAGGCCGGCTGGGCGCTGATGCTGCCGCTGATCATCCTCGTCGGGCTGCGCTTCGGCGTCTTCACCCCGACCGAGGCTGCCGTCGTGGCGGCGGTGTATTCGCTCTTCGTCGCGGTGGTCATCTACCGCGAGCTCAAGCCCTCCCAGATCTACGGCGTGTTCGTCACCGCCGCGCGCACCACGGGCGTGGTGATGTTCCTGGTGGCTGCGGCGCTGGTGTCGGCCTGGCTCATCACCGTGGCCGACCTGCCGGGCAAGGTGGTCACGCTGCTGGAGCCCTTCATCGGCAGCCCCATGCTGCTGATGGTGATGATCATGCTGCTGGTGATCGTCGTCGGCACCGCGATGGACATGACGCCCACCATCCTGATCCTCACGCCGGTGCTGATGCCGGTGGTCAAGGCGGCGGGCATCGATCCCATCTACTTCGGCGTGCTGTTCATCATCAACAACTCGATCGGGCTGGTCACGCCGCCGGTGGGCACGGTGCTCAACGTGGTGGCCGGCGTCGCGCGCATCCGCATGGACGACGTGATCCGCGGCGTCTGGCCTTTCATGCTGGCCGAGTTCGCCATGATGTTCCTTATGGTCGCCTTCCCGGCGCTGGTCATCTGGCCCGCGCGCCTGCTCTACGGCTGAAAGCGGCTCACGAAACCCTTCTGGCGTCGTTGCCGCATCTTGTCGTACCAGCCGTACTGCCTGCGATGCGGCCCCTCGCCGGAACCGCTTCGCCGGGCTCTGTGAACCGCTTGATGGCGCCACCTATCAAGGCGCAGCGGGAAAGGCTGCCCCCTTTCAGGGCATCGTCGGCAGCTCGTTCGGCCGCAGGTCGAACACCAGCACCTCGGCACCCTCGCCCCCGGTGAGGCGCAGCGGCCCGGCATTGCGGATGCGGGCGCCGTCGCCGTCCGAGAGGCGCTCGCCGTTCACCTCCACGCTGCCGCGCGCCACATGCACATAGACGTGCCGGTCCGGGCCCACGGCCAGTTCGGCGGATTCATCGCCGTCGAACAGGCCGGCATAGACCCGCGCATCCTGGCGCACGGCCAGGGCGCCGTCATCGCCTTCGGGCGAGATGATCTGGCGCAGGCGCCCGCGCTTGTCGGCCTCGGTGAAATGCACCTGCTGGTAGCGCGGCTGGGCGCCGCGCTGGTTGGGCACGATCCAGATCTGCAGGAAGTGCACGGGATCGGTGCCCGAGTGGTTGAACTCGCTGTGCTGCACGCCGCTGCCGGCGCTCATCATCTGCACGTCGCCGGGGCGGATGACCGAGCCCGTGCCCATCGAGTCCTTGTGTTCCAGCGCGCCTTCGAGCACGTAGGAAAAGATCTCCATGTCGCGGTGGCCATGGGTGCCGAAGCCGTTGGACGGCGTCACGCGGTCGTCGTTGATGACCAGCAGGTCCGAAAAGCCTTGCTGGTTCGCGTCGCGGTAGTGGCCGAACGAGAAGGTGTGGCGCGACTGCAGCCAGCCGTGGTTGGCGATGCCTCGTTGCTGGGCGCGGCGGATATCGAGCATGGTGTCTGTCCCTTCTTGCTTCATCGATGGAATTCACACTGAAAGAAAGCGCTTTCAGTGCTGCGATGGAAGAAGTATCGGCCGGCAACGCGCCCGTCAGGTTGAAAGGTGTGGGCCGCCATCATCGATAATTTCGATGATTCACCACACCCCGGGAGCCGCATGCTCAAACTCACGCTGGAAGCCATCGAACTGGTGGATGCCATCGCCCGCAGCGGCTCGTTCGCGGGCGCATCGGAACAGCTGCACAAGGTGCCCTCCACCATCTCCTACGCCGTGGGCAAGCTGGAGGAGCAACTGGGCTTCGCGCTGTTCACGCGCAACGGCCCGCGCGTGGCGCTGACGCCCGCCGGGCAGGAACTGATCCGCGAAGGCCGGTGGCTGCTGGCCGCCGCGCACCAGCTCGAATCGCGCATGCGGCAGGTGGCGACCGGCTTCGAATCCGAAGTGCGGCTGATGCACGACTCGCTGATTCCCACCGAGGCCTTCAACCAGGACATCTGCGCCTTCGAAGACCTGCAGTGCGGCACCCGCCTGCGCATCGCCAGCGAGGCCATGACCGGCACCTGGGAAGCCCTGCGCGAAGGCCGTGCCGACCTCATCGTGGCCGCCGGCGAAGGCCCGGCCGGCGGCGGCTACAAGGCCGTGGCGGTGGGCAGCCTGGCCTTCGCCTTCTGCGTGACCGCCACCCACCCGCTGGCCCGGCTGCAGCGCCCGCTCACTCGCGCCGACCTGCTGGAGCACACGGCCGTGGTGGTGGGAGACGGCGCGCGCTCGCTCGCCGACCGCACGGTGGGCCTGCTCTCCGGCCAGCGCCGCATCACGGTGCCGAACATGCAGGCCAAGATAGCCGCCCAGGCCGCCGGCCTGGGCCACGGCTTCGTACCCCGTGCCTGCGTGCGGGTGGAGCTGGAAACCGGCGTGCTGGTGGAACTGCCCGTGGAAGAGCCCCGCCCGGACGAAACCTTCTGGCTGGCCTGGCGGCCCGAGCACATGGGCGAGGCGCTCAAGTGGTGGAGCCAGCGGCTGAACCGGGCGCTGCTGCCGGGGATTCTTCCGTATTGAGGGCTCGCATCGGCGGGCTTGCATGGGAGGGCCCAGCAAGCGCCAGGCCTGCGACGCTTCGGCTTCGCTCTGCCCGCATCAGCCCCAAAGGCACTCGACGACTTCGGGTTTGAACTCTGCTGGATACTGTTCCATCAAACCCCGGGACGGAGGTCCAGTTCCTGGGGAAAAGTGAAAATCAGGGGCGGTTCAGGCACTTCAACTCCGGCCCGGCTCCCGTCGCCGCCAAGCAGCCGCCCCGTCCTCACGCATGGCTCCTGGCCGAGCGGCCTTCGCACGGAGCCCGACCCGGCCTGCCCGTGCCGATACATCCATCCGTCCATCGTCCATCGTCCATCGTCCATCGTCCATGGTTCTCGATCCTTTCACCCTGCTCGTCATCACCGCCGCCATGGCAGCTGCCTCTACGCTGTACCTGGCTTCGGAGTGGCGCAGCGTGCGCGAGCGTTCGCTGCTCCTTTGGAGCGCGGGGTTCGCCGTCGTCGCCGTCGGCAGCGCGCTGGCCCTGCTGCGTTCCAGCGGTTTCGTGTTCGTGGGCATCTGGTTCTCCAACGGCTTGCTGATCGTGGCCCACGCGCTGTTCCTGGCCGGCGTTGCCGCGTTCAGACGCACCCGGCTGCCGCGCGCCTGGTGGCTGTTGGCCGCCGTCTGGCTGGCGATGCTGTGGCTGCCCGACGGGCCCTGGTGGTCCAAGGCGATGCTCGGCGTCCAGTCGATGCTCATCGCCGCCATCACCTTGCGCGCCGGCCTGCTGCTGCGCCCGCAGGACGCCGCGCTGAGCGTGGGCGCGGCACAGCTGCGCTTCGTCCTGTTGGCGCACGGCCTGTTCTACCTCGCCAAGGCCGCCTCGGTGGTTGAGCTCGACACATTCGTCAACCTGGCCAGTTTCCGTGGCGTGGTGATCCAGGTGTCGCTGGTGGAAGGCGTCATGGCGATCATGTTGCTCGCCATGTCCATGACCGGCACCGAGCGCCATCGCCGCGAGGAACGCATGGCGCAGATAGCCGCCCTCGACCCGCTCACCGCTTTGGACAACCGTCGCGCGCTCTATCTGCGCGCCCCGGCGCTGCTGCGGCAGGCGTCACCCGCCCGCCCGGGCGCCTTGCTGCTGATGGACATCGACAACTTCAAGCAGGTCAACGACCTGCACGGCCACGATGCAGGCGACCGCCTGTTGATCACGCTCAGCGACTTGATCCGCAGCGTGCTGCCGAGCGGCGCACTGGCCGCGCGGCTGGGCGGGGACGAATTCGTGATCCTGCTGTGCGACGCGCCGGCTTCAGCCGCGCAGGCGGTGGGCCAGGAACTGCGCGAGGCGTTCTCACGCCAGGCGCGCGCGACGTTCGCAACGCCGGACCCAGTGTCCCTCAGCATCGGGGCGAGCTTGTTCGACCGGCCCGACGCCGAGCTGTCGCATTGGCTCAAGCGGGCCGACGAAGCGCTGTATGCATCGAAGCGCAAGGGGCGGGACCGGATGGAGCTCGACCTTCCGGCTCCGCCAGGGCGGCCGTACTGATGTCGCCTGGCTCGGCGGACACCGCCGGGGTGGCCGACGATGGTTTCCAACGCGAACTGGCGGCCGTCTTACTTCAACAGCTGCAGCAGCGCCTCGGCCGCCGGCTCCGACGATGCCGGGTTCTGCCCCGTCACCAGCTTCCCATCGGTCAGCACGAACGGCGCCCAATCGGCGCCCTTGGCGTATTCGCCGCCATTCGCCTTGAGCATGTCTTCGACCAGGAAGGGCACCACCTTCGTGAGCTGCACGCCTTCTTCCTCGCTGTTGGTGAAGCCCGTGACCTTGCGGCCCTTGACCAGTGGTTGGCCGCCGGGCGCCTTGGTGTGGCGCAGCACGCCGGGGGCGTGGCAGACCAGGGCCAGGGGCTTCTGGGCGGCGAAGGTCTTTTCGATCAGCGAGATGGAGCGGGCGTCTTCCGCCAGGTCCCACAACGGGCCGTGGCCGCCGGGGTAGAACACGGCGTCGAATTCTTCGGGATCGACGCTGGCCAGCGGCACGGTGGAAGCCAGCTGCTTCTGCGCGTCGGCATCGGCCTTGAAGCGGCGGGTGGCGTCGGTCTGCTCGCTTTCGTCGTCGCTCTTGGGGTCCAGCGGCGGCTGGCCGCCGTGGGGCGAGGCGAGGGTGATGGCGGCACCTGCGTCCTTGAAGACGTAGTACGGGGCGGCGAACTCTTCGAGCCAGAAACCGGTCTTCTTGCCCGTGTCACCCAGGCGGTCGTGCGAGGTGAGCACCATGAGGATGCGGGGGGCCGAGGAAGAAGAGGAGGTGTTGGGGTGGTTCATGCGTTGGCGCTCCAGACAAAAGCGGGGACGAAAGTCCCAAGGCCCTGCAGTCTCGCCACCTGGTGCCAGGCCCCTGGTAGGACGCAGCCGCTAACGCCTCGCCGCCCCTCGCTGGCAGCGGCGCCCCCCGTCAGTCGAGCTTGACCCCGGCGGCCTGGATGATGGGGCCCCAGCGTTTCGCCTCGGCACGCGCCATGGCGCGGAACTGCTCGGGCGTGCCGGGCAGCGCCTCCATGCCGAAGCCCTGCAGGCGCTGGGCCACGGCGGGCGTGGCCAGGGCCTTGTTGATCTCGGCATTGAGCTGGCCGACGATGGCCGGAGGCAGGCCGGCCGGGCCGAGCACGCCCTGGAAGGCGTAGACCTCGGCGTCGGCCACGCCCAGTTCGGCCAGCGTGGGCACGTCGGGCAGGCTGGCGGCGCGGCGGCTGGAGCCGATGGCGAGCGCCCGCACCTTGCCCGACTGGATCACCGGCAGGCCGGCCGCCAAGTCCAGGAACATGCACGGCACCTGCCCGCCCATCACATCCTGCAGCGCCGGGGCCGCGCCGCGGTAGGGGATGTGGGTGAGGAAGGTCCTGGTGCGGTTCTTGAACATCTCCATCGCCAGGTGGTGGGGCGAGCCGTTGCCGGGCGAGGCGTAGTTGAGCTTGCCGGGGTTGGCGCGGGCGTAGGCCAAAAATTGCGCGAAGTTGCGCGCCTCGAAGGCCGGATTGACCACCAAAGCAAGCGGAAAACGCGAGAGACCGCCGACGTAGCTGAAGTCTTTCTCGGGGCTGAAGGGCAGCTTGCTGAAGAGGTGTTCGTTGAAGGCCAGCAGGGCGTTGTCGGCCGACATGAGCGTGTAGCCGTCGGGTTTGGCGGTGGCGACCAGCTGCGCGCCGATGTTGGTGGAGGCGCCCGGGCGGTTGTCCACCACGATCTGCTGGCCCAGCGGCACGCGCAGCGCCTCGGCCATGGTGCGGGCCAGCACGTCGGTGCCTCCGCCGGCCGGGTACGGCACGATCCAGCGGATGGGCTGGCTGGGATAGCCGGGCGGCTGGGCGAAGGCGGCGGGCGTGGCCGCGGCGGCGCCCGCGAGGGCGATGGCGTTCTGGAGGAGCTGTCTGCGCTGCATGGTGTTTGTCTCCTGGGTTGCAGGCGGGAGGGGAAGGCGCGCTGCGCTATTTCTTTGATAGCTGCTGGCGCTGTTCTTTAAAGGGCTACAGGCACTTCGGGCAAGAAATCAATCGGCCGGTGTGGCGGACGGGAATGGCACGCGCTCCACCTTGAAGCCCTGGGCGGCCAGCAGCGCCGGCAGCCCCTGGGGGCCGACCAGGTGCAGCGCGCCCACGGCGGCGAACACGCTGTGGCCGGCGCGGTGCTGGGCCTCGATGGCACGGGCCATGGCCGGATTGCGGCCGGCCACCACTTGGTCGAAGGCCTTGCGTTCGGCGGGCGTCTTCATGCAGCCGCACCAGTCAGGGTAGGTCTCCAGCAGGGCGGCGCGGCCGTCGGACCAGGCAGTGGCCAGGGTGGCGAGGGCATCGCCCGCTGCGTGGCTTTCCAGCTGGGCCAGCCCGGCGGCGACGTCGGCCGCCGTTTCCTGTGGATCGTCGGAGGCCAGCAGGCGCATTTGCTGCTCGGGCGACTCCAGCGACAGCACGGGCTTGCGCAGCCCGTGGGCCAGGCCGTCCAGTACCAGGTCGATGCCGTAGGCCGGGTCGAACCCCTCGCGCCGGGCCGAGAGGGCCAGCAGCGAGCTCACCTGCACTTCCGGCCTCAGCTGCGCTATCGAGGGATCGGCACAGGCGGCCTCGCGCTGCGCGGCCAGGCGCCGCGCCAGCTCGGGCGGCAGCGGCGGAGCATCGGCAGGGTTGCGCATGGCGGCCTGCAGCGCCTGCATCACGGCCGGGTCCATCAGGTCCAACTCCAGCGCCACGCGGTCGCTGGCCTTGACGGCCGCGAGCACGGTGGGGCCGGGCAGCATCCAGTCGCGCCGGGCCGCATGCACGGTGCCGTAGAGCCAGCTGGTATGGCCGCCCTGCTCCACGCGCCAGAGCAGGCCCCGGTCGTGGGCCCGGCGCAGCGCCTGGGGCACGGTGTGCGGATCGAGCGGCCGGGGCAGCGGAGGGCAGTCCGCGCTGCGGGGCACGGGCGCCTGCGCAGTGGCAGTGGCGGCGGGCCGTTCGGCGAGGGACGAAGACGGCGACGGCGACGCCACCTGGGCCGGCACCAGCGCGGGCCATGCCAGGGCCAGCAGCCCGGCGGCGAAGGTCCGGCGCAGGGCGGCGGGCAGCGGTAATCTCATGAGGGTCACTCCGCCAGGCTGGCGATGGTCTGGTCGATGGCGCCGAACAGGCTCTGCCCGGCGGCGTTCTTCATCTCGATGCGGATGGTGTCGCCGAACTTCATGAATTCGGTGGCGGGCTGGCCGTTCTGGATGGTCTCGATGCAGCGCTTTTCGGCGATGCAGCTGTAGCCCTTGGGCCATTCCATGCGGCCGTTCTTCTCCACGCCCTGGTTGCTGACGGTGCCGCTCCCCACGATGGCGCCGGCGCGCACGTTGCGCGTCTTGGCGATGTGGGCGATGAGCTGGCCGAAGTGGAAGGTCATCTCCGGCCCCGCGTCGCACATGCCGACCTTGCGGCCGTTCCAGGTGGATTCGAGCGTGAGATGCAGGCGCCCGCCCTGCCATGCCGCGCCCAGCTCGTCAGGCGTGATGGCGACCGGCGCGAAGGCCGTGGCCGGCTTGGACTGGAAGAAGCCGAAGCCCTTGGCGAGCTCGGCCGGGATCAGGTTGCGCAGGGAGACGTCGTTGGCGATGGTCACCAGGCGGATGCCGTCCAGCGCCTGCTCGGGGCTCGTGCCCATCTTCACGTCGCCGGTGATGACGGCGATCTCGGCCTCGAAGTCGATGCCCATGGCCTCGCTGGGCACGACCACGTCGTCGCAGGGGCCCAGGAAGTCGTCGCTGCCGCCCTGGTACATGAGCGGGTCGGTGTAGAAGCTCTCGGGCACCTCGGAGTTGCGCGCCTTGCGCACCAGCTCCACATGGTTGAGGTAGGCCGAGCCGTCGGCCCACTGGTAGGCGCGCGGCAGCGGTGCCATGCACTGGGCCGGGTCGAACGGAAAGGCGTGGCGGGCGCGGCCGGCGTTGAGCTGGTCGTACAGGTCCTGCAGCTGCGGCGCGAGGAAGTTCCAGTCGTCCAGCACCTGCTGCAGGCGGCTGGCGATGCCGGTCGCATAATGGGCCGAACCCAGATCGCGAGAGACGACCACCAACTGGCCGTCGCGGGAACCATCCTTGTAGGTGGCGAGTTTCATCGCTGCGTGCTCCTTGTCTCCGGTCTTCGTTCGGGCAGCCCGCCCTACACGAATTACGAATGGGTGAATTGATTTACCTAAACAGAACTCACAAATTCTAGTGCAGATGGACAAGGAACGGGCCGGCATCCAGTCGGTGGAAGTGGGGTTCGCGCTGCTGGACGGATTGACGCGTTCGCGCGGACCGCTAATGCTCAAAGACCTGGCCGCCGCCGCCGGCATGAGCGCGGCCAAGGCGCACCGCTATCTGGTGAGCTTCCAGCGCCTGGGCCTGGTGGTGCAGGACGCGCGCACCGCCCGCTACGACCTGGGCCCCGCCGCGCTCAAGCTGGGCCTGGCCTCGCTGGCGCGGCTGGACGCCATGAAGCTGGCCCGCGAACGCATGCCCGCGCTGATGGAGGCCGTGGGCCACACCCTGGCGCTGGCCGTGTGGGGCAACCGCGGGCCGACCATCGTGCATTGGGAGGAATCGCCCCAGGCCGTCACCGCCAACCTGCGGCTGGGCGACGTGATGCCGCTGCTGGCTTCCGCCACCGGCCGCTGTTTCGCCGCCTACCTGCCGCGCGAGATCACCGCCACGCTGGTGCAGGAAGAGCTGCAGCACGCCGCCCGCCTGCGCCGCACCGACCTGCCCGCCGACGCCGCCGGCGTGGACGCCCTGCTGCGCGAAGTGCGCGAGCGCGGCTGCGCCCGGGTGGTGGACACGCTGCTGCCCGGCATCGTCGCCTTCTGCGCGCCCGTGTTCGATGCCGACGGCCATCTGGCGCTGGGCATCACCACGCTGGGCTCCATCGCCACCTTCGATCCCGCCTGGGGCGGCGCCGTGGAAGCGCCGCTGCGCGAGGCCGCCGAGCGCCTCTCGCGCGACCTGGGCCGGGGCGATGACCCAGCCCCCCGCGCAACCGCAGCGGCGGCGCCGCGCTGAGCGGCCCGGCCAGGGACCGCCGCCGATGCCGCGCCGCGTGCTGCTCGTCCTCGCCTGCGCCGTGCTGGCGCTGCACCTGCTGGTGATCAGGCACCTGCCGCTGGGCGGCGCTGCGGCGAGCGACAAGCCCCAGCAGCTGGCATTCCAGACACGCATGGTGGAGCCGCCGGCGCCTGAACCCGCCGCGGTGACCGAGCCCGCGCCAGCCCAACCACCACCGCCCTCGCCGCCCCCGAAGCCCAGGCCGCGCCACCGCTCGCCCCCCCGACCGGCACCCGCTCCCCCGCCAGCCGAAGCGCCCGCGCCGGAACCGGAGCCCACGCCGGCCGACGCTCCCACTGCCCCCGCTACGGTGCCGGCGACGGAGCCCTCTGCAACGGCCGAGGCGGCATCGCCCCCGCCCGCGCCGGACGATGCCGCCACGCCAGCGGATCCGGCAGCAGCAGCAGCAGCAGCAGCAGCGGGCACCGCCCCGCAGCAGGACACATCCGCCGCTGCAGCGCAGGCCCCCGCCCCGGCCAGTCCCGCCAGCGCACCCGCTTCTACCCCGCTCACGGCGGCCTCCAGCGCCCCGGCTACCACGGCCCCCACCACCACCGACACCCAGGCCGGCGTCACCATCCAGTCGCCGGGCAGCGGCACGCCGCCGGTCGATGCCTCGGCAGCCCCGGTGCGGCTGCCGCCTTCGACGCGCCTTAGCTTCGACGTGACCGGCCAGGCCAAGCGCTTCCACTACAGCGCCAGCGCCGAACTGCTCTGGCGCAACCTGGGCGCCACCTACGAGGCGCGGCAGGAGATCAAGGCCTTCCTGCTGGGCTCGCGCTCGCAGACCAGCACCGGCCGCATCACCGAACAAGGCCTGCAGCCGGTGCGCTTCGGGGACCGCGCCCGGGCCGAGCAGGCCGCGCATTTCGACTACGACCGGCATCTGGCCACCTTCAGCGCCAACACGCCCGACAGCCCCATCGGCCCCGGCGCGCAGGACCGGCTGAGCGTGTTCATCCAGCTGGGCGCGCTGCTGGCGGCCGCGCCCGAGCGCTATCCACCCGGCACCCGCATCACGCTGACCACGGTGGGCGCGCGCTCGGCCGACCGCTGGAGCTTCACCGTCGAAGGCACCGAAACGCTGAACCTGCCCGCCGGCCCCACGCCCGCGCTGAAGCTGCAGCGCCTGCCCCGCGCCGACAAGGACCGAGACCAGCAGGCCGACCTGTGGCTGGGCACCGGGCTGGGCTATCTGCCGGTGCGCATCCGCATCACCCAGGCCAACGGCGACTTCGCCGACCTGGCGCTGAGCGGGCACGAGACACCTTGAGCACCTGCTGCCGCCAGCGCCGCCAAGAGCCCCTTTGTGCGTCTGCGCTCACAAAGCCGTGGGACGCCGCGCCGATTCGTGCAAGGCCAATCCCCCGCGAGCCCGAACCCCGCGCCAATCCGTGAAATACTGTGTTCCAGCAGCACTCCCCGTGCAGGCGTCTTGAAGTCCGCACTGGGGCTGCCATCTGAGTGGTGCGAGAGCCGCCGTCCGAAGCCTTCGGAGCGAACGGCCCTCGTGAATGCAATGCACTGACAGGGGGAACGCCATGCACATGCTCTACGACTCTGAATCCTTCGTGGTGGTCCACATGCAACCGGACGCCGCCGACGCCCCGGCAGATGCCCCCGCTGCCTCTCCCCTCGTGCCCCAGCTGGCCCGCCACGGTTTCGAGATCGTGGACAAGCGCTCGGGCAAGGAGGTCTATCTGGACGGCTCCTGGGCCGAGATGTTCCAGGAGCAGATCCTCGCCTGGCAGCGCGACACGCCCACCCAGGAAGAGGTCGACGACACGCTCGACGGCTACGTGGGCCTGGCGCAGAACCCGGTCGTCATCCACTGAACCGCATCTGATGCGCCGGCACGCAGCGGCGCATCAGGCACCCGTCTTCGCCCCCGGCACGGCCAGCGTCGAAAGATAGGCCTCGGGCCCAGGGCGCTGGCGCGCCGCCTTCGGGGCGGCTGCACTGCCCACGCTCAGGAAACACAGCGGTTGCTCGCCATCGGCGAGCGCGAACAGCCGGCGCAGCGCATCGGAATGCAATGCCTTGCCGCTGGTGAGCGCCGAACCGAAACCCAGGGCCGTCGCCATCAGCAGCATGTTCTGCAGCGCGCAGCCGGCCGCCACAGTACGCTCGGCCGCGGGAATGGCCGCATCGCCGCGCAGCAGATCCACCACGGCCAGCAGCAGCACGGGCGAGCGGTAGGCCTTGTCGCGCGCCTGTTCGATCTGCTCGGGCAGCGCGCCGGCATCGCGCTCGATCAGCGCCTGGGCGAAGGCATCGGCCAGCGCCGGGCGGGCGGCCTCGGGCACCAGCACCAGGCGCCAGGGCTGCAGGCGGCCATGGTCGGGCGATTGCCCGGCTGCGGCGACGATGGCCGCGAGCTGCGCGGCATCGGGCCCGGGCGGGCCCAGGCGCTTGGGCAGCAAGGTCTGGCGCCGTTCCAGGAGGGCCATCAGGCCAGCGCCGTCTGCGGGCATGCCGTTCAGCGCGGCCACCGGCGCCTCGCCCTGTTCCATCACCTTCCGATCCATCAGCCGCAGCTCCCCAGTTGGCCGCACTGCGTGCAGTAGTCGCAGCCGTCCTTGCGGATCACGGCATGGGCGCCGCATTCGCTGCATTTCTTGCCGGCCATGGCGGGCGGCATGCCGCTCGGCAAGGACGGCTCGTCCAGCGGCAGCACCTGCTGCTGCATGGGCTGCTCGGCGCGCCGCGCCAGGATGTTCTGGATGGCGTAGGCCATGGCGGCGACTTCGGATTCGTGCCAGAGCGGCACGGGCGTGCCGTCGTCCTTGCGGTGCGTGCCCAGGCGCACGGGGCCGCGGTCCCAGGCCACCTTGCGCATGTCGGACAGCGCCCGCTCCAGGAAACCGCCGCGCGCGGCCAGCGACAGGAGGCGCATGCTGGAGGTGATCCACTGCTGCGATTCGCCGCTCTGCCCCACGGGCATGAAGAACTCGATGGCGCGATCCACCGTGCCGCCGCGCCCGTCGGGCACGGGCAGGAAGGAGACGACGAGATAGAGCGTCTTGTGGCCCTCCTGCGTCCAGTATTCGAGCTTCTCGGCCACGGCGGAAAGGCCGCCCTTGGGCCGGCTTTCGATCACGGCACGCATCGGGTCCACGGGGGCCGCCGCGGGCTCGGCCGGTGGTGGAGAGGCGGGCTCGGCAGCAGGCACAGAAGGCGCCGTGACCTCCAGCACCGACCCCAGGATGGTGTTGGGCCGGTAGGTGGCCAGCCCCTTCAGGCCCGCCTGCCAGGCCTGGCGGTAGAGGCCCTTGAAGTCTTCGTAGGGGTAGTCCGCCGCCACGTTCACCGTCTTGGAGATGGCCGTGTCCACATAGGGCTGCACGGCCTGCATCATGGCGATGTGGTCGGCCGCCGGCATCTCCAGGGCCGAGACGAAGTAATCCGGCAGCCGGTTCACGTCGCCGCCCAGCAGGCGGTAGAGCCGCCAGGCATGGTCTTCCACCGCGTATTCGCTGGTGCTGCCGTCCGCCTCGCGCTTGCGGCGGGTGTAGGTCCACGAGAACGGGGGCTCGATGCCGTTGGAGGCGTTGTCGGCGAAGGCCAGGCTCACCGTGCCGGTGGGCGCGATGGACAGCAAATGGCTGTTGCGGATGCCGTGCCGGCGGATCAGCGCCTGGATGTCGGCCGGCAGCCGGCTGGCGAAGGTGCCTTCGGCCAGGTAGCCGTCGGCGTCGAACTTCGGGAAGGCTCCTTTTTCCTGCGCCAGCGCCACCGACGCGCGGTAGGCCGCATCGCGCAGATGGCGGGCGATGCGCACGGCCATGGCGCGGCCCTCGGGCCGGTCGTAGCGCAGGCGCAGCATGGCCAGCGTGTTGCCCATGCCGGTGAAGCCCACGCCGATGCGCCGCTTGGCGGCGGACTCCTCGCGCTGCTGCGGCAGCGGCCAGAAGGTGAGGTCGAGCACGTTGTCCAGCGCCCGTACCTGCGTAGCGACTGCGGCCTCGAATGCGGCGAAGTCGAAGGTGGGCTCGCCACCCTGCAGGCCGAAGGGCTGGCGCACGAAGCGCGTGAGGATGATGGGGCCGAGGTCGCAGCAGCCGTAGGACGGCAGGGGCTGTTCGCCACAAGGGTTGGTCGCCGCGATGTCTTCGCAATAGCGCAGGTTGTTGTCTTCGTTGATGTGGTCCAGGAACAGGATGCCCGGCTCGGCGAAGTCGTAGGCCGACTGCATGATGGTGTCCCACAGCGCGCGGGCGGGCACGGAGCGGTACACCCAGAGGCCGTCGGCGCGGCGGTGGGCGCCCTGGGCCTGCAGCGCGGCACCGGGTTCGGCGCGGTGGACGAGTTCCCAGTCGCCGCCCACCTCCACGGCGGCCATGAAGGCACCGGGCACGCCGACCGAGACGTTGAAGTTGTTCCAGCGGCCCGGCGTGCGCTTGGCGGTGATGAAGTCCAGCACGTCGGGGTGGTCGATGCGCAGCACGCCCATCTGCGCGCCGCGCCGCGCGCCCGCGCTCTCGACCGTGGAGCAGGACTGGTCGAACACGTTGATGTAGCTGCACGGACCCGAGGCCTGCGAGGCCGTGCCCTTGACGATGGCGCCGCGCGGGCGGATGCGCGAGAAGTCGTAGCCCACGCCGCCGCCGCGGCGCATGGTCTCGGCGGCCTCGCGCAGCGCCTCGTAGATGCCGGGGTAGCCGCCGTCGTCCACGCCCTGGATGCAGTCGCCCACGGGCTGTACGAAGCAGTTGATGAGCGTGGCCTGGATGTCGGTGCCCGCAGCGCTCATGATGCGCCCCGCGCCGATGGCGCCGGCACGCAGATTGGCGAGGAACAGCGCCTCGTGGCGGGCGCGCTGCTCCGCCGGCTCGACGCTGGCCAGCGCCCGCGCCACGCGGGCGAAGAGCGCTTGGACATCGGGCTCGCCGTTCTTCAGGTACTTCTCGCGCAGCACATCCAGGCTGATGGGCTGGGGCGTGTCGGTGGGCTGGGCCGGGAGGTGAAGGTCGGGGTGGAGGTCGCGTTGCATGTCGGGAGGCCCTCTTGCGCTAGGCTGCCCGGCAGGGCAGCGGGCGCCCTTTTTACACCCGTGGCCGCGCGGCGGGTAGCCCCAAAATCCAAGTCCATCCCTTCGGCAGGGCTGGCGCAGCAGAGTGCTTGCGGCAGCGCAAGCGGGGCATTGGTTTTCCCCATGCAACGCAGTGTTGTTCCAGGCGCCCCTGGCAAGACGACGCAGAGCCCCTACATTCTCAGGCCCTTAAAAGATTCAGAAAGCTCTCTCCATGTCCGATACGCAAGCCACCGATGCCTCTTCGCTGATCGAGCGCCTGAACTGGCGCTACGCCACCAAGAAGATGGACCCGGCCCGCAAGGTGCCGGCCGACAAGCTGGAGCGCATCATCGAGGCCGCCCGCCTGGCCCCGACCTCCAGCGGCCTGCAGCCGTTCGAGCTGCTGGTGGTGACCGACCCGGCCGTGCGCGCCCGCATCCAGCCCATCGCCTGGAACCAGGGCCAGATCGTGGACAGCTCGCACCTGCTGGTCTTCGCCGCCTGGGACAACTACACGGCCGAGCGCATCAACACCATGTTCGACTACACGAACGAGGTGCGCGGCTTCACGAACGAGGGCTGGGAAAACTACCGCCAGCAGCTGCTCGATGCCTATCCGCAGCGCGATCCGCAAGTGAACTTCGAGCACGCCGCACGCCAGGCCTACATCGCCCTGTCCGCCGCCCTGATGGCCTCCGCCTACGAAGGCGTGGACAGCACGCCCATGGAAGGGTTCGATCCGAACGCGCTGGACGAGATCCTGGGCCTGCGCGCACGCCACCTGCGCAGCGTGGCCGTGCTGCCGCTGGGCTATCGCCTGTCCGAGCAGGACTGGCTGGTGAACCTGCCCAAGGTGCGCCGTCCGCGCGAGCGCTTCGTCACCGAAGTCTGAGCGCCGCGGAATCGGGGTGGGGAGCCGATTTCGGCCCCAGCCCTTTTCCCGCCTGCGTTATCAGCTATTTAATCCATAGCAAACCACCCTTCAGCCCCACGGGCTGCGGGGCTCAGCCCACCGATGCCTGCCGGCACAGCAGCTCGGTGAATTCCTCGGCCGGCAGCGGCCGGGAGCACAGATACCCCTGGAAGCTGTCGCAGCCGCGCGCATGCAGAAAGGCGCGCTGCTCTTCCGTTTCCACGCCTTCGGCCAGCACCGACAGCCCCAGACTGTGGCCCATGGCGATGATGGCCGTGCAGATGGCCATGTCGTCGGTGTTCTGGGGCAGGTCGCGGATGAAGCTGCGGTCGATCTTGAGCACGTCGATGGGAAAGCGCTTGAGGTGGGCCAGCGACGAATAGCCGGTGCCGAAGTCGTCCACCGCCAGCCGCACGCCCAGCTCGCGCAGGCGCAGCAAGACCTGGCGCGCCTCTTCCGGACGCTCGGCCAGCGCGCCTTCGGTGATCTCCAGCTCCAGCTGGCGGGCCGGAAAGCCGCTGGCATGCAGCGCGCCGGCCAGGCCCGCGACCAGATCGCTCAGATGGAACTGCCGGGGCGAGAGGTTGAGCGCCAGCGTGGCCGAGAGCAGGCCCGCATCGAGCCAGATCCGCCCCTGCCGGCAGACCTCGGCCGTCACCCAATCGCCCAGCGGGCCGATGAGCCCGGTGCTTTCGGCCACGGGAATGAAACGCGTCGGCGCGATGGGGCCCTCAACCGGATCGGTCCAGCGCACCAGCGCCTCGGCACCGACGATGCGGCCGCTGGCGATGTCCACCTGCGGCTGGTAGTGCATCTGCAGGTGGCCCTCGGCCATGGCCAGGCGCAGCCGGGCTTCGAGCGCCAGCCGCTCGCGCGCGGCGGCCGTCAGCCCCTCGTCGAAGAAGCACCAGGCGCCGCGGCCGTGCGCCTTGGCGCCGTGCACCGCCGCGTGCGCACCCTGCAGCAGCGCCTGCGCCGAGGTGCCGTGCGCAGGAAAGAGGGCAATGCCCACGCTCGCGCCGGCCACCACCTCGAAGCCCTCGGGCGAGCGCCAGGGGTCGGCGGCGGCGGCGATCATGGTCTGGGCGATGGTGCCGGCGTCCTCGGGCTGGCCCAGGCGGCGCGCCAGCACGCCGAGCTCGTCGCCGCCCAGCCGGCCCACCAGCACGTCGGCCCCCATGGCGGACTGGACCTGCCGGGCGATGTGCTGCAGCACCTGGTCGCCCACCCCGTGGCCGTAGCTGTCGTTCACGTCCTTGAAGCGGTCGAGGTTGAGCAGCAGCACGGCCATCTGCTCGCCGCCGGGCCGCGCGGCCTTCACGGCTTCGTCCAGGCACTCGGCGAAGCGGCTGCGGTTGACCAGGGTGGTGAGCGGGTCGTTGTGCGCGAGGAACTCCAGCCGCTGGTACTGGGCCTTTTCCTCGGTGATGTCGGTGAACACGCAGACGTAGTGCGTGGTCTCGCCCGCGGCATTGCGCACGGCCGAGAGCGACATGTGCTCGGGGAACACCTCGCCGTTCTTGCGCCGGTTCCAGATCTCGCCCTGCCAGTGGCCCGAGCGGCCCAGGCGCTCCCACATCGCGGCGTAGAAGGCGCTGTCGTGCCGGCCGGACTTGAAGATGCGCGGCGTCTGGCCCAGCAGCTCGTCCTCGGTGTAGCCCAGCAGCCGGGTGAAGGCGGAATTGACCCAGAGGATGCGGCTCTGCGCATCGGTCACGACCACGCCCTCGACGGTGTTGTCCACCACGGCGATGGCCAGGCGATGGCGCTCCTCGTCGCGGCGCTGCTCGTCCTCGTCGGCCAGGGTGCCCAGCAGGCGGCCGGGCCGGCCCTGGGCGTCGAGCTGGCGCCGGCCATGGGCGCGGAACCAGCGGTATTCACCGTCGAAGCAGAGCAGCCGGATGCTTTCGGCGAACGGCTCGTCCGATGCCAGCGCATGGCGGGCCGCAGCCAGCAGGCGCCGGCGATCGGCCCGCAGCACCCGGGGCAGCAGGCGGAAGTCGTGCGCGAAGTCTGCGCCCTGGTAGCGCAGCAGCCGCTCCACGCCCCCGGCGAAATCGAGCCGGTGCCGGCGCAGGTCCCAGTCCCACACGCCGATGCCGCCGCCGTCGAGCGCCTGCTGCAGCCGCGCCTCGCTGCGCTCCAGGGCGCGGCGGGTGGTGCGGGCATCGGTCAGATCCTGCAGCACGCACAGCAGGTGCTCGGGCGTGTCGCCGGAGGCGGGGATCAGGCAGGTGGTGCCCAGCAGGGGCATGCCTGCGGCGTCGTCTTCGTCGTCATCGCAGCCCTCGTCGCCCGCTCCTTCGGAGCCCGGCACACGCCGCAGGCGGTACTGGGCCACCTCGTTCTCGGCCCCGGCCTCGCGCAGGCGTTCGGCCAGCCCCGCCTCGGCCTGCGGATCGACCGGCTGCACCAGCGCCTGGAAATCGAAGCCCTCCGGCACGGCGCCATCGCGGGGCAGGCCCAGCCACTGGCGCAGGCAGGCGTTCATCCACAGCAGGCGCCCGTCGAGCGCGATGCGCGCCATGCCGGCAGGCAGCTGCCGTGCCAGCTGGTCGCGCTCGCGCAGGGCGGCCTCGCGGCGGGCCTCGGCGCGCTGCAGCCGCAGCAGCAGCCAGCCCGCCAGCGCGGCGCCCAGGGCCACGCACACCAAGCCGCCGGTCCGGTGCAGGAACGCGAGCTGCTCCGCATCGGCCGTCCAGGCACGAAGCGCGGCATCGCCTGCCAGCACGATCACCGTGCCGGCAGCCAGATATAGGAAGACTCCCTGCCATAGGGAGCCCTTCGGGCCAGGGCCCTTGCTGTCCATCGGTTTCCTCGCTGCGTGGACCAGGCTGCGCGGCACACCGCTCTGCGGTGCTGCGACAATCGCCCGGCTATGACCCAAGCCTACATTCTCACCCTGTCCTGCCCCGATCGACTGGGGCTGGTGCATGCCGTGTCCGGTTTTTTGCTGGAACAGGACGGCAACATCGAAGAGGCCGCGCAATACAACGACCACGACACCGGCCTGTTCTTCATGCGTCTGCAGTTCGCCTGCGCCACGCATGACCAGGCCACGCTGCGTGAACGCCTGGCAGCCTTCGCCGCGCCGCACCAGATGCGCTGGCACCTGCACGCGGCCAGCGAGCCGGTGCGCACCGTCATCATGGTCAGCCGCGAAGGCCACTGCCTGAACGACCTGCTGTTCCGCTGGAAGTCGGGCCTGCTGCCGGTCCACATCGCGGCCATCATCAGCAACCACCGCGACTTCTACCAGCTGGCGGCCAGCTACAACGTGCCCTTCCACCACATCCCGGTCACCAGGGACAACAAGGCCCAGGCCGAGGCGCGGCAGTTCGAGATCATCGAGCAGGAAGGCGCCGAGCTGGTGGTGCTGGCGCGCTACATGCAGGTGCTGTCGGACGACATGTGCCGCAAGCTCGAAGGCCGTGCCATCAACATCCACCACAGCTTCCTGCCCAGCTTCAAGGGCGCCAAGCCCTACTACCAGGCCCACGACCGCGGTGTGAAGCTGATCGGCGCCACGGCCCACTACGTGACGGCCGACCTCGACGAAGGCCCGATCATCGAGCAGGACGTGGCCCGCGCCGACCACACCGACACGGTGGAAGACCTCACGGCCCGCGGCCGCGACACCGAGAGCCAGGTGCTGGCCCGCGCCGTCAAGTGGCACACCGAGCGCCGCGTGCTGCTCAACGGCCACAAGACCGTCGTCTTCCGCTGAAGCCCCCGCCATGGCCACCGGCAGCGGCACCCCGAAGGACGCCTTTTCCACACGCGGCCAGGACGGCGCCGCCGCCAACTGGGCCAGCGGGGCGCGGCGCATCCCGCCCATCCAGTGCCTGGTCACCTTCGAAGCACTGGCCCGGCTGCGCAGCGTGACGCAGTCGGCCGAGGAGCTGTGCGTGACGCCCAGCGCGGTGAGCCATCGCGTCAAGCAGCTCGAACAGATCCTGGGCACGCGGCTCTTCGGGCGGGCGGATTTCTCCCTCACCACCGAAGGCAGCGCCTACCTGGCCCAGGTGCGCGAAGGCCTGAGCGCGCTGCAGCGCTTTCCGGGCAGCGACGCCACGCCGGGCAAGCGCCGGCTGAAATTGGCCGTCACGCCCACGTTCGCGCGGGCCATCCTGATCCCGCGGCTGCGGCAGTTCACCGAGGTCTATCCCGAGATCGACCTGGCGATGCAGGTGTCCATCCCGCTGCTGGACGTGGTGGCCGAGGACGCCGACCTGGTCGTGCGCTTCGGCCCCGGCCACTACGCCGACATGGAGCATGTGGAGATCGCGCGCGACATGGTGACGCCGCTGGCCTCGCCCGCCTTCCTGCGCGAGCACGGCCCCTTCGATCGGCCAGAGGACCTGGAAGGCATCCCGCTGCTGCGCAGCCCGCTGGAGCCCTGGCGCACCTGGTTCGCCGCCTGCGGCCTGGACTGGCCTGCGCCCAGCGAGGGCTCGCAGTTCAACGACATCGGCCTGATGTGCGATGCCGCCGCCGCCGGCATGGGCGTGGCGCTGGTGCGCCTGAAGCTGGGCGCGCCCTGGCTGGACCAGGGCACGCTGGTGCGCCTCTTCGACATCCAGGCGCCCAGCCCGCATGCGCACTACCTGTGCTGGCGCACCGGCACCATGGACCGCTGGGAATGCGCGGCCTTCGCCGAATGGCTGCAGCGGGCGATGAACTGACCGCGCCACGGCCTCGCTCCCCGCAGGCCGCTGCCGCCACCGGCAGCCCCTGCAGCCATTTCCGCCGTCAGCGCTGACCCCGCCTGCGCCAGCCTCTATTGAATCAATAGCGGCGCACCTCCAACCCTCACCACACCATGGCCCAGCCCCCCCACGACGCCCCTACCGCAGCCGCCGCCTTCAAGAAGCGCTACCCCACGCTGGAGCAGAACGCCGTGCTCAACGCCACGGCGCGCACGGTGCTCATCAGCGCCCTGGCGGGCACGGGCAAGACCACCACGCTGGCGATCAAGGCCGCCGATCTGGTGCAGACCCGGGGCGCGCGCCGCGTGCTGATGCTGGCCTATTCCGACGCGGGCCTCGCCGCCATCCACGACCGGCTGGCGCGCTTCATGCCCTCCGACGCGCGCGAAGTGCAGATCATGACGGTGGACCAGCTCTGCGCCGGCCTGCTGGAAGCGCAGGGCCTGCCCGTGCAGCGCCTGACCGAGCCCCTGGAGCGCAATCTGTTGATCCGCCAGGCCCATGCCGCGCTGCAGCAGCAGGGCGACGCGCCGCCCGAGGCGGCGGACTTCCTGGCGCGCGAACTCGACGTGCAGGCCTTCACCGACTTCGAGGCCCTGGCCAAGCAGCGCCTGCTGCAGCGCGACATCGCCCGCGAGGGCCTCAGCGCCGCCGCCTACTGCCGCGAGCAGGCGCTGGACTACGGCCTCTACCTGCTGCTGCGCCAGTACGAGCGCCTGCGCCGGGGCCCCGACGACGAGCCGCTCTTCTACGCCCCGGGCGACTGCACCTACGAGATCGCCCGGCAGCTCTGGGAGCTGGACTTCGGCGACGCCTACGCCCCGCTGCAGGGCCGCTACGACGCGGTGCTGTTCGACGAGCTGCAGGATCTGGACGAGGCCGCCATGCTGGTGCTGCGCCACCTGGTGGCCGGCGGCAACGGCGTGTTCGTGGGCGCGGGCGACTTCAACCAGCACATCCTGCCCGGCGCCTTCTCCGTCTTCGGCGACGGGCTGGAGCGCATCCGCCAGCAGCTGCCCGAGCCGCCCGAGGTGCTGACGCTCAACACCACCTACCGCTTCGGCCCGGCCATCTGCGACGGGCTGAACCCGCTCTTCGGCGTGGACTTCGCCGCGCACTACGCCACCAAGCCGGCGCGCTTCGAGCGGCTTGCGTACGAAAGCGACGAAGACTGCGCCCGGCAGCTGCTGGCCATCCACCAGGCCGTGCGGCGCGAGCCGCCCGCCGCGAACGGTGCCGCGCCCTGCCTGAACGTGGTGCTGCGCTCGCCCGAGGATTCGGTGCTGCTGGAATGGCGCTTCGCCCACGAAGGCGTGCACTACGCCTGCAAGGGCCTCAAGCGCTTCTACCAGCGCCGCGAGATCGCGCTGGTGCTGGCCCTCTTCTGGGCCCTGCCGGGCTGCGGCAGCCAGGTGCGGCTCACCCAGGGCATTCTCAGCAGCGCCATCGAAGGCCTGCTGCGCTACGTGCGCCGCGCCAGCCGGCCCGATGCCGACCGGCTGGCCAACGGCCTCTTCGACCTGCAGGCGCTGGCGCAGACCTCCGCCGCCGAGGTGGACACCCGCGCCGTGGCCGCCGAGCTGCTGGCCCAGCAGGAACGCATGCGCGGCTTCCTGCTGCGCGCCAGCTTCGACCCGAACGCGCCCGTGGCTTCGGCCGCCTGCGAGGCCTGGCTGGCCCTGCCGCCCGAGGCCTGCGCCGACGCCGGCCGGCTCTGCCGCCACCCGCTGCTGCACCGCTTCTTCGCGGAGGCGCCCATCAGCCCCGAAGAACTGCGCCAGTGCCTGGACAGCCTGCAGGCGCTCTCGCGCATCTGCGCGGGCCTGAGCGTGGATGAATTCCTCGGCCAGCTCGCGCTCATGGTGCAGTCCAGCATCCGCCAGCACCGCCAGAACGAAGCGCCCAGCCTGCAGCTGCTGACCGTGGAGCGCTGCAAGGGCCACGAATACGAGCACGTCGCCGTGCCCCTGGTCGAGTGCGGGCGCTTTCCACGCGCCGCCGCCCCGCAGGAGGCCTACCGCGAACGCAACATGCTCTACGTGGCCCTCACCCGCTCCACCCGCCGCCTGTGGCTGCTGGAAGGCCGCGAGCGGCCGGTGAGCCCGGGGCCGGTGTGAGCGCCCGACGCACTCACGAAAAAACAGGCTGCAGCCCGCCATCCGCCTGGGCATATCGCTCCTTTATCCATAGCAAATACGAGCCGCAACCCTGATGCGGACCTGATGCCGCCGGGCTGCGCGCACGATGCCGCCCCTTCACGCGGCGCTGAAAGAAAACTCACGCACCGGCGCGCGCCCATCCTCTACAGTGGCGGGCATGAGCGCTGCCGTATCCCTTCCCCCCGCTTCCGCCCCTGAATCCGCGCCCAGCGCCGCCGAACGCGCCGCCCGGCAGGCCCAGGTGGTGCAGGCCCTCGCGGCCCACCTACCCGCGCACATGCTGCTCTGGCACGCGGAAGACACCACGCCCTACGAATGCGACGGCCTCACCGCCTACCGCCAGCGCCCGCTGGTGGTCTGCCTGCCCGAGACCGAGGCGCAAGTGCAGGCCGTGCTGCGCACCTGCCATGCGCTGCAGGTGCCGGTGGTGGCGCGCGGCGCGGGCACGGGCCTCTCGGGCGGTGCCATGCCGCATGCGCTGGGCGTCACGCTGTCGCTGGCGCGCTTCAACCGCATCCTCTCCGTCGATCCGGTGAGCCGCACGGCCCGCGTGCAGTGCGGCGTGCGCAACCTCGCCATCAGCGAGGCCGCCGCGCCCTGGCAGCTCTACTACGCGCCCGATCCGTCCAGCCAGATCGCCTGCACCATCGGCGGCAACATCGCCGAGAACTCGGGCGGCGTGCACTGCCTGAAGTACGGCCTGACCGTGCACAACGTGCTGCGCGTGCGCGGCTTCACCGTGGAAGGCGAGCCGGTGGAATTCGGCAGCGAGGCGCTCGATGCCCCCGGCTACGACCTGCTGGCCGCCGTGATCGGCAGCGAAGGCATGCTGGCCGTGACCACCGAGGCCACGGTGCGCCTCATCCCCAAGCCCCAGCTGGCGCGCTGCATCATGGCCAGCTTCGACGACGTGCGCAAAGCCGGCGATGCGGTGGCCGCCGTCATCGCGGCCGGCATTATCCCGGCCGGGCTGGAGATGATGGACAAGCCCATGACCGCCGCCGTGGAAGACTTCGTCAAGGCCGGCTACGACCTCACGGCCGAAGCCATCCTGCTGTGCGAGAGCGACGGCACGCCCGAAGAGGTGGAGGAAGAGATCGGCCGCATGAGCGAGGTGCTGCGCGCGGCCGGCGCCACCGCCATCACCGTGAGCGAGAACGAGGCCGAGCGCCTGCGCTTCTGGAGCGGCCGCAAGAACGCCTTCCCGGCAAGCGGCCGCATCAGCCCCGACTACATGTGCCTGGATTCCACCATCCCGCGCAAGCGCCTGGCCGACATCCTCCTGGCCATCGCCGAGATGGAGAAGAAATACCGCCTGCGCTGCTGCAACGTCTTCCACGCCGGCGACGGCAACCTGCACCCGCTGGTGCTGTTCGACGCCAACGACCCCGAGGAGCTGCACCGCTGCGAGCTCTTCGGCGCCGACATCCTGGAAACCAGCGTGGCCATGGGCGGCACCGTCTCGGGCGAGCATGGCGTCGGCGTGGAGAAGCTCAACAGCATGTGCACCCAGTTCACCACCGAGGAGAACGCGCAGATGTTCGCCCTCAAGGCCGCGTTCGACCCGGCCGGCCTGCTCAACCCGGGCAAGGTCATCCCGACGCTGAACCGCTGCGCGGAGTACGGAAAGATGCTGGTGCGCGGCGGGCAGATCGCGCATCCGGATCTGCCGCGGTTCTGACCCGTGCCTGCGGGGACGAGCGCGGCGGCCATCCTTGTGCGCCCTGGCAGCTACAGGTAGCGCTGCAGCCGGGTGTCCGCCAGCCGCACCCAGTCGGGCAGCTCATGGGTCCAGACCGAAGTGCTGTAGCTCAGGCGAAGGGCCTGGATCAGCCGAACCATCTGCTGCTCGCTGACCGGGCCGTGGCGCGTGCCATGCTCTTCGTAGAACCAGCCGACGGACGGCTGCGGGACCGGCCCGCCCGGAGCGCTGTTCATGCGTGCTCCTGCGCAAAGGCGGACTGTCCCGCGGAAGCCGCTACGCCCGGCACGCCCGGCTCCCCCCACAGGCGGTCGAGCGTCAGCCCCACGAGCGCAGAGACGTCGTCCGCGTTGAGATGCGCCTCCAGCACGACGTTCAGCTCGCTGAAAGGCAGCCTGCGCCTCTGGCTTGCGAATTCGATCTCGATGAACGAATCGACATGGACGGCGGCTCCATCCAGGATGCGCCACCGGGAATGCTCCGTCGCTTTCCTGAAATCCTCCAGACGGGCCAGCGCCCGGCCGCGCAGCCCCGCCAGCTCCGACCGCATCCCGTCCGTCACCGGCGGCTGCCGGACCTCCAGGGCCCGCAGCCGCGACAGCTGCATGCGCGTCTGCTTCTCGAAATAGGCCCGGGCATATCGATACTCGCACCGATACTCCACGACGGTCTGGCCTTGAGGGTCCGTGAAGGAGCGCCACCGCGTCGCCGAACAGGCCTGGCGTGCATCCAGGGCAACGCCAATGGTCGAGTAGGGCATGGCCGGCCAGACGGACTCTCTCACCAGCCGGACGTCGCCGTTGGCGCCTCCCGCCGCCCAGAACGCGATACCCAGCGCTACGGGCCAGCACAAGACACGCTTCTTCATCGGGACCCCCTTACTGTTGTGGTGCTTGCCCTACCCCGGAGCAACGCAGCATGCAGCGTTACCAAAAATCAAAAATCAACTTAACTATATACAAAGTTACGCCACCCCAGCGACCTCTCCATAGCGTAATGGTATGGAAGTCAAGCATCTTTTTGCGGAGAGGTTACGCAGGGCCATGGAGGCGGCAGGCTACGACCCCAAGCCAGCCGTGCTGGAACGCGAGTTCAACACCCGCTACTGGGGCAAGCCGATGACGCTGCATGGCGTGCGCCGTTGGTTGCTGGGCGAGACCATGCCCACACACCGCAAGCTGGTGACGCTGGCCGAATGGCTGAAAGTGCCGGCCGAAGAACTGGCCTGGGGCGACACGGCCCACGCCGCCCCGCTGAGGGTGGCCGAGCGCCCGGCCGCCTGGGATACCGGCGCGCCCTACCAGGACCGCGAGCTGTTCGACATCTATCAGCGCCTGCCAGTGGCGCAGCGCCGCCTGGCGCGCGACGTCATCCTGGCCATCGCCCGCGCCCACGAGGCCGACGAGGCGGACCGCGCCGGCCTGCCCCGCCGCTGAACGGAAGCCCCCCCGGCGGAGCCGGCGCAGCCCAGCGGGGTCAACCGCCCAGCACCGCGCCCACCGCGTCCATCAGCTCCCGGCCGTGCGACAGCGCGAAGAGCACCAGCCCCACCAGCCCGCCCACCACCGTGCCGTTGATGCGGATGTACTGCAGGTCGCGGCCGATGTGCAGTTCGGCCAGGCGCGCCATCTCGCGTGCGTCCCAGCGCTCGACGGTGGCGCGGATGTGGTCGGCCACCGAACGCGACACGTCGGGTGCCCACTGGGCGGCCCAGAGTTCGAGCCGCACGTTCAGGCGCACGCGCAGCGCGGCATCGCCGGCCAGCGACATGCCCAGCCACTGGCCCATGGCGGCCACCTGGCGCGAGACCTCGGAATGCTCGTCGTTCAGGTCGCGGCGCAGCGCCTCGCGCACCCGGCCCCAGAGTTCCGCCACATAGGCGCCGAGCTTGGGGTCGTCCTGCAGATAGGCGCAGACCTCCTCGCCGCGCCGCGCCCAGTCGGGGTCGGTCTGCAGCCGGTCCACCAGGCGCTGCATGGCGGTGTCCAGCGTGTCGCGCAGCTGGTGGTGCGGGTCCTTGGCGACCTCTTCGAGCAGGCTCTCGATGGCGTGGGCGATGGCGCCCGCGCCCTTGGCGCCCAGCCAGTCGGTGGGCAGCACCTTTTCCTTCAGCGGATGCTCGCGCCGGATCCACTGCACCAGCGTGTCGGCGATGAAGGCGCGCGTCTCGGCCGACTGCAGCATGCCGCCCAGGCGCAGCAGCAGGTCGTCGAGCAGCGCCTGATGCCGCCCGCCCTGGGTGAGCGCGCCGAGGGCCGCGCCCATCGAGCGGCTGAGGTCGATGCGCCCGAGGAGCGCGCGCGCCGCCTGGCCCAGCAGTTCCTGGATCTTGGTGTCTTCCACCGTGTCGAGCGCCGCGGCAGCCAGGCGCGCCACCTGCCGGCCCAGCAGGCCGGCGTTGGCCGGCGCGGTGAGCCACTGCGCCAGCATGTCGGCCGGGTCGTGCCGGCGGATCATGCTGACCAGCGAGGGCGCGTCGAGGAATTCTCCGCGCACGAACTCGGCCAGGTTGCCGCCGATGCGGTCCTTGTTGCGGGCGATGATGTCGGTGTGCCCGCCGACCCAGGGCAGCGGGATGCGGCGGAACAGCGCGGAGACGGCGAACCAGTCGGCCAGCGCGCCGACCAGGGCGGCCTCGGCCACGGCGCGAACGCAGTCCACGGCCAGGCCGCGCGGGAAGAGATAGGTGGCGGCGAACACCACCACCACCATCAGCAGCAGGCCGGTGGCCTGGCGCTTGGCGCGCTGCAGCAGCGCTTCTTGGTCCTGTCGGGGGGCTTGCAACGGCATGGCCCAAAGAATAGCCGCCGGGGCGGCGCCGCGCCAAGGCGCGGCCTCTTTCCCCGAAGGGTCAGCGGGGAAGGACCTGATCGAGCGCGGTGCGCAGGTGGCCCACGGTGCGCTCTACGTTGTGCCACTTCTCCAGCCCGAAGAGGCCGATGCGGAAGGTGCGGAAATCCGCGCCCTCGCCGCACTGCAGCGGCACGCCGGCAGCGGTCTGCAGGCCCGCGGCGGCGAACTTGGAACCGTTCTGGATGCCCAGGTCGGTGGTGTAGCTCACCACCACGCCGGGCGCCTTGAAGCCTTCGGCCGCCACGCTGGGCAGGCCGCGCGATTCGAGCAGCTCGCGCACCTGGGCGCCCAGGGCGATCTGCTCGGCGCGCACCTTCTCGAAGCCGTAGTCGCGCGTCTCCAGCATCACGCCCTGCAGCTGCACAAGCGCATCGGTCGGCATGGTGGTGTGGTAGGCGTGCTGGCCCTTTTCGTAGCCTTCGGCGATCTGCATCCACTTCTTCAGGTCGCACGAGAAGCTGGAGCTTTGCGTGCCTTCGATGGCCTCGCGGGCGCGCTCGCTCAGCATCACCATGGCGCAGCAGGGCGAACCGCTCCAGCCCTTCTGCGGCGCGCTGATGAGCACGTCCACGCCGGTGGTGCGCATGTCCACCCACATGGCGCCAGAGGCCACGCAGTCCAGCACGAACAGCGCGCCCACCTCGTGCGCGGCGTCGGCCACGGTACGCAGGTAGTCGTCCGGCAGGATGATGCCGCTGGCGGTCTCCACGTGCGGCGCGAACACCACCTTGGGCCGCTCCGCGCGGATGGCGGCCGCCACCTCGTCGGCGGGGCACGGCGCCCACGGCGCCTGGGCGCCCTCGCCCTGCTGGCGGGCCTTGCACACCACCGCGCCGCCCCCCAGGCCGCCAGCGTCGAAGATCTGGCTCCAGCGGTAGCTGAACCAGCCGTTGCGCACGATCAGCACCTTCTCGCGGTTGGCGAACTGGCGCGCCACCGCTTCCATGCCGAAGGTGCCGCTGCCCGGCACCAGCACGGCCGTGTGGGCGCCGTACACCTGCTTGAGCGTGGCGAGGATGTCCTGCATCACGCCGGTGAAGCGGCGCGACATGTGGTTCAGGGCACGGTCGGTGTAGACCACCGAGAATTCGAGCAGACCGTCGGGGTCGATGTGGGACAGCAGTCCGGGCATGGGTTCTCTCCGAGACGTAGGGTTTCACGGCCCGGCGGCCGGCCGGGCATCGGGCCAGCTTAGCATGCAGGCCCCAGCCGCGCCCGGGCACCGAGCGCCGCAGCAGCGGCCCGCCAGCCCTGTGACGCCCCTGGCCGTTTACCCGATCTTTACCCCCGCGCAAAGGTTGGACTGCACCGCCTTGGCACACTCGTCCTGCCTTCCTTGCTTCGGCCACTCCCGGCCCTCCACTGACCGTCATGTCCCTGCTCCGCCGCACACCGCCCCTCCTGCGCATCGTTCTCGCTCTCGCCGCCGTGACCGCCCTCGTTGTCGGGGCCAAGCTGCTGTTCTTCCCGGCCAAGGAGGCGCCCCGCTTCGCGACCGCCGCCGCCGTGCGCGGCGACATCGAGGATGCGGTGCTCGCCACGGGCACGGTTCAGGCCTTCAAGCAGGTGAGCGTGGGCGCGCAGGTGTCGGGCCAAGTGAAATCGCTCAAGGTGCAGTTGGGCCAGCGCGTGAAGAAGGGCGAGCTCATCGCCGAGATCGACTCCACCACCCAGCAGAACACGGTGCGCAACGCCGAGGCCGCCCTGGAGAACGTGCGCGCCCAGCAGGCCTCGCAGCAGGCCTCGCTGATCGAGGCCGAACTCGCCTACAAGCGCCAGAAGCAGCTACTGGACGCCGACGCCGGCGCACGCGCCGACTTCGAGGCGGCCGAGGCCAAGCGCAACACCACGCGCGCCAGCATCGCGGCGCTGCAGGCGCAGATCAAGCAGGCCGAGATCACCGCCGACACCGCCAAGGTCAACCTGGGCTACACCAGGATCGTCTCGCCCATCGACGGCATCGTCGTGGCGCTGGTGGCGCAGGAAGGCCAGACGGTGAACTCCAACCAGACCACGCCGACCATCATCAAGGTCGCGCAGCTCGACACCGTGACGGTGAAGACGCAGATCTCCGAGGCCGACGTGATCAAGGTGCGGGCCGGCCTGCCCGTGTACTTCACCATCCTGGGCGACCCGGACACGCGCTACACCGCCCAGCTGCGCACCATCGAGCCGGCGACCGATGCCATCCTGACGGAGAGCACCGCCTCGTCCTCCAACAACGCCACGTCCAGCTCCTCGACCACGGCCATCTACTACAACGGCCTGTTCGACGTGCCCAACCCGGACAACCGGCTGCGCATCTCGATGACGGCACAGGTCTCCATCGTGCGGGCACAGGCCCGGGGCGCGGTGATCATTCCCGCATCGGCGCTGGGCCAGCGCTCGCGCGACGGCTACACCGTGCGCGTGCTGGACGCCCAGGGCCAGCCCCAGCCGCGCAAGATCCGCGTGGGCATCAACAACAACGTGAACGCCGAGGTCACCGAAGGCCTGGCCGAGGGCGAGCAGGTGGTGGTGGCCGAGTCCGCGGCCCCGGGCGGCGCGTCCGGCATGCGCCGCGGCCCGCCCATGCGCCTGTGAGGGGCGAGCGATGACACACGCCCCCACCCTTCCCGCGGCGCCCGCCGCAGGCGCCCCGCTGCTCGAAATCCGCCAGCTGCGGCGCGAGTTTCCCGCGGGCGAGGGCACGATCGCCGTGCTCAAGGACATCGACCTGTCCATCCACGCCGGCGAGATGGTCGCCATCGTGGGCCAGTCCGGCTCGGGCAAGTCCACCCTGATGAACATCCTGGGCTGCCTGGACAAGCCCACGTCCGGCAGCTACCGCGTGGCCGGCCGCGCCACGGGCCAGCTGGGCCCGGACGAGCTGGCCGCCCTGCGGCGCGAGTACTTCGGCTTCATCTTCCAGCGCTACCACCTGCTGGGCGACCTGACGGCGCGCGGCAACGTGGAGGTGCCGGCCATCTACGCCGGCTCGCCGGCCGCAGCGCGGCACGACCGCGCCGCCGCCCTGCTGGGCCGGCTGGGCCTGTCGGAGCGCACCGGGCACCGTCCTGGCCAGCTCTCGGGCGGCCAGCAGCAGCGCGTGTCGATCGCCCGCGCGCTGATGAACGGCGGCAGCGTGATCCTTGCCGACGAGCCCACCGGCGCCCTGGACACCGCCAGCGGCGAGGAGGTGATGAAGATCCTGCAGGAGCTGCACGCCGAGGGCCACACCATCATCATCGTGACGCACGACATGGCGGTGGCCGAGCATGCCGAGCGCATCATCGAGATCCGCGACGGCGAGATCATCGGCGACCACCCCACCGCGCGCATGGCCGGCCAGCCGCCCCGCGCCGCCGCCCCCGCGCTGCCGCCGCGTCCTGCGGCGCGCAACGGCCTGGGCGCGCTGCGCGACCGCTTCGCCGAGGCGTTCCAGATGGCGCTGCTGGCGATGAACGCGCACCGGCTGCGCACCTTCCTCACCATGCTGGGCATCATCATCGGCATCGCCTCCGTGGTGGCGGTGGTGGCGCTGGGCGAGGGCTCGCGCCAGCAGGTGCTCAAGAACATCAGTTCCATCGGCACCAACACCATCGAGATCTTCTCGGGATCGGGCTTCGGGGACCCCCGCGCCGCGCGCGTGCGCACCCTGGTGCCGGCCGATGCCGACGTGCTGGCGCGCCAGAGCTACGTGGACAGCGTGACGCCCACGCTCAGCGCCTCCGTCACCGGGCGCTATCGCAACGTCGAGGCATCGATGACCGTTATGGGCGCCGGCGAGCAGTACTTCCGCGTGCGCGGCGTGAAGATCGCGCAGGGCCGGGCCTTCGGCGCCGACAACGTGGCGCGGCGCGAGCAGGTGGCCGTCATCGACGACAACACCCGCAAGACGCTGTTTCCCAATACCCCCAGCCCGGTGGGCGAGGTCATCCTGCTGGGCAGCGTGCCCGTGCGCGTGATCGGCGTGGCGGCCAAGAGCGACTCGGCCTTCGGCAACTCGGAGGCGCTCAACGTCTTCGTACCCTACACCACCGCGATGAGCCGCATCGTCAACCAGGACTACCTGCGCAGCATCACGGTGCGCGTGCGCGACGACGCCCCCACCAGCGCGGCCGAACAGGGCATCAACCAGCTGCTGGAGCGCCGCCACGGCCGCAAGGACTTCTACGTGCTGAACACCGACAGCATCCGCCAGACCATCGAGGCCACCACCCAGACCATGACGCTGCTGATCAGCTCCATCGCCGTCATCTCCCTGGTGGTGGGCGGCATCGGGGTGATGAACATCATGCTGGTGTCGGTCACCGAGCGCACCCGCGAGATCGGCGTGCGCATGGCCGTCGGCGCCCGCCAGGGCGACATCCAGCAGCAGTTCCTGATCGAGGCGGTGCTGGTCTGCCTGATCGGCGGGGTGCTGGGCATCGCGCTGGCGCTGGCCATCGGCCAGGTGTTCGCCCGCGCGGGCGGCGATTTCCGGCTGGTGTATTCCACCGGCTCGATGGTGGCGGCCTTCGTGTGCTCGACGCTGATCGGCGTGGTCTTCGGCTTCCTGCCGGCGCGCAACGCCGCGCGGCTCGACCCGGTCGACGCGCTGGCGCGGGACTGACGCCGACCCCGCCCCTCGCCCCCCTCGCACCGTCCCTCGCATCCCTCACCGCACGCCCCTCCCGCAGCAGGCTCCCATGACGACCCTTCCGACGCCCTCCTTCCCGCGACGCATCCGTTCGGCCACGGCCCTGGCGGCCGCCTGCGCGGCGCTGCTGGCCGGCTGCGCCGCGCCCGGCGCCGGCGACCTGTCCGCGCCCGGGGTGCGGGTGGCCTCCGCCTGGCGCGACGCCGGCGCGGGCGTGCGCCGCACCGCCGGCACCGGCCCCGCGCCGCTGACCACGCCCGCCGACCGGGCGCCCGACGTGCGCGCCCTGCCCGCCGCGGCGGTGGCGACGGACTGGTGGCGCGCCTTCGGCGACCCGGCGCTCGATACGCTGGTCGCCCGCGCCCAGCAGTACGACAACAACCTCGCGGCCACCGCCATCCGGGTGCGGCGCGCCCAGCTCAACGCCGGGCTGGCCGCGGTGCCGCTGACGCCGCAGTTCAGCGGCAGCGTGGGCGCCAGCGCCTCGCGGCGGCTCGACGGCGGCCCCAGCAGCCGCGCCAGCACCGCCAGCCTGGGCGCGAGCTACGAGGTGGACCTGTGGAACCGCCTGGGCAGCGCCCGCGACGCCGCGCGCTGGGAGGCGCTGGCCACCGTGCAGGACCGCGAGGCCGCCGCCCAGGCCCTCGCCGGCACCACCGCCACGCTCTACTGGCAGGTCGGCTACTTCAACCAGCGCCTGGCGCTATCGGCGCAGAGCATCGCCTACGCCGAGCGCACCCTGGCGCTGATCCAGACCCAGTACGACGCCGGCGCCGTCTCGGGCCTGGAGCTGGCCGAGTCGCGCCAGACGCTCGCCGCCCAGCGCGCCGCCCGCACCACGCTGGAGCAGCAGCGGGTGCAGGCGCTCAATGCGCTGGCGCTGCTGTTCGACGGCCGGCTCAGCGTCGGCGGCCAGCCGGTGGGCAGCATGGCGATGGAAGGCGCGGCCGTCGCCCCGGTCGCGGCCGACGTGTTCGGCGGCCCGGGCACGGGCGCCGCTTCGACGACCGCCGCCTCCCCTGCCATCCCCTCTGCCACGGCCGACAACCCGTTCCTCGACTGGCGCGAGCCGACGGTGCTGCCCGCCGGCGCGCTGCCCCCGGTCGAGGCCGGCCTGCCCGCCGACCTGATCGCCCGCCGTCCCGACGTGCGCGCCGCCGAGCTGCGGCTGCGCGAATACCTGCGCAACGTGGACTCCACCCGCGCCGCCTTCTACCCCGCGCTGGTGCTGACCGGCACGCTCGGCAACTCCAGCGCCGCGCTCGCCAACCTGCTGCAGAACCCGATCGGCACGCTGGGCGCGAGCCTGAGCCTGCCCTTCCTGCAGGCCGGGCAGCGCACGCTGCAGCTGCGGGTGTCCGAATCGGTCTACCAGGAGGCGGTGGTCGCCTTCCGCCAGACGGTCTACCAGGCCTTCTCCGACGTGGACAACGCGCTCTCGGCCCGCCAGCAGTACGAGGCCCAGGCCGCGCTGCTCGACGCCTCGCTGGCGGAGGCCCGCCGCGCCGAGCGGCTCTACGAGACGCGCTACCGCGCCGGGTCGGTGCCGCTCAAGTCCTGGCTCGACGCGCAGGAGAAGCGCCGCAGCGCCGAGATCGCGGTGGCGGACAACCGCTACAACCGGCTGGTCAACCACGCCACGCTGTTCCAGTCGCTGGGCGGGGCGACCTCCTGAGCCGCCGGCCCCGCCTGCGCCCGCTGCTATTCTTTCGGTAGCACCGACCATAGCAGGGACGCCGGCCCGCACGGTGCGGGAGCATGCAGGGCGCATAATCGCCGGTTTGCGCGCCCGCCCGCGCCCGCCGGTGCGGGGCGGCGCCGGGCCGCAGGCAAGGACCCCATGCGCAAGACATTCCCGCTCGACATCGAAGGCCGCCACCGCGACCGCGTGGTCGAAGCCGCCAAGCACGACATCCGCAAGTACATCCAGCGCGAGCGCCGCAAGCCGCTGCCCGACGGCGCCGATTTCTGGGACTTCGACTGCCGCTTCGGCCCCGACCGCGACACGGCCCAGCCGATCCATTTCGCGGCCATCACGCCGAGCATCGACGAGGCCGTGCGCTCCGGCGCCGCCGCCTTTCACATCGAGATCCTGGCCCGCGCCGCCCAGCGCAGCGCGCGGCCCGAAGGCGCGGGCCGCCCGCAGGACGGCGATGCCGGCACCGGCGACGACGCCACCGTCGGCGAAGGCACCGACAACGACAGCGACAACGGCGGCCCCGGCGGCCCGGCCCGGCATGGCTGATTCCGACACCCCCTCCCTGCTGGCCGACATCGCCGTCGTCCACGAGTACAAGGGCCGCAAGACGCCGGCGCCGCAATCCTTCGTGCTGCACCCGTTCTGCATCCGCCAGGGCGAGCACGAGGGCACCTTCGAGATCCTGCACAGCCGCCGCGGCGTCGAGGACCCGAAGCACGCGGGCCACGTCACGCGGGCGCAGCTGGCCGAGCTGTACGCGCGCGGCCTGATGGAACGACTCGGCATCCGCCTGCGCCTGCGGCCAGCCGAAGACCTCTACCCCGACACCCTGCCGGCCAAGAAGGTGCCGCGCAGCTGCATCGCGGCGGATTCGGACTTCGCCCGCGAAGTCGCCGCCGTGGACACCGCGGCGCCCCTGCCCGCGCCGCTGCGGGCGGTGCTCGAAGGCATGGGGCTGGAGCCGGCCCCGCCGCGCTGAGACGGTTCCCGGGGCATCCGCCCGGCCGGCCGGATGGCCCGCGCTGGCGGCTGGAGGATTCCGGGCCGTCCCGGGGAGCGGCGCCGGAATGCGCGCGCCGGACATCGGCGCGCGGCATTGATACTGTATAAATACACAGTCATCAACCCCGGGAGCCCGCCATGGCCTACGCCGTCACCCTGTACGACTTTCCCCATCTCGAGAACGCCGACCGCGAGAAGGCGCAGAAGCGCTACCGCGACGCCTTGGAGCGCCACTACGGCGACCCGGAGCGGGTGGCCGAGGCCTACCGCACCTGGAACACCGTCGCCGAGAACGACGGCGGCGAGACCTCCGGGGCGGACCTCCTCGAAGCGACCAAATTCCAGAAGGCGCTGGAGCGCGCGCGCGAGGCCGGCTTCCGGGGCCTGGGCGAACCGCAGGAGGCCTACTTCGAGATCCGGCTGGCGCGCTGACCGCGCCCGGGCCGCCACCCCGGCCGCGCCCGGCCGGACGGGCGCCCGTCCGGACCGGGGGCGTCGCCCGTCTCAGACGCCGATCTTGCCGCCGTCGTCCTTGGTGATGACGATGGTCGCCGAGCGCGGCCGGGCGCTGCCGCCGTCGGGCCAGTGGCTGCCGAAGGACGCCGGGTTGGCGAAGTCGGGCGCGGTGTCCTCGCCGGGATGCTGGATGTTGACGAACAGCGCGCGGCCGTCGCCCGACTCGGCGATGCCGGTGATCTCGCACTCCCTCGGCCCGACCAGGAAGCGGCGCAGGCTGGTGCCCGGCGCGGCGCCGACCACCGTGGACTGGGTGCGGGTGGTGCCGCCCGAGACGTTGGTGACGGTGCGCGCGCCGCCATCGCCCACCTGGCCCGGCAACGCGGCCAGCATCATGCAGTTGGTCACGTCGGTGTAGGCGCCGTCGTCGGTCTGCAGCCACAGCAGGCCGGGCGTGGCCTGGCTGAACCACATGCCGTCGGGGCTGGAGAAGTCGTTGTCGGCGGTGAGGTTCGAGAGGTTGACGTCGGCGCTCGCCGTGGCGCGGGCGCCGAACAGGTAGATGTCCCAGCGGAAGGTGGTGGCGGCCGGGTCGCGGCCGGTGTCGGCCAGGCGCACCACGTGGCCGTTGGGGTTGCCCAGCTGCGCCGTCTGCGACGTGCCCTTCGGGTCGTTGTAGAAGCGCGGGTTGGCGGCGTCGGTCCGGTCGATCGGGCGCGAAGCGGCGTTGGTGTTGGTCAGCGTCAGGTACATGTCGCCGTTCTTCGGGTTCACGGCGGTCCACTCGGGGCGGTCCATCTTGGTCGCGTCGGCGGCGTCGGCGGCCAGGCGGGCGTGGATCAGCACGTCGGCCGCGTCGGCGAACGGGTAGACGCCGCTGGACGAGGTGATGCCGTTGACGCCGAGCCGGAGCTCCAGCCAGGCGCCGGTGCCGTCGGCGTTGAACTTCGCGACGTAGAGCCGGCCGCTGTCCAGGTACTTGTCGCCCGCGGCCAGGCCGCCGGCGGCGTCGGCCGGGTTCCAGGGCTGGGTCGAGACGAACTTGTAGGCGTACTCGTTGCGCGAGTCGTCGCCCATGTACCAGACCAGCGGCTGGCCGGCGACCACCGGGCCCAGGCAGGCGCCCTCGTGGCCCATGCGGCCCAGGGCGGTGCGCTTGCGCGGGGTGGAATCGGGGTTGAAGGGATCGATCTCGACCACCCAGCCGTAGGTGTTGGGGCCGTTGCGGTAGTCGGCGGCGGCGCTGGCGCCGGTGGCTTCGGCGTTCCAGCGGCCGTAGAGGCCGTCGGACGTGTCGGGCGAGACCGTGGCCCACAGCTCGCGGCCGGTGCCGGCGACGCCGTAGCGGGCGAAGGCGGTCAGTTCCTTGGCGCTGCGGCGCGGGTTGTCGGTGGCGGCGATGCGGCGGAAGTAGCCGGCCCAGTTCTCCTCGCAGGTCAGGTAGGTGCCCCAGGGCGTGGTGCCGTTGGCGCAGTTGTTGACGGTGCCGCGGGTGCGGCGGCCGTCGGTCGCGTACTTGGTGACCAGCGCCGCCGAGCCGGCGGCCGGGCCGGACAGCAGCATCGGCGTGAGGGTGTGGACGCGGCGGTTGAAGCGCGAGTCGCGGGCGTAGCTCCAGCGGCCGTTGCCGCTGCCGGTGCGCGCCACTTCCAGCACGCTGACGCCGTGCAGGTAGAACTCGCGCAGCACCTCGTCGGCCACGGTGCGGCGCGCGGCGTTGCCGCTGCCGGAGACGGTCTGGCCGGCGGGGTGCAGGAAGGCCGGGGTGATCGCCTCGTGGTTCATGGCCAGCAGGCCGCGCGCGGTGGCGGCGGCGTTCCAGGCGCCGCTGTCGGACAGGCCGAAGAAGCTCATGCCGTCGTGGTGGTCGCCGGCGCGGCGGTCGTAGGTGGCGGCGGCGTCGGTGCCGTCGTTGCGGTAGTCGGGCACGCCGGCGGCGATCGGGTCGCCCAGGCGGTAGAGCACGCTGGCGGTGTAGCCGGCGGGCAGCACCAGCGCATCGGCGCGGCTCTTGGCGACGGCGTTGAAGCCGAGCTGCGCCGGCGCGACGGGCGCCGCGGGATCGCCGTCGCCGCCGCCGCCGCAGGCCGACAGGCCCACGCTGCCCAGCAGCGCGGCGCCGGCGGTGCCGAGGCCGCCGCGCAGCCAGCTGCGGCGGCTCAGGCGCGCGGCGACCAGGGTTTCGAGGGACGGGTTGTCGGTGGTGTTGTAGCCGATGTCGTCGGGATCGATGGCGTGGGACGGCGCGGCGCCGACGAGGGCGGAGGAACGGGAATGCATGACGGGACGGTTTCCGTGGGTGGGGTGGGAAGGTGCCCGTTTTCTTGC
Organism: Burkholderiaceae bacterium; assembly: GCA_022702125.1. Classification (GTDB taxonomy): domain Bacteria; phylum Pseudomonadota; class Gammaproteobacteria; order Burkholderiales; family Burkholderiaceae_C; genus JAKOND01. The sequence continues at coordinate 55,487 of JAKOND010000210.1, forward strand.
ATCGCTTGTTATGGTTCGGGGACGGGCCCGACCTTATCCAGGCCGTGTGACATTCATATTTCATTCACGCGTTAGAGCCTCGGCAGCCCACGGCGAAAGGGCCGCGCGGAAACCGGAGTTCCGTGCGGCCCCGCGGGCCGGGCCGGCGGCGGGTCGCGCGACCCGCCGCCGGCACCGCGATCCGATTTGCGATCAGGCCGTCAGGCGGGGCTGCACCGGGCTGGCGGTGACGTAGCCCACGGCCGCGCCGAAGCGGTCCTTGAAGTTGGCGCGCACCAGCGGGTCGAGCGTGGCCTTGACCTTGTCGTGCAGCGGGGTCTCCCAGTCGCCGGGATGCTGGAAGTTGCTCATCAGGTAGGTCCAGCCGTTGACCTCGTCCACCGCCTGCAGGCCGGTGGATTCGGCGCCCGACGGGGTGGACAGGATGCGGGTCAGCGCCTTGGTGTCGACGTTGTACGCCCACAGGAAGTTGTTGACGTGCATGCCGCTGTCCTCGCCGATGAAGAGCGTGCGCATCTTCTCGGAGAACTTGATGTTGTCCGGGTTGCCGATCTTGTCGGGGTTGGCCAGGTTGCCCAGCGCGTCGGCGGCGGCCAGGTCTTCGCCGATCAGCGCGGCGGGCGGCTCCATGTGGACCGACACCCAGTCGCTGTTGATGGCGTTGCCCGCGCTGTCCTTCTGGCCGCCGGTCAGGGTGTGGGCGTAGACGGCGCCGGCCTTCGGGCCCTGCACCTTGATGCCGCCCGAGCCGTCGAGCATCGAGGTCTGCACATAGGACATGGCCGAGTAGGCGATCTTGTCCTTGGCGTTGACGGTGGTGCCTTCCATCTTGGTGAAGCCCATGCTGCCGCCGACGTAGGCGGCGTAGCGGTGGGTTTCCAGGAAGGCGGCGGCCTTCTCCATGCCCGGCTTGATCCGGATCCAGTTGAACTTGCCCGAGAACGGGATCCTGGTGTAGCTGGCGTCGCCCGGGTCGGAGGTCTTGACGTCCATGATGTCGGCGGCGGTCAGGGTGTTGGCCAGCGCCTCGATCTCGGCGCTGGTGGCGCTGCCGAGCTTGATCCAGGAGATGTCGCCCGCGCCCGGGCCGGTGCCGGAGGTCTGCTTCCACTTGCCCACGTAGAGCGAGCCGGAGGACAGGTCCGCCTCGCGATCGGCCACGAACATGAACAGGCCGCCGTTGGTCGCGTCGTCGCCCATCAGCGCGGTGCGCCGGTCGGGCATGACCTGCACCAGCTCGTGCGAGATGCGGCCCATGCAGTAGTGCTTCTTGATCGAGCCGGTGCCGTCGGGGTTGACGGTGATCTCGGGCAGGTGGCCGTAGTGGTAGGGGTTGGCCTTGGCCGCGTCGCCGAACAGGTTCTTGCTGTAGGCCTTGAACTGGCTGTTGGTGGCGATGGCGGCGGCGTCGGGCTCGTATTCCTCGCTCGACAGGTGGGTGTTCCAGGGCGACAGGCTGGCGCCGCAGGTGATCCACAGGCCGTGCACGCCCGAGGTGTCGACGTTGTGGTACTTGACCAGGCTGAGCTTGCCGGTGTCCTGGTCCTGGTCGAGCGTGAGCACCGCGATCGGCGAGGGCAGCAGGCCGTAGGCGGACGCGCCCGCCTGGTCGCGGGTGGTGTATTCGAACTGCACCACCGCGAACACCGCCTTGCCCTTGATGCCGGGCACCGAGGCGTTGGACAGCGTCAGCAGCGAGGTGCCGTCCGGGCTGTCGGAGAAGAACTGGCGCTCCTTGCCCGCGACCGAGCGGTCGAGGATCGGCTTGTTGTTGATGTCCACGTAGCCGCCCGCGAGGATGGTGCCGCCCTTGCCGTCGGCGACCATGTCGCCGGTCACGAAGAACGGCTGGTAGGCCAGCGCGTAGGTCTGGCTGCTGCCGTCGGCGAAGGCGACCTTCATGCTCGACCCGACGGTGGTGGTCGCCATCGCGGCCGGGTTGGCCAGCGTGGGCGCGGCCATGCCGGAGAAGGCGGTGGAGACGTAGGCCGCGGTGCTGTCGCTGCCGCCGCCGCAGGCGGGCAGCAGGCTGCAGGAAGCCAGGCCGCCGAGCGGCAGCATCGGAATGCCGGCCAGGAATTTGAGCGCGCCGCGGCGCGACGTCGTGGAGACGGGAGCAGACATCGTGAGATTTCCAGAAGTGGTTTTGAACCCTCGCCGGCGCCGCGGGACGCGGTCCGGCCACAGGAGCGGAGTTCTTTGTTGTGCGGCGGATGCTAGGCAGCGGATATGTCAATTTCTTGACACCGAGCCGCGGTCCGGCGATGCCGCCGAATTCCCGCATGCGTCAATGCGTTCGTCCGTCCTTTCGCGCGGGGGCCCTGGTGGAATCTCGGCTCGAAGCTACCGAAACGATAGCGAACCGGACCGGGCACGCGGCGTCTCCGGTCCCCGGCCGCGCGGGCCTGTCACGAACCGACACAGGGCGCCGCGCCCGCCGTGGAATGGTGCGGAGGCATCCGCGTCGGAACGCTCTTTGCCGGAGCCGGCCGAAGCGGACGCTCCCTCGCTTCCCTCCACCCATCCGTTTGCAAGGAGTTCACCATGTCCAACACCAAGCCCCTGGTCACCGGCCTCTTCCGCGACCGCGAAAGCGCCGAGCAGGCCTACAACTCGGTCGCCGAGCGCGGCTACGGCCGCGACGACGTCAACCTGGTGATGTCCGACGAAGGGCGCAAGCGCCATTTCGCCGACACGCCCGACGGCACGGTCGAAACCGAGCTCGGCACCAAGGCGGCCGAAGGCGCGGGCATCGGCGGCGCCATCGGCGGCGGCGTGGGCGCGGTGGTGGCGGCGATCGCCGCGGCCGGCACCAGCCTGGTCCTGCCGGGCCTGGGGCTGGTGGTCGCCGGCCCGCTGGCGGCCGCGATCGCCGGGGCCGGCGCGGGCGCGGCCGGCGGCGGCCTGATCGGCGCGCTGATCGGCTGGAACATGCCCGAGGAGCGGGTCAAGCACTACGAGCAGGGCCTGAAGGAAGGCGGCATCCTGCTGGGCGTGCACCCGAAGAACGACGAGGACGCGGCCTTCGTCGAGGACCGCTGGAAGCAGAGCCGCGGCGAGCACGTCTACCGCTGAGGCCCCCGGGGGAGCGGCGCGCCCGTCCGGCGCCGCCGCCCCTGCGCCCGGAACGGCGCGCCGCGGTCCCGGGAGGCTAGCTCTTGGGCCACAGCACCCACAGCCGCAGGCCCTGCTTGAGCCGGCCGGCCACCTCGCCCGCGTCGGCGCCCCAGCCGGTGAAATAGTCGGCCCGCACCGCGCCGACGATGGCGCTGCCGGTGTCCTGCGCCATCACCAGCTTCTGCAGGTTGGCCGAAGGCCCGGCGGAGTACAGCCACACCGGCGTGCCGTACGGAATGCTCTGCCGGTCCACCGCGATGGAGCGGCCCGGGGTCAGCTCCACGCCCTGGGCGCCACGCGGGCCGAACCCGGCCTCCAGCCCGTCGAGCGCCTCCTCGCGGAAGAAGACGTAGCGCGGGTTGTTCCACATCAGCTCGTTGACGCGGGTCGGGTTCTGCGCGATCCAGGCGCGGATGCCCGGCCAGGTGGCGTCGCGGGTCTGGCCGGTCGCGAGCAGCCAGGTGCCGATGCTCTTGTACGGCTGCTCGTTGGTGCCGGCGAAGGCCAGGCGCACCGTGCGCTGCGAGCCGTCGGGCTCGACGACGCGCAGCCGGCCCGAGCCCTGGATGTGCAGCACCATCGCCTCCACCGGGTCGGCGATCCAGGCCAGCGGCCGGCCGAGCTGGGCCTGGATCTCGGGCACCGTCTCGATCTGCTGGCGGGTGTACCAGGGCTTGCGCAGGGTGGGCGGCACGCCGTAGAGCGGCACGGTGAAGCCGTTGCCCGGCAGGCGCGCGGCGGGGATGACCGGCTCGTAGTAGGCGGTGAGCAGGCCGTCGGCCGCGCCGGTGTCCGCCGCCTCGACGCGGTAGGGCTGCAGCCGCGCCACCATCCAGGCGCGCTGCTCGGCGGGCGAGGCGATGCTCAGCTGGCGCACCTCGGCGCACAGGCGGGCGAAGGTCGGGCCGGGGCGCTGGCAGCTCTTGAGCCAGGCGTTCCAGGCTTCGAAGAGCGCATCCTCGCGGAAGCCCGGCAGCTCGGCCCAGCGCACCGGCACCCAGCGGCTCTTGCCCTGGACCACCGGCGCCGGCAGCGCGCCGTCGTCGCCGGGGATCGGCTGGCCGGGCACGATCGGCGGGAGCGACAGGCCGGGGAAGGGGCTGCCCGTGCCGGGCGCCGGGGGCGGGGTCGTCGGGCGCGGCGGGGCGCTGGTGCAGGCGGCGAGCGTTCCTACAATGAGCGCCATCGCCGCGTGCCACAGGAGTCGTTGTTTCATGGGTCTGATTTTGCTCGAAGCCCTGCTGGCGCTGGCGCTGCTGGCGGGCATCGTCTGGTGGACGATGTTCTCCGGCCGCGCCCGGGGCGAGCGGCCCGGGGCGCATCCGCCCGCGCCGCCGGCGCAGGACCCCGCCGCGCCGCCCCCGACCGCGCCGTCTCCGGCGCCCCCCGCCTCCCCGCCGCCTCCGGCGGCTTCCTGATCGCGGCCCGGGCGGCTCCGGCTGCTGGACGATACAACCCGAAACGGACGGGTCGTCCGCGAGGGAATAATCGTTTCCCCGAGCAGCACCGCACGGCGGACGACCCGGCACCGGCCGGCGCCGCAGCGCCACTTCCGCATCACCGAAGGGAAAACGACATGAAAAAACTCATCCTGGGCACCGCCGCGGCGGCCCTCTTCATCACCGGTTGCGCCGACATGAACGGCGGCATGGCGGGCATGAGCCCCACCACCCGCAACACCGCCATCGGCGCGGGCGCGGGCGCGCTGGGCGGCGCGGCCATCGGCGCGGTGGCGGGCGGCCATGCGGGACGTGGCGCGATCATCGGTGCCGGCGTGGGCGCGATCGGCAGCTACATCTGGTCCCAGAACATGGAGCGCCAGCGCCAGCAGATGGTGCAGGCCACCCAGGGCACCGGCATCGCGGTGAGCCAGACGGCCGACAACCAGCTCAAGCTCGACATCCCGAGCGACGTGTCCTTCGACACCGGCCGCTCCAACATCAAATCCAACTTCGCGCCGGTGCTCGACCAGTTCGCGGGCGGCCTGCGCAACAACCCGAACTCGACGGTCCGCATCATCGGCCACACCGACAGCACCGGCAGCGACGCGGTCAACAACCCGCTGTCGGTCGAGCGCGCCAACAGCACTCGCGACTACCTGGTCTCGCGCGGCGTCGCGCCCCAGCGCATCGGCACCGAAGGCATGGGCTCGCGCATGCCGATCGCCTCGAACGACACCAACGACGGCCGCGCGCGCAACCGCCGGGTCGAGATCTACGTGGGCGAGCGCGGCGGCTGATCGCCGCCTCCCCGCCGGGGCCGCGGAGCGCAGGCGCTCCCGGAGGCCCCGCTCTTCCTTCCAACGCCGCGCCCGTCGCGGCGTTTTCCATGGCGCGGCCCGCGGCGGGCCCACGACGGCATCGCCCGCCGCCGCGAGGCCCCGTCCTGCTGCCTACCGTCGCCGGTCGTCCGCCGCCATCCGCGCGGCCCAGTCGGCGAGCGGCAGCGGCGCGCCGGTGCCGGGCATGCGCCGCAGCAGCAGCCGCAGTTCGGGCATGCCGCCGCGCTCCGATGGCCAGCGCGTCGGCGGCACCGGCTGCCAGCGCCCGGCGGCGTCGCGCTCGGCCATGCGGAAGCGGAAGGTGTAGTGGTTCGCGCCCAGTCCCATGCGCAGGTCGGTCGCCACCAGCCGGCCGCCCGCGTCGTCGTAACGCAGCCATCCGCCGGAGAACCAGCGCAACCGCGCATGCTCGGGCGACGCCGACAGCCCCGCGTCGGCCAGCGCGCTGCCCAGCGGCTGGACGATCCGCTCGGGCGCGCCGCGGTCGAACACGCCGGCGACCGCCTCGACGTACCGGTCGCCGTCGATCTTCGCCACCACCCGCCAGAGCAGGATGTTGAGCGGCATCGGCGACGAGAACACCGCCCCGGGCCGCAGCCCGTCGGCCTCCAGCGCGGCCCGCACCCGGTGCTCGGCCACCGACTTCGCGCCCAGCGACAGGCCCAGGTAGAGCGCGCACCAGCCCAACGCCCCGCCGCAGGCCCGCCAGGATCGACCCGGGCGGCGCCGGCCCCGCAGCGCGGCCCCCAGCACCGCCAGCAGCAGCGGCACGGTGAAGAACGGATCGACGATGAAGATGCTGGACCAGGCGGCGGGCACCGGCTGCCACGGCCACCAGAGCTGGGTGCCGTAGCTGGTGAAGGCATCGAGCAGCGGATGGGTGATCAGCACCAGCCACAGCGCGAGGAAGAGCCGTCCCGCGCCGTAGTCCGGCGACGGCCGCCAGCGGCGCACCGCCGCGGTCAGCAGCCCGGCCACGGCGGTCAGCACCGGCAGCGAATGCGAGAAGCCCCGGTGGTGCGTCATCGCCGACACCGGGTCGGCGTAGCGGATCGCCACGTCCAGGTCCGGCAGCGTGGCCAGCACCGCGCCGTAGAGCAGCGCCCTGCGGCCCTGCGCACGGCCCAGCAGCGCGGCCTGGATGCCGGCGCCGAGCACGGCCTGGGTCAACGAATCCATGGCGGGGAATCCTCCGGGGAACGGCTTCGCAGGCGGGCGGAACGGGCGGCGGCAGCGCAGGCGCGCATGCCGTCTTCCGCGCCCTCAGGTGCGCACATGCAGCAGGTTGGCGAGTTCGACGGCCGAGCGCACGTCCATCTTCTCGAAGACGCGCGAGCGGTGGACCTCCACCGTGCGCACGCTGATGCCCAGCTGGTCGGCGATGAGCTTGTTGGGCAGGCCCTCGACCACCAGGCGCATCACGTCGCGCTCGCGGTCGGTCAGCTCGGCGATGCGGGTCTGCAGGCCGACGCTGCGCGAGCGCACGGCCAGCTCCTCGGCCGACTGGCCCAGCGCGCGCTCGACGCGGTCGACCAGCGCGTTGTCGGAGAAGGGTTTCTCGAAGAAATCGAAGGCGCCGCGCTTGACCGTGTCCACCGCGGTCGCCACGTCGGCATGGCCGGTCAGGAAGATGACCGGCATGGTGCGGTGCAGGCCGCGCGCGGCCAGCAGGTCGAACAGTTCGAGCCCGCTCATGCCGGGCATGCGCATGTCCAGCAGCAGGCAGCAGGGCTGGGCGAAGGCGCGCGCCGGCAGCACCGGCGCCAGGGCGGCGGCATCCCCCGCGGACGGCGGCGCTTCGGGCGCGCCGTCCTCGCGCCGGTTCAGGCCGCGCTGGCGCAGCATGGCCTCGAAGGCGTCGGCGCTGTCGTAGGTCTCGGAGAGCAGCCGGCGCGAGCGCAGCAGCCAGGCCAGGGCGTCGCGCACGTCGCGGTCGTCGTCCACGATGAAGACGGTGGCGTCAAGCAGGGGTTCCATGGGCGTTCGGTGAGGTGTGCGGTGTGCCGCGCGGAGGGCGCGCGGTTTTCTCGACGGGGATGGTGAAGACGAAGAGCGTGCCGCCCCGCGGGCGCGGCAGGTGCTGCAGCCGTCCGCCGTGCTGCTCGATGACGCTGCGGCACAGCGACAGGCCCAGGCCCATGCCTTCGGGCTTGGTGGTGAAGAAGGGGGTGAAGAGCTTCTGCGCCACGTCCTCGGGGATGCCGGGGCCGGTGTCGGCCACGGAGAACTCCAGCCATTGTCCGCGGTCGTCCGGCGGCGCCTCGCGCACCGCCAGGGTCAGGATGCGCCCGGCCGGCCCCGCGGCGGCGTCCGGCCGGTCCATGGCCTGCATCCCGTTGCGCGCCAGGTTGAGGAGCACCTGCTCGACCATGGTGCGGTCGCACCAGGCGGGCGGCAGTCCGGCGGGCAGGTCGATCAGCACCTGCACCTGCAGCTTGCGCGCCTGCAGGCCGACCAGCGGCATGACCGCGTCGAGCAGCTCGCGCGCCGGCACCGCCTCGCGGGTGGAGTCGCGCCGGCGGACGAAGTCGCGCACGCTGCGGATGACCTTGCCGGCGCGCTCGGCCTGCTCGGCGATGCGGCGCATGGCCAGCGCGATGTCGCCGTCCCGCTGCGCGCGCGCTTTCGCGGCGCGGTCCTCCGCATCGCCGGGGGCGGGGCCCGGCGCGTGGCCTGCCGCCCCGCCCGGCGCGCCGGGGGCCAGCAGGTTGAGCGAGCCGTTGGCGTAGCTGGAGATGGCCGCCAGCGGCTGGGTCAGCTCGTGGCTCAGCAGCGAGGCCATCTCGCCCACGGTGGCCAGGCGCGCGGTGGCCTGCAGCCGCTCCTGCGTGGCGCGGGAGAGTTCCTCGATGCGGCGCTGCTCGCCGATGTCGATGAAGGCGCCCATCCAGCCGCTGTGGCGCCCGGTGGCGTTGATCAGGGGCGCCTCGATCACCAGCACCGGGAAGCGCCGGCCGTCCTTGTGCATGAAGATCGACTCGTGGCCGTTGCGCGGCGGCAGGCCGCCGCCGCTGAACCGGATGGCCTGGCGCTCCAGGTACTGCGGCGCCAGGTCGGGCGGCCAGTAGGGCGGTTGCGACCGGCCCATCAGCTCCTCGGCGGTGAAGCCCACCATCTGGCAGAAGGCCGGGTTGACGTAGGTGATGCGGCCCTGCAGGTCGCGCGCGCGCAGGCCGGTGACCAGCGAGTCCTCCATCGCCTTGCGGAAGGCCAGCGCGTCGCCCAGGTCGCGCTCGGCGCGCAGCCGCAGCCGGCTGTCCTTGACCAGCATCGCCAGCACCACCACCAGCGCGATCGACATCGCGGTGACCAGCGCGGTCAGCACGTTGGGGAAGATGCTCGGCGCGCGGTGCCAGCTGTTGAGGCGCAGCACCATGGTGTTGCCGGTCAGGTCGATCAGGTACTGGGTGCTGAAGCTGCGCAGGCCGCGCTGGTTGTCGTTCTTGAGCGCGGCCAGGCGGGTGCCGTCCACCTCGGTCAGCGCGACCTCCTGGTGGCGCGCGAGCTGACGGCCGGCGTAGACCGACAGGATCTCGTGCAGCCCGTAGGTGGCGACCAGGTAGCTCGCGATGCGGCCGGCCACGAGGTAGGGCACGCACAGGTCGATCACCTCGTTGCCCAGGCCGCCGGGCTGCGGCACGAAGTAGCTCGCGGAGTAGGCGGGCAGGCCCTGGCGGCGCGCCACCGCGCAGGCCAGGCCCAGGTTGGGATGGGTGTCCTGCCCCGGCGGGGCGGCTTCGAAGAGCGGCCGGCGGAACGGGCTGTCGATGGCGCGCTGCAGGCCCATCTCGGCGTCCCGCTGCTCGATGCGCAGCAGTTCGCGCCGCTCGTCGAGCAGCTGCAGGGCCGATTCCTGCCAGCGCTCGGGCGGCGCGTGGCGCGCCTGGAGCGACTGCAGGATCTGCAGCGCCTGCAGGTTGCGCCCCAGGCCGGCCCGCAGGTCCGCCACCGTGTCGGCCGCGTCGCGCTCCAGCTTCGACTGCACCTCGCTCGCCTCGTAGCGGCCGGCCAGCCAGACCAGCGTGCCCAGCATCACCACCACCAGCACCAGCAGCGCCAGCCACAGCACCCAGCGCCGCCAGGCCAGCGGCAGCCAGGCGAAACCGGCGGAGGGCGCGTCGGCGGGCGCCGGGCCGGCCGATGCGGAGCCCGGCGCCTGCGGGACCGAGGCGGCAGGCACGGCGTCGGTCATCGGCGCTCCCGCGGCGTCCGGCGCCGGGCCGTCATAGCACCCGGTGCTGCAGGGCGGGCAACTGTCCGCGCAGCAGCGGCAGCCGGGCGGCGTCGAGGTCGGCCAGCACCACGCCCGGGCCGTCTTCGTCGCGGCAGCCCAGCAGGGCGCCCCAGGCGTCGGCGACCAGGCTGTGGCCCCAGGTGCGCCGGCCGTTGGGATGCGTCCCGCCCTGCGCGGCGGCGGCGACGTAGGCCAGGTTCTCGACCGCGCGGGCGCGCAGCAGCAGCTCCCAGTGCGCCTCGCCGGTGCTGTGGGTGAAGGCGCTGGGCACCAGCAGCAGGTCAGCCCCTTCGGCCGCGTAGTGGCGGTACAGCTCGGGGAAGCGCAGGTCGTAGCAGACCGACAGGCCGATGCGCCAGGCGTGCCCGTCGCGCGAGGGCAGCACGAAGGACGCGGGCGCGCTGCCGGCGGCGATGGTGCGCGCCTCGTCGAAGCGCTGGCGGCCGTCGTCGATGCGGAACAGGTGGATCTTGTCGTAGCGCGCGGCCTGCGTGCCGTCGGGGCCGAACACCAGCAGCGCGTTGCGCACGTGGGCCGGGTCGCCCGGCACCGCCAGCGGCAGCGTGCCGCCGGCGATCCACAGGCCGAGCTCGCGCGCGGCCCGCGCCAGGAAGCGCTGCACCGGCCCGTCGCCCGCCGGCTCGGCCGCGGCCAGCTTGTCGGTGTCGGCCTGGCCGAGCAGGCAGAAGTATTCGGGCAGCACGGCCAGCTCGGCGCCGGCCTCGGCGGCCCGGTCGAGCAGCGCGCGGGCCTGGGCGAGGTTGTCCTGCACCGCAGGACCCGAGACCATCTGGAGAACGGCGATTTTCATGGGAGGGCTCCGGAGGCCGATGGTAGCGGGGCGGCGCCGGCCGGGGCCGCCTCGGCGACGTCGACCGCAGGGGCATCCGGGCCCCGGGCCGGGCCGCCCGCGACGGCGGCGGTCAGCGGCGCTCCGTCGTCCTCCTTGCGGCGCGCCAGCGTCTCGACCTTCGGCGCGGACCAGGTGCCGGTGATGTGCATGCGCCGGCCCAGCATGCGCGACAGCGGCTCGCGCAGCACCAGCTGGGCCGCCAGCGTGCCCAGGCCCCAGGCCGGATCGACGGCGGCGGCCAGGATCGATACCAGTCCGGCGTCCGCCTCGGGCCGGATCCGCACCTCCACGTCCTGGGTGGCACGGGCCAGGTCGGTGCTGCCGACGGCTTCCACCCGGGCGATCACGCCCCGCATCAGCAGGTTGTCGGTGCGGGCGATGCCCCGGTCCACCGCGACGTCGCCGTGCAGCGTGTCGAAGAAGAAGCCCTGGCTGGTCAGGTCGCGGAAATCGCCGCGCAGCCGGCGCGGCAGCGAGCGCAGGTTGACCAGCCCGATCCACTTGGCGGCGCCCACCGGCACGGTCTTGAGGTCGCCCTCGCGGGCATCGACCCGCAGCCGGCCGCGCAGCGAGGCCCGGTCCGGCGACAGCAGGCCGTCGTCCCAGGCCATCCGGCCCTGGAGCCGGCCGGTGCCGCCGCCCAGCAGCCGGTCGCCCAGCCCCAGGCGCTGCAGGGTGCGGCCGCCGTCCTGCAGGTCGAGCCGGACCTGGACGCTGGCCTGCTGGCGGCGCGGGCCGTCGGCGTCGCCGCCCGCTTGGTGCCAGTCGCCCGCGGCCAGCAGCAGGGCCTCGGGCATGCGCACCCGCAGCTGCTTGAGCCGCCACGCCACGTCGCCCGGGGCGGGCGGCGGCAGCACGGTGTTGTCGGCGGCGCCGGCCTCGGCCATCTGGGGGAAGTTCTCCTCGTCCAGCAGGCGGTCGTCCGGGCCGGTGTCCCACAGGGAGGCCACGTCGGTGCCCGAGGCATTGGCGGCGTTGGCGGCGGTGGCGGTGCCGGAGGCCTGCGTCCCGGGCGGCCCGCCGGCCAGCGCCACCTGGCCGACGGGCATGCCGTTGAAGGCGAAATCGTCGATCGCGATGTCGAGCGCCGGCATGGAGCGCGCGGCCATCGGCTGCTTCTCCAGCAGGCTGCCGACTTCGCGCGCGGTGGCCTGCGGCAGGTCGAGCCGCGCCAGGCGGGCGAAGACCCGTCCGGCATCGCCCGCGCCGGCCGGCTGGCGGTATTCCAGGTAGCCGTTGAGTTCGCGCGCCAGCAGGTTGGCGCGCCAGGTGGCGCCGTCGCGCGTGCCGCCCACCACCACGTCGTGCACCGTGCGGCCGTAGAGCGTGAGCGAGTCGGCCTGCACCGCGACCGTGTCGGGCAGGTAGGTCTGGCTGGCGCTCAGGCCCGGCGCGCTGCCGCCGGCCTGCCCGGACGGGGCCGGCGGCGCGTGGCGCGGCGCGGTCACCCCGCGCACCGGGCTGGCGGTGGCCTCGGCGATGACCCGCTCCCAGGCGTCGAGGTCCACGTCGGCGAAGTGGACCTGGGCCATCACCCCGTCGTCGGGCAGCGGCAGCACCTCGCCCCTGTCCAGGCCGACGCCGATGGTGCCGCGCAGCACCGTGGCCTGGGGTCCGGAGAGGTCGCGCTCGTAGTCGATGGCGGCGATGTCGCCGAGCTGCACCTGCAGCCGGTCGCGCAGGCCGGGGTACCGGGTGCCGCCGCCGGCGCCGGCGCTCGGCCGGCGCGACCGCGCGGCGTGGGCCGCCACCGCGGCGGCCGACGGCAGCGAGGCATCGACCAGCGCGCTGCGGTAATAGAGCGGCAGCTTGTCGCCGGCCGCCTTGCGCATCGGCGCCGGCAGATCGAGCGCGAGGCCGCGCAGGCTGCTGGCGATGCGCAGTTCCGGCTGGCCGTAGCGCACCGCCAGTCCGGCCTCGTAGTCGGTGCCGCCGGCGGCCTTGGCGGCCAGGCGCGACACGAAGCCGAGTTCGCGTTCGGCCTGCAGTCCCTCGGCGGTGATGCGTCCGCGCGCGGCGAACTCGACCACCGGCATCGGGGTGCCGCCGCCGGTCATGCGTCCGTCCACCTGCGATTCGCCGCCCAGCATGCGGGTGCGGATGCCGTTGGCGCTGAAGCCGGTGGCGGTGAAATCGATCGCGCCGCGGGTGTCGGCCAGCAGCGGGGTGTCGGGCGTGATGCGCAGGTCGGCCCGGTCGAGCGCGACGCGGCCCTGCACCTCCGTCTCGTGCAGGCGGCCGATCGGCAGGCCCAGCGCGAGGTCGAGGGTCGCCGGTCCCCGGGCGGCGGCCCGGTCGAGGGAGCCGCCGACCATCGTCCCCAGCGGCGACATGCGCACGATGGCCAGCATGCGGCTCGCATCGCCGTGCGCCGCCGCCCGCACCTGCACCACCGGGTGCTGCAGGTCGGGAATGCGGGCGCTGGCGCGATCGACCGGCAGCGGCTCGGCGTCGCCCTCGTCGTCGGTGGCCTCGTCCGCGCCCAGGCGCCGGGCGGCGAGCGCGCCCCGGGCGTCGCGCACCTCCATCGCGCCGCCGTCGAAGGCCAGCGTGCCCGACAGCCCGACCAGCACCGGCCAGGGATGCGCGCTTGCGTCCCCGGCCGCGCCGGCCGGGTCGCGGGTGCCGTCGCGGCGCCGGCCCTGGCGCTCGGGGTGCTCGGCCGCCGCGCGCCGGAGCACCGCCTGCGGCGCGAAATCGAAGGTCACGTCCCGCAGCTGCGCGGCGATGTGGAACTCGCCCTCCCCCGGATGCGCGAAGGGCATGTGGTGCAGGTCGCCCTTGACCCGGAATTCGACGCCGGTGGCGCGCCCGGCCAGCACCGCGTCGCGCACGTAGTGGCGGGCGCTGTCGGGGATGGCGGTGGGCAGGTAGCGCCAGACGCGGTCGCCGGCGGTCTCGCCCAGGCTGCCGCGCAGGTCCAGCACGCCGGGGAAACGGCCGGGGTGCGCCTCGCCCTCGACGTCGGGCCGGCCCTCCTGGGCGTCGGCGGTCTGCCAGCGCAGGCTGGCGCGGCCCTGGGTGTCGGCGTTGGCGAAACGCAGCTCGGGCACGTCGACCTCGATGTGCCGGCCCGCCACCCGCCAGCGGGCCTCGGCCGAGAGCCGGTGCATCGGCAGGCGCGGCTCCTCGAACACGCCGGGGAATTCGAGCGCGCCCTGTTCGATCTCCAGCCGCGCGGTGCCCTGCGACTGGTCGAAGTCGAAGGCGAGGCTCGCGCCCTCGATGCCCGGCGTGCCGGGGCGGGGGCGCTTGCGGCCGGTGGAGGTGACGATGAAGGCATCGGGTCCGGTCACCGGCACCGCCGCCGCCGCCAGCCCGGCGGCGCGGCCGGCGACCTGGTAGGTGGTCGGCGCCGCCACCGGACCGCGCCAGTGCGCCGCCAGGGTCTCGACCAGGCCGCGCGGCGCATGCGCCTGCAGCTGGCGCCGGACCGCCGGATCGAGCGGCAGGCTGCGGCCCAGGCTGGCGAGCATGCCCAGGTCGATCCGGTCGGCGCGCAGGCGTCCGCCCTCGGTCGCGCCCGGCGCGGCGGCGGTCTGGTGCAGGTCGATGTTGCCGCCCGGCCAGGGGCGCGGCATGCGGCTGCCGCCCAGCGCGAAGTCCAGCCCCTGGGTGGTGAGCGAGAAGCTGCCGTCGTCGGCGTGCGAGCCCGTCAGGCGCGCGCGCAGCCGGGGCAGCGCCAGCCGCTCCAGGCCGTCGGCCAGGCGGGCGTCGAGGTCGTCCACCGCGATGTCGGCGGTGCCGCTGGCGAGCGCGCCGTGGCGCAGGTCGGCCTGCAGCTGCAGCGCGCCCCGGCCGCGGGCCACGTCCAGCCCGCCGACCGCCGAGGGCGCCAGGTGCCGGCGCAGCGGCGCCAGGTCGATGCGCGGCGCGGCCAGTTGCGCCCGGCCGTCCCAGGCGCGCCAGTCGCCGGCGCCCTGCGCGTCGGCGCCGGCGACGAAGCGGCCCGAGGCGCGCAGCCGGTCGCCCCAGTCGGCGGGCGGGGTGGCGGCCAGGTCGATGTCGTGGTGGCGGCCCCGGTTGCGCAGCTGCAGCTCCAGCGCGGACAGGGTGAGCGGCGCGCCGGTCTCGTCGGCCGACGGGCGCAGCGCGTCGATCCAGTGCAGCGTGCCGTTGCGCAGCGCTATCTCGGGTTGCGCGAAGAGCCAGTCGCGCCCGGCGGTGTCCCGGGTGTCGCGCGGCTGCCGCAGGTCGTGGCCGAGCAGCAGGATGCGGCCGTCGGCGGTGCGGCGCACGGTGAGTTCGGGCGCATCGACCACCAGTCGCTCGATGCCGCGGTGCAGCAGCAGCCGGCGCAGCGACAGGGTCAGGTCCGCGTGCGCGATGCGCAGCGCCTCGCCCGGCGCGGGCGCGATGCCGGGCAGGCCGGCGTCCTGGCGCAGGCCGGGCTGGCGCGCGGCGCCGGCCTCGTGCACCACCACGTCGCGCAGCACGATGGCGGGCAGCAGGCCGCCGTGGCGCCGCGCCTCCAGCGCGCCGATGGAAACGGGCAGCCCCAATGCCGCGGTGGCCTTGTCCTCCAGCCAGGGACGCCACTGGTCGATACGCGGCACAATCCAGCCGTTCAGCGCTCCCCAGCCCGCTCCCAGGAGCAGGGCTGCGGCCAATAGCGACCCGAGGATCCATCGTGCGCATGTCGCCGCGGCGGTCGACAGGCGCGACGGGAGCTTCTGGGTCGGTTCTTTCATTGGTGAGGCAAGACGTGGCAGGAATTATCACCCGCGACAACACGCCCGGCGGTAGCGCCGCGGCGGCCCCGGCGGTCGGAGAAGACGCTGTCCCGGTGTCGGAGGCGCGGGGACGCTGCCCGACGGAAACCATCGCTTTCGACCCCCAGGACCTGGCCTCCCACTCGCGGTTCGTGCAGCGCCTGCGCCGGCGCTACGCGGACGAGCTGCACCACCTGCCGCCCGGCCCGCCGGTGCGCGCCACGATGGAGGCGGCGCTGGAATCCCTGGCCGCCGGCCATCCCGAGACCGGCGCGCGGCTGCGGGTGCTGCGCCAGCTGGTGATGGAGCGCCTGGCCACGCTCGACTGCGACCGGCAGGCGCCGCTCGGCGCGGTCACCCGGGCCTGCACCGAACTCGCCGAACTCGCGCTCGACGCGGCCTGCCGCGCCGCGTGGGACGAACTCGACGCCCGCCACGGCGCCCCGCTCGGCCCCGAGGGCCAGCGCGCGCAGCTGTGGGTGGTCGGCATGGGCAAGCTCGGCGCGCGCGAACTCAACGTGTCGAGCGACATCGACCTGATCTACCTCTACGACCACGACGGCGAGACGTCGGGCGACGCCGCCGGCCGGGGACGCACCTCCAACCACGAGTACTTCGCCCGCGCGGTGCGCACCGTGCAGGCGCTGGTGGGCGACACCACCGAGCACGGCTTCGTCTTCCGCATGGACCTGGCGCTGCGGCCCAACGGCAAGTCCGGCCCGCCGGTGTGCTCGGTGGCGGCGCTGGAGGAGTATTTCCAGGTCCAGGGCCGCGAATGGGAGCGTTTCGCCTGGCTCAAGAGCCGGGTGGTCGCGCCGCGGGCGGTGGTGGACGGCGCCGAGGTGCAGGCGCTGCGCGGCGTGGTGCTGCCCTTCGTCTTCCGGCGCTACCTGGACTACAACGTGTTCGACGCGCTGCGCGGCCTGCACCGCCAGATCCGCGAGCAGGCCGCGCGCCGCAGCGCCGGCCACCCCGGCCGCGCCAACGACGTGAAGCTCTCGCGCGGCGGCATCCGCGAGATCGAGTTCACCGTGCAGCTGCTGCAGGTGGTGCGCGGCGGCCAGTTCCCGGAACTGCGCCGGCGCGCCACGCTGGAATCGCTGGTGCGCATCGCCGACGCCGGCCTGATGCCGCGCGACACCGCCGAGGCGCTGGCCCGCGCCTACGTCTTCCTGCGCCGGGTGGAGCACCGCATCCAGTACCTGGACGACCAGCAGACCCACGTGCTGCCCACGCGCGACGACGACCTGGCCTGGATCGCCCGCAGCATGGGCTACCCGGCCTGCTGCCCCTTCCTGCACGACCTGGACGCGCACCGCGAGCTGGTGGCGCAGGAGTTCGACATCCTGCTCGGCGGCGACCAGCCGCCGCGCTGCAACGGCAAGGGCTGCGGCGGCGCCGCCCCGGTGCCGCCCGACCTGGACGCGCTGCTGGGCGCCCTGCCGGCGCGGCTGCGCGGCCGGGTGGAGCAGTGGCGCGAGCATCCGCGCATCCAGGGCCTGCGCGACGACGACCGGACCCGGCTGGTGCGGCTGGTGCAGCGCACCGGCGAATGGCTGGCCGACGGCAGCGTCTCGGAGGACGGCGCGGTGCGCATGGCCGAATGGATCGAGCCGCTGCTGCGGCGCCAGAGCTACCTGGCGCTGCTGCTGGAGCGCCCGGCGGTGCACAAGCGCCTGCTGCACCTGCTGGGCGCGGCCAAGTGGCCCGCGCGCTACCTGCTGCAGCACCCCGGGGTGATCGACGAGCTGGCGAGCGACGCGCTCTTCTTCGAGCGCTTCAACGCCGACGACTACGAGCGCGAGCTGGAGCAGCGCCTGGCCTCGGTCCAGAAAACCGGCGAAGACGACGACGAGACCCTGCTCAACCTGCTGCGCCGCGCCTGCCACGCCGAGACCTTCCGCACCCTGGCGCGCGACGTCGAGGGCCGGCTCACCGTCGAGCAGGTGGCCGACGACCTGAGCGCGCTGGCCGACGCCACCCTGCGGGTGACGGTGCGCTGGTGCTGGCAGCGCCTGAAGACGCGCCATCGCGACATCCCCGACCCGTCGGAGCATTTCGCGGTCATCGGCTACGGCAAGCTCGGCGGCAAGGAACTGGGCTACGGCAGCGACCTGGACATCGTCTTCGTCTTCGACGACGAGGACGAGCGCGCCCCCGAGGCCTACACCGCGCTGGTGCGCAAGCTCATCAACTGGCTGATGGTCAAGACCCGCGAGGGCGACCTCTACGAGATCGACACCGCGCTGCGGCCCAACGGCAATTCGGGCCTGCTGGTGTCGAGCCTGGAGTCCTATGCCCGCTACCAGCAGCGCCGCGGCAGCAACACCGCCTGGACCTGGGAGCACCAGG
Source organism: Burkholderiaceae bacterium (assembly GCA_022702125.1). Lineage (GTDB taxonomy): Bacteria > Pseudomonadota > Gammaproteobacteria > Burkholderiales > Burkholderiaceae_C > JAKOND01. Next base: position 73,036 of record JAKOND010000210.1, read on the forward strand.
CCATGACCCGCGCCCGCTGCGTGCTGGGCAGCCCGCGGCTGCGGGCGCATTTCGACCAGGTGCGCGAGGCGGTCATCGCCGCGCCGCGCGACGCCCAGGCGCTGCGCCAGGAGATCGTCGCGATGCGCACCCGGGTGCGCGCGGCGCATCCGGTCAAGGCCGGCCGCTTCGACGTCAAGCACAGCGCCGGCGGCATGGTGGACGCCGAGTTCGCGGTGCAGTGCCTGGTGCTGACCCATTCGGCCAGCCACGCGGGCCTGTGCGAGAACGTCGGCAACATCGCGCTGATGGTCCGGGCCGAGATGGCCGGCCTGCTCGCCCCCGGCATCGGCCAGCGCGCCGCCACCGCCTACCGCACCCTGCGCCGCATCCAGCACCAGGCGCGGCTCGACGAGGCGCCGACGCAGGTCCTGCCCGAGACGCTGGCCGCCGAGCGCGAGGCGGTGCTCGACCTCTGGCACGCGGTGTTCCTGCCGGAGCGCTGACGCGGCCGGGCGGCGGCGGGCCGGCGTTCCCGTTGTAACCGCTGGATTCAGGAACGCCGGCGGCCCTGCTTACAGTGCACCGCCATGCCCGATGCTTCCGCACCGCGCCGGCGGCTCTGGCGGACCGGAGCGCCGGTGCCCGACACCTACCAGTTCCCGCCGCACGAACGGGCCACCATGCCCGGCTCGCCGGCCACGCCCGAGCATCCGACGGCGCGCCGGGTGGCGTACTTCCTCACCGGCATCCTGCTGGGGCTGACCGGGGGCTTCGGCAACGCGCTGATCGCGGCCAACCTGCCCAACATCCAGGGCACGCTCGGCCTCTACAGCAACGAGGCGGCCTGGCTGAGCACCGCCTACCTGATGACCAACGTGTGCATGAACCTGCTGCTGATCAAGTTCCGGCAGCAGTTCGGCCTGAACGTCTTCATCCGCATCTTCCTCGGCGCCTACGTGGCGCTGACGCTGGCGCACCTGTTCGTCCACGGCTTCGGCACGGCGGTGGCGGTGCGCGCGGCCAGCGGCATCGCGGCCGGCGCGCTCAGCACGCTGTCGCTGTTCTATTTCATCCAGTCGATGCCCGCGCGCTGGCGCCTGAAGGGCATCGTGCTGGGCGTGGGCGTGCCGCAGCTGGCGACGCCGCTGGCGCGGCTGTTCTCGTCGGACCTGCTGGAATTCGGCGGCTGGCGCACGCTCTACCTGTTCGAGCTGGGCCTGGCGCTGCTGTCGCTGGCGGCGGTGGCGCTGCTGCGGCTGCCGCCGAGCGAGCGCATCAAGGTCTTCGAGAAGCTCGACCTGCTGACCTTCGCGCTGTTCGCGCCGGGCATCGCGCTGCTGTGCGCGGTGCTGGGCCAGGGCCGCATCGTCTGGTGGACCGACACGGCCTGGCTCGGCTGGGCGCTGTGCGGCGCCATCGCGCTGCTGGCCGCGGCGCTGCTGGTCGAGCACAACCGGGCCAACCCGCTGCTCAACACCCGCTGGCTCAGCAGCGGCGACATCGCGCGCTTCGCGGTGGTGGCCACGCTGGTGCGGCTGCTGCTGTCGGAGCAGAGCTTCGGCTCGGTCGGGCTGCTGGCCGCGCTGGGCGTGGGCAACGACCAGCTGATCGGCCTGTTCGCGGTGGTGTCGGCGGCCACGGTCGCGGGCCTCGTCGTCAGCGTGCTGACCGTCTCGCCGCAGAACCTGGGCCTGCCCATCGTGGCGGCGCTGGCGCTGATCGCGGCCGGCAGCTTCCTCGATGCGCGCGCGACCAACCTGGTGCGGCCGCGGGACTTCTACCTCAGCCAGGCGCTGCTGGGCTTCGCGGCGGCGATCTTCATGGGGCCGGCGCTGCTGTTCGGCATGATCCGGGCGCTGCGCAAGGGGCCGTCGCACATCGTGAGCTTCACCGCCCTGTTCGGCATCACCCAGAGCCTGGGCGGCCTGGCCGGCAGCGCGCTGCTGGGCACCTTCCAGGTGGCGCGCGAGAAGTTCCACTCGAACATGCTGGTCCAGTCGGTGCGCCTGACCGATCCGCTGGACGCGGCGCGCCTGCAGGCCGGCGCCGGCGCCTACGCCCGGGTGCTGGGCGATCCGGCGCTGCGCCAGGCCGAGGGCGGCGCGCTGCTGTCGCAGCAGTTCACCCGCGAGGCCAACGTGCTGGCCTTCAACGACGTCTTCCTGGCGATCGGCATCCTGTCCTGCGCGGCGGTACTGTGGGTGGGATGGCTGGTGGTGCGCGCCCGGCGCCTCGCCGCCGCGTCCGCCGCGCCGGCCGCTCCCGCCGCGCCTGCCGCCTCCCCCGCGACGCCCCGGACGCCGGCGCCCGCGACCGTTCCCGCCGCCAACGTCGCCCCGGCCGCGCCCCCGGCGGGCGGCTCCCAGGATTCCCGATGAACGCCCTGCCCCCTTCCCCGCCCGCCCCGTCGCCTGTTCCGGCGCCGCCGCCGCAACGCCTCGAAGACCCCGTCGAGACGCTGGCCGACCAGGACGAGGCCGCGCGCCAGGCGCGCGACGACCCGGACCCCGACGCGCCGGCCGCGCCGCTGACGCCGGCCGCCGCCGCGGCGGTGCCGGCACCGCCGGCGCGACCGGCCTCCGCGGCCCCGCCCCCGGCCGGCGCGCCCGCCGCCGCCCCGGCGCCCGCGCCCGCCGCCAGCCCGGCCGCGCCGACCGGCTGGGCGCCGCCGCGCAGCGGCCTGCGGGGCACCGTCGCCCTGCTGGTGCTGGCGCTCGCGGGCATCCTGGTCGTGCTCTACGCCTGGCGGCTGCCGCCCTTCACCAGCGCCGTCGAGAGCACCGACAACGCCTACGTGCGCGGCCAGACCACCGTCGTCAGCCCGCAGGCCAGCGGCTACGTCGCCGAGGTGCCGGTGCAGGACTTCCAGCCGGTGCGCGCCGGGCAGGTGCTGGTGCGCATCGACGACCGCATCTACCGCCAGCGGGTGGACCAGGCGCGCGCCTCGCTCGCCAGCCAGGTGGCGGGCCTGCGGAACTCGGCGCAGACCCTGCGCTCGCGCGAGGCCGCCGTCGGCTCCCAGGCGGCGGCGGTGGCCAGCGCGCGGGCCCAGCTCGACCGGGCGCGGGCCGACATGCGCCGCGTCGACGCGCTGGTGGCCGACGGCTCGGTCTCGCTGCGCGAGCGCGACCAGACCCTGGCCGCGCTGCGCCAGGCCGAGACCGCCGTCGCCCAGGCGCAGGCCGCGGGCGAGATCGCGCGCCAGGACGTGCGCTCGGTCACCGTCGGCCGCGCGGGGCTCGAAGCCGGCGTGGCCGGCGCGCAGGCGGCGCTGCGGCTGGCCGAGATCGACCTCGAGAACACCGCCGTGCGCGCGCCGCGCGACGGCCGGCTCAGCGAGGTGGGCGTGCGCGTCGGCCAGTACGTCACCGCCGGCACGCAGCTGATGTTCCTGGTGCCCGACCGGCTGTGGATCGTCGCCAACTACAAGGAGGCGCAGACGGCGCGCATGGCGCCTGGCCAGCCGGTCAGCTTCCGGGTGGACGCGCTGGGCGATGCGCGCCTGACCGGCCGCGTCGAGCGGCTCGCGCCCGCCGCCGGGTCGGAATTCGCGGTGCTGCGGCCGGACAACGCCACCGGCAACTTCGTGAAGGTGGCCCAGCGCATCGCGGTGCGCATCGCCATCGACCCCGGCCAGCCGCTGGCGGCGCGGCTGCGCCCGGGCCTGTCGGTGGAGACGCGGGTCGACACCGCCGCGCGGCCGGACGGCGCCCGGACGGGATCGGCCCCGGGCGCGCCCGGCGCGCCGCCGTCGCGGGACCCGCCCGCCGTCCCGGGCGCGGCGACGGGCGCGGCCGACGCGGCGGCTCCGCCGCCGATGCCGTCCCCCGCCGGCGCGGAAACCCGGCGATGAGGACCGTGCCCCGCCTGGCCCTGGCGGCCGCCGCGCTGGCGCTGTCCGCCGGCTGCGCCGGCCCGGCGCCGACCGCGCCGGCGGATGCGGGCGTCGCGCCGCCCGTGGCCTGGCGCGGCCTGCCGGACGGCCGCGGCGCGTCCGCCGGCGCGGCGCCGGAGTCGGCCGGCGCGCGGGAGCCGGCCGCGCCCGTCGATGCCCGCTGGTGGGAACGGTTCGGCGACGCCGCGCTGTCGGGCCTGGTGGAGCAGGCGCTGGCGCGCAACACCGACATCGCCGCCGCCGCCGCCCGCATCGCCGAGGCCCGGGCGCAGGCCGCCCTGGCGCAGGCCCAGCGCACGCCGCAGCTCGACCTGGGCGCGACGGCGGCCCGGGCGCGCAGCCGCAGCGCCCTGACCGGCCGGCCGGTGGAGGCCACCAGCGCGCAGCCGCAATTCCAGGCGGCCTACGAGGTGGACCTGTTCGGCCGGCTCGACGACCTGTCGGACGCGGCGCGCGCAGCCTTCCTCGCGAGCGCCACCGCGCGCGACACCGTGGCGCTCGGCGTGGCGGCGGCGACCGCCAGCGGGTATTTCTCGCTGCGCGGCCTGGACGCCCGGCTCGACGTCGCCCGGCAGACCGTGCAGGCGCGCGCCGAGGCCCTGCGCCTGGCCCGGTCGCGGGCCGAGGCCGGCTACACCTCGCAACTGGAGCTGCGCCAGGCCCAGTCCGAGTACGAGGCCGCCGCGCAGATCGTGCCGCAGCTGCGGCTGGGCGTGGCGCGCCAGGAGAACGCCCTGCGCCGGCTGCTGGGCGAGGCGCCCGGCGACATCGCGCGCGGCCGGGCGCTGGAGGCGCTGCGCCCCCCGGCGGTGCCGGCCGGACTGCCGGCGGAACTGCTGCGGCGCCGGCCCGATGTGGCGCAGGCCGAATACGCGCTCGCCGCGGCCGACGCCAGCCTGTCGGCCACCCGCAAGCTCTACCTGCCGCAGGTGCGGCTGACCGGCACCGCCGGCCTCGTGCTGATCAACTCCCTGCGCGACCCGACCACCCTCTGGACCCTGGGCGGCAGCGTGCTGGCGCCGCTCTTCAGCGGCGGGCGGCTGCGCGCCCAGGTGGATGCCGCCGCCGCGCGGCGCGACCAGGCGGCCCATGCCTATCGCGGCACCGCGCTCACCGCGTTCCGCGAAGTCGAGGACGCGCTGGCCGGCGTGGCGCGGCTGGGCGAGCAGGCCGACAGCCTGCAGCGCCAGCGCGACCTGCTGGCCGAGACGCTGCGGCTGGCGACCAACCGCTACCGCGCGGGCTATGCCGGCTACCTGGAGCAGCTCGATGCCCAGCGCGGCCTGCTGGGCGCCGAGCTGTCGCTGCTGCAGACCCGCGCCGACCAGCTGTCGGCGTCGGTGTCGCTCTTCCAGGCGCTGGGCGGCGGCTGGACCGGTCCGTCCGCCGGCGCCGACGGCCCGTCCTGAGCCAGCGCCGCAGCGCCCGCGCCCGGTCAGAAGATGTGGCGCATCCCCAGCGCCAGGCCCGACGGGCGGCTGCCCGGGCGGGACGCCAGGTCGTTGGCGGAATCCGCGCCCGACGGCGCGAAGGCCGACGCGCCGCGGTTGCGCACCTTGCTGCCGATGGCGTAGAGCTGGGTGCGCGCCGACAGCGAATGCACGTAGCCGAGGCTGAAGACCTGCGCCTTGTCGTCGGCGTCCGTGGTCTTGCCCTGGCCGTACGCGACCTCGACCAGGCCGGCGGGCAGCACGTCGATCATCGAGCCGACGTAGAACTCGTTGCGCTTGCGCTCGGCCGCGGCCACCGGCTCGATCTTCAGGTGGCTGTAGCCGCCCATCAGCTTGAAGGCGCCGACCTTGTAGGTGCCGGCGACCAGCGCGTCCTCCAGGTCGGTGCGGGCGGTGGTGCGGGTCTTGTCGCGCAGGTAGACGCCGCCCAGGTAGAGCGGGCCCTGGGCGTAGGTCAGGCCGGCGCTGGCGACGCCGCGCGCGCTGCCCTGCTGCTCGGCGAAGCCGTAGAGCAGCGAGCCCTGCAGGCCGCTCCAGATCGGGGTGTAGTAGCTGACGGCGTTGTCGATGCGCACGCCGCTGCCGCCCTGGCCCAGGCTGAGCACGCCGGAGGTGAAGCTGCTGCCGTAGGCGGTGTCCATCGGGTCGGTGTTGGCCGCCAGCAGGAAGAGCTGCGAATACTGCCGGCCGACGACGACCTCGCCGAAATTGCCCGCCAGGCCCACCCACGACTGCCGGCCGAACAGCCGGCCGCCCTGGGACGAGGCGCCGGAGTCGAGCTGGATGCCGCTTTCGAGCTGGAATTTGGCCTTGAGCCCGCCGCCCAGGTCCTCGGCGCCCTTGAGGCCCCAGCGGCTTCCCGACAGGCCGCCCGACTGCACCGTGACCCGGTGCCCGGTACCGCCCGCGCCGGGGCCGCCGCCGTCGCGGGCGTATTCGAGGTAGGAATCGACCACGCCGTAGAGGCTGACCGCGCCCTGCGCCAGCGCGCCGCCCGCCACGCCCGACAGGCCGCAGAAGGCCCCGGCCATCGCCGCCGCCCGCGCCGCGCGGCGCGCCGTTCCAGGGGCTTGGAGTTGTGATTTTTTGGTTGCCCGCACTTGCATTCCCTCTTTCCTTCGATGGTTGAAAAATTAATCCTCCCACAGTCCCAGGGGTTATTGCCGGCATGTTGCGAAGATGTAACAGAACGCTTTCGTATGAACAAACTCCTGTGGATCAGTAACGGCCATCCGGGGATGCGCAATTCAAACAATCGTTTGTTTCACAGGGTGTCTATGCTCTAATCCTTTCCATGTCCACCGCCCTCGCTTCCGTCTCCCGCACGCCCCGCAGCGATGGCACCGAGGCCCGCGAGCGGCTGCTGCTGGCGGCGCTGCGGCTGTTCGCCGGCAAGGGCTTCGCCAAGACCTCGGTGCGCGAGATCGCCCAGGCCGCCGGCGCTAACGTGGCCTCCATCGGCTACTACTTCGGCGACAAGGCCGGCATCTACCGCGCCGCCTTCACCGAGCCGCTGGGACACCTGGGCGACGACATCGCCGTCTGGAGCGACCCGGCGCTGCCGCTGCCCGAGGCGCTGGCCGCCTTCTTCCGGCTCTACATGCATTCGATGAAGCAGGGCGACATCGCCCGGCAGTGCGTGCGGCTGCACGTGCGCGAGGTGCTGGAGCCCACCGGCTACTGGCAGCAGGAGCTGGAGCGCGACGTGCTGCGCCCCCAGGCCGCGCTGGAGACCCTGCTCTGCCGGGGCCTGGGCCTGGCGGCGCCCGACGACGACATCCGCCGGCTCGCCTTCTCGATCGCCGGGCTGTCGATGCACCTGCACATCGCCCACGACCTGGTCGACGCGGTGCACGCGCCGCTGCTCGCCACTCCGGAAGCGATCGACACCTGGACCGCCCGGCTGCTGGACTACGCGCTGGCGATGGTCGGCGCCGAGCGCGCGCGCCGCGCCGCCGCCGATACCGCCGCGGGCACCGCCACGGATGCCGACCGTCCGGCCCGGGGCACCGCCGCCGCCGCACCGCCGTCCGCCCCCGCGCCCTCGCCGCGCAACCGCAGAAAAGCCTCCGTATGAACGTGCCGACCCTTCCCCTGTCCGCCCCGCGCCTGCCGCAGGCCCTGCTGTGCGCCGCGGCCGCGCTGGCGCTGGCCGGCTGCGCGCTGCAGCGCCCGCCGGCCGCCGTCGCCGATGCGCCGGTGCCCGCCGGCTGGCAGGCGCCGCTGCCGCCCGCCGAGGGCGCTGCCCCGGCGGCGCCCTCCGCCATGGCGCCGGCCGGCGCGCCGCCCGTGGCCGGCCTGCCCCACGGCGGCACCGGCCTCGGCCTGGCCCGCTGGTGGGAGCGGCTCGACGACCCGCTGCTGCTGGAGCTGATCGCCGCAGCCCAGGACGTGAGCCCGAACGTCGCGCAGGCCGCCTCGCGCATCGGCCAGGCGCGCGCCTCGCGGGTGGCCGCCGGCGCCGCGCTGGGGCCGACGCTGGACGCGGCCGGCAACGCCAGCCGGGGCTTCCAGCCGCAGTTCCTGCAGGTGGCGACCATCGGGCAGGCGACGCTGCAGGCCTCGTGGGAGCCGGACGTGTTCGGCGGCAACCGCGCCGCGCGCGACGCCGCCCAGGCGCGGCTGGCGGGCGCGCAGGCCGGCTGGCACGACGCCCGGGTGTCGGTGGCGGCCGAGACGGCGCGCCAGCTCGCCCTGCTGCGCGCCTGCCGGGCCCAGCAGGAGGTGGCGCGACAGGACGCCGCCTCGCGCGCCGAGACCGCCCGCCTGTCGGACCTCAGCACCCGCGCCGGCTTCCAGGCGCCGGCCGACGACGCCCTGGCCCGCGCCAGCGCGGCCGACGCCTCCAACCGGCTGACGCAGCAGCGCGCCCAGTGCGACATCGCGGTCAAGGGCCTGGTGGCACTGACCGGCCTGGACGAGGGCAACCTCCGGTCGAGACTGGACGCCGCCCGCGTCCCCGAACCGCCTTCGGCCCTCTTCTCCATCGCATCCCTGCCGGCCGAGGTGCTGGCCCAGCGCCCGGACGTGTTCCAGGCCGAGCAGGAGGTCGCGGCCGTCAGCGCCGAGGTCGGCCAGGCCGAGGCCCAGCGCTACCCGCGGCTGACGGTCGGCGGCTCGATCGGCAAGATCTACTACAGCGGATCGACCCTGTCGGGCGATGCCAGCACCTGGTCCGTCGGGCCGCTGCAGCTGTCGCTGCCGCTGTTCGACGGCGGCCGGCGGGTGGCCAACGCCGAGTCGGTGCGCACCCGCTACGGCGAGGCCGCCGATTCCTACCGCGCCCGGGTGCGCCAGGCGGTGCGCGAGGTCGAGGAGGCGCTGGTCAACCTGCAGGCCACCGCCGACCGCGCGGGCGACGCCGCCACCGCCGCGCGCGGCTACCGCGACGCCTTCGAGGGCACCCAGGCGCGCTACAAGGCCGGCCTGACCAGCCTGCTGCAGATGGAGGACGCGCGCCGCACCGCGCTGGCCGCCGAGAACACGCTGGTCCAGCTGCGCCGCGAGCGCATGGACGCCTGGATCGCCCTCTACCGCGCCGCCGGCGGCGGCTGGGACCGCGCCCAGGACCCCGCCGCGGCCGACGCGGCCGCCCGCGCCCTGGCCGACCGCAGCCGGCCGGCGCCCGCCGCCCCGGGCACCCCAGCGGCCATCCCCGCCGTCCCCCCCGCCGCCACGCCGGTCGCCGCCGCCGCGTCCGCGCGCCCCTGAACCGCCCCGCGGACCGCCGCCCGCCTTCCGGACCGCGCCGCGCGCCCTTCCCACCTTCCTCCTCATCTCCTTCCGCCATGCGCAAGCCCACCTCCCAGCCGCTCGCCCTCGCGCTCCTCGCCGCCGCCGTCGTGGCGGCCAGCGGCCTGGCGCTCTTCGCCGTCCGCTCCGACGCCGCCGACCCGCCGCAGGCGGCGCCGGCCCGGCCGGCCCTGACCGTCACCGTCGCCCGCCCCACGCGCAGCGCGCTGCCGGTGACGCTGGCGGCCAACGGCAGCATCGCCGCCTGGCAGGAGGCCCTGGTCGGCTCCGAGGCCAGCGGCCTGCGGCTGACCGAGGTCAAGGTCAACGTCGGCGACTGGGTCAAGGCCGGCGACGTGCTCGCCACCTTCTCCTCGGCCACGCCCAAGGCCGAAGTGGCCCAGGCCCGCGCCAGCCTGCTGGAGGCCGAGGCCTCCGCCGCCGACGCGCAGGCCAACGCCGCGCGCGCCCGCACGCTGGAGAACTCCGGCGCGCTGAGCCAGTCGCAGATCAACCAGTACCTCACCGCCGCGCAGACCTCCAAGGCGCGGGTGGCCGCCGCGAAGGCGATGCTCGACGCGCAGCAGCTGCGCCTGGGCTTCGCCGAGGTCCGCGCGCCCGACAGCGGCGTCATCTCCGCGCGCAGCGCCACCGTCGGCGCGGTGGTCGGCCCGGGCACCGAGCTGTTCCGGATGGTGCGGCGCGGCCGCCTCGAATGGCGCGCCGAGGTCACCGCCGCCGACCTGGGCCGGCTGCGCCCCGGCACCCGCGCCACGGTGGTCGCCGCCGGCGGCACGCCGCTGCACGGCACGGTGCGCAGCGTCGCGCCGACGGTCGATCCGCAGACCCGCATGGGCCTGGTCTACGTGGACCTGCCCACCCCCGCGCCGGGCGCCGACAGCCCGGCCAAGGCCGGCATGTTCGCCCGCGGCAGTTTCGCGCTCGGCAACTCGCAGGCGCTGACGGTGCCGCAGGCGGCGGTGGTGGTGCGCGAGGCCTTCAGCTACGTCTTCGCGGTCGGCGAGGACGGCCGGGTCGCCCAGCGCAAGGTGCAGGTCGGCCGCCAGCTCGGCGACCGGGTCGAAGTGACCGCCGGCCTGGAGCCCGAGACCCGCATCGCGGTGCGGGGCGCCGGCTTCCTGGGCGACGGCGACCTGGTGCGCATCGCGGAAGATGCGCCGCCGAATGCGGCGCCGGCCAAGGCGAAATCCGCGTCGGCAGCTACCAAATAAAGAGCAGAGGGCACGCGCCATGAACGTTTCCTCCTGGTCGATCAAGAACCCGATCCCCGCGCTGATGCTCTTCGTGATGCTGACGTTCGCGGGGCTGCTGTCCTTCAACGCGATGAAGGTGCAGAACTTCCCCGACATCGACCTGCCCACGGTCAGCGTCGTCGCGCTGCTGCCGGGCGCCGCGCCCGGCCAGCTCGAGACCGACGTGGCCCGCAAGATCGAGAACTCGATCGCCACCACGCAGGGCCTCAAGCACATCCACACCACGGTGCAGGACGGCACCGTGACCATCCTGGCCGAGTTCCGCCTGGAGAAGCCGGTGCAGGAAGCGGTGGACGACGTGCGCTCGGCCGTCGGCCGGGTGCGCGCCGACCTGCCGGCCGACCTGCGCGACCCGATCATCACCAAGGTGGACCTGGCCGGCCAGCCGGTGCTGGCCTTCACCATCGCGTCGAGCCGGCTCGACGAGGAAGGCCTGTCCTGGTTCGTCGACGACACCGTCGCGCGACGGCTGCTGGCGGTGCCCGGCGTGGGCGCGGTCAACCGGGTGGGCGGCGTGACCCGCGAGGTGCGGGTGGCGCTCGACCCGCTGCGGCTGCAGGCGCTCGGCGCCACCGCGTCCGAGATCTCGCGCCAGCTGCGCCAGGTGCAGAACGAGAGCGCCGGCGGCCGCACCGACCTGGGCGGCGGCGAGCAGCCGGTGCGCACCCTGGCCACGGTGAAGTCCGCGGCCGAGCTGGCCGACCTGCAGCTCGCGCTGATGGACGGCCGGCGCATCCGCCTGGCCGACGTCGCCACCGTCACCGACACGGTGGCCGAGCGCCGCGCCACCGCGCTGCTCGACGGCAAGCCGGTGGTCGGCTTCGAGATCGCCCGCAGCCGCGGCGCGAGCGAGGTCGAGGTCGGCGCCGCGGTCCACCAGGCCCTCGACCAGCTCAAGGCGCAGCACCCCGACATCGCGCTCACCGAGGCCTTCAACTTCGTCACCCCGGTGGCCGAGGAATACGCCGGCTCGATGCACCTGCTCTACGAGGGCGCCATCCTCGCGGTGCTGGTGGTCTGGCTCTTCCTGCGCGACTGGCGCGCCACGCTGGTCTCGGCGGTGGCGCTGCCGCTGTCGGTCATCCCGGCCTTCGCCGGCATGTACTTCCTGGGCTTCTCGGTCAACGTCATCACCCTGCTGGCGCTGTCGCTGGTGGTCGGCATCCTGGTGGACGACGCCATCGTCGAGGTCGAGAACATCGTGCGCCACCTGCGCATGGGCAAGACGCCCTACCAGGCCGCGATGGAGGCCGCCGACGAGATCGGTTTGGCGGTGGTCGCCACCACCTTCACCCTGATCGCCGTCTTCCTGCCGACCGCCTTCATGAGCGGTATCGCCGGCCGCTTCTTCAAGCAGTTCGGCTGGACCGCGGCGCTGGCGGTGTTCGCCTCGCTGGTGGTGGCGCGGGTGCTCACGCCGATGATGGCCGCCTACCTCCTGAAACCCATCGTGCATCCGGAGAAGGACCCGCGCTGGCTCGCCGCCTACATGCGCTGGGTGTCGTGGTGCATGAAGCACCGGCTGGCCACCATGATCGCGGCCACCGTGTTCTTCTTCGGCTCGATCGCGCTGATCCCGCTGCTGCCCACCGGCTTCATCCCGCCGGACGACAACTCGCAGACCCAGGTCTACCTCGAACTCGCGCCCGGCAGCACGCTGCAGCAGACCACCGCGCTGGCCGAGCAGGCGCGCGGCCGGCTGATGCAGGTGCCGCACGTGCGCAGCGTCTACACCTCGGTCGGCGGCGGCAAGGCGGGCAGCGACCCGTTCGCCGACGCCGGCGCCTCCGAGCCGCGCAAGGCCACGCTCACCATCCAGCTCGATCCGCGCACCGAGCGCCCGCGCAAGCAGGGCATCGAGGCCGAGATCCGCGCCGCGCTGGAGAGCCTGCCAGGCGTGCGGATCAAGGTCGGCCTGGGCGGCGCCAACGACAAGTACGTGCTGGTGCTGGCCGGCGAGGACCCGCAGGCGCTGGCCACCGCCGCGCGCGCCGTCGAGCGCGACCTGCGCACCATCCCCGGCCTGGGCAACATCGCCTCCACCGCCAGCCTGGTGCGCCCCGAGATCGCGGTGCACCCGGACTTCGCCCGCGCCGCCGACCTGGGCGTGACCAGCGCCGCCATCGGCGAGACGCTGCGCATCGCCACCGTGGGCGACTACGACGTGGCGCTGCCCAAGCTCAACCTCGCGCAGCGCCAGGTGCCGATCGTGGTGCGCCTGGACGACGACGCCCGCAAGGACCTGGGCGTGCTGCAGCGCCTGGCGGTGCCGGGCAAGCGCGGGCCGGTGCAGATCGGCGAGGTCGCCACGCTGGAGGTGGCGGGCGGCCCGGCGATCATCAACCGCTACGACCGCGCCCGGAACATCAACTTCGAGATCGAGCTCTCGGGCCGCGCGCTGGGCGACATCACCAAGGCGGTCAAGGAACTGCCCTCGGTGCGCGCCCTGCCGCCCGGCGTGCGCGTGACCGAGGTCGGCGACGCGGAGGTCATGGGCGAGCTCTTCGCGAGCTTCGGCCTGGCGATGCTCACCGGCGTGCTGTGCATCTACATCGTGCTGGTGCTGCTGTTCAAGGACTTCCTGCACCCGGTGACCATCCTGGCGGCGCTGCCGCTGTCGCTGGGCGGCGCCTTCGTCGGGCTGCTGCTGGCGGGCAAGAGCTTCTCGATGCCGTCCCTCATCGGGCTGATCATGCTGATGGGCATCGCCACCAAGAACTCGATCCTGCTGGTGGAGTACGCGATCCTGGCGCGCCGGGAGCACGGCATGAGCCGCTGGGACGCGCTGCGCGATGCCTGCCACAAGCGCGCCCGGCCGATCATCATGACCACCCTGGCCATGGGCGCCGGCATGCTGCCGATCGCGCTCGGCACCGGCGCCGCCGACCCGAGCTTCCGCTCGCCGATGGCGGTCGCGGTGATCGGGGGCCTCATCACCTCCACCGTGCTGAGCCTGCTGGTGATCCCGGCGGTGTTCACCTACGTGGACGACGTGGGGCTGTGGGTGATGAAGCACCTGCGCCGGCGCCATGCGCGCGGCGCGGGGACCGGCGCGGCAGCGGCCGATCCGGCGCTGCCCGCGCATCCCGCCACCCCGGCGGAACGCTGAAAATGAATATGCGCTGAACGGCAGCCGGCGGCGGTCGATGCCGCCGCCGGCAATCCGTTGCAGCCGTGCAACGGAAGGAAATTTTTCGACGGGCGGCTGGCGCGCCGTTCGTTCAGGAAGCGTTGCGCACTGGAAAATCGGAGTCATTCTCATTTCCAACGTCTGCCCGGCGGCGCCATGTCCCTCCCCTCCTTCGCTCCCAGCCCGATCGCCCTGGCCGCACTGGCCGCCCTCGCCCTGTCGGCGGCGCCCGCGCTGCGCGCCCAGACCGCCGCCGCCCCGGCCGCGGCCACCCTCTCCACGGTCACAGTGGAAGCCAGCGCCGACGCCTCGGCCGAAGGCCTGTCCAAGCCCTTCGCCGGCGGCCAGGTGGCGCGCGGCGGCCGCGCCGGCATCCTGGGCACGCAGGACAACCAGGACACGCCGTTCGCCATCACCAGCTACACCCACGAGCTGATCCAGAACCAGCAGGCGCGCAGCGTGGGCGACGTGCTGCAGAACGACCCGTCGGTGCGCGTGGCGCGCGGCTTCAGCAACTTCCAGGAGAGCTACTTCATCCGCGGCTTCCTGCTGAGTTCCGACTACATCGGCTACAACGGCCTCTACAGCCTGCTGCCGCGCCAGTACATCTCGTCGGAACTGTTCGAGCGGGTCGAGGTGCTGCACGGCGCGAGCGCCTTCCTGACCGGCGCGACCCCCGGCGGCGACGGCATCGGCGGCACGGTCAACCTGCTGCCCAAGCGGGCCGGCAACGAGCCGCTGAGCCAGGTCACGCTCGGCACCGCCAGCGGATCGCAGTTCTACGCGGCGGCCGACCTGTCGCGCCGCTTCGGCCCGGACGACAGCACCGGCATCCGCGTCAACGCGGCGCACCGCGAGGGCGGCACCGGCATCGACCGCGAGAAGGTCCGGCTCGACGTGGCCTCGGTCGGCCTCGACTGGCGCTCGCGCGCGGCGCGACTGTCGGCCGACATCGGCTACCAGGACCACCGCCTCAATGCCACCCGCACCAACGTCACGCCCGGCGCGGGCGTCACCGCCATCCCGCGCGCCCCCGACGCCTCCGGCAACTGGGCGCAGCCCTGGAGCTTCTCCAACGAGCGCGACACCTTCGGCACGGTGCGCGGCGAGTACGACCTGAACGACCAGGTCACCGGCTGGTTCGCCGCCGGCGCCCGCCGCGGCCGCGAAGCCAATTCGCTGGGCAACCTGTCGCTGTCGAACAATGCCGGCGCCGGCACCACTTACCGCTTCGACAACACCGGCGAGGAAACCGTCAAGACCGGCGAACTCGGCGTGCGCGCGAAGGTGACGACCGGCAGCGTCAAGCATGCGCTGGTGGCCTCCTACGCCTACTTCGGCTCGGACCGCAAGAACTCCTACACCTTCGATTTCGGCAACACCCAGGCCACCAGCCTCTACAACCCGACGCTCTCGGCGCTGCCGGCCTTCAGCGCGACCGCCGCCAGCGGCAACCCGGCCGCGCCGGGGCTGACCGCCAGCAAGCGCCTGAGCAGCTTCGCCCTCGGCGACACGCTGTCCTTCCTGGACGACACGCTGCTGCTCACGCTCGGCGTGCGCCACCAGGTGATCGACACCACCAACTACACCTACGCGACCTTCCGGGGCACCGTGCAGAACAGCGTGGCGGGCACTCCGAGCGGCTACGACCAGAGCCGCACCAGCCCCGCCGCCGGCATCGTGTTCAAGCCGCGCAAGGACGTGTCGGTGTACGCCAACTACATCGAGGCCCTCTCGCCCGGCGAGACGGCGCCCACGCTGTCGGGCGGCCTGCCGGTGCTCAACGCCGGCACGCAGCTGGCGCCCTACGTCGCCAAGCAGAAGGAAGTCGGCGTCAAGTACGACGGCGGCCGCCTCGGCGCCAGCGCCGCGCTCTTCAGCACCGACCGGCCGCGCGCGCTGCGCAACGCCGCGGGCTTCTTCTCGTCGGAAGGCAAGGACACCCACCAGGGCCTGGAAACCACCGTCTTCGGCGAGCCGGTCCGCGGCCTGCGCGTGCTCGGCGGCGTGACGCTGCTCGACGCGAAGCAGAAATCCACCGGCAGCGCCGCGACCGACGGCAAGAAGGTCATCGGCGTGCCCGATGCGCAGGCCAGCCTCAGCGCCGAATGGGACGTGCCCGGCGTGCGCGGCCTGGCGGTCAACGCCCGCGCCACCGCCACCGGCAGCAGCCAGGCCAATGCCACCAACACCCTCCGGGTGCCCGGCTGGACCCGCTTCGACCTGGGCGCCCGCTACGCCACCGACATCCAGGGCCGCCTGGTCACGCTGCGCGCCCGCGTCGACAACGTGGCCGACCGCAACTACTGGGCCTCGGTCGGCGGCTACCCGAACGCCGGCTACCTCGTCCTCGGCGCGCCGCGCGTCTTCAGCCTGAGCGCATCGGTCGATTTCTGAGGCGGTTCGCGGCCGCGCGGCGGCCGCCCGGCCGGTTGACGCGCCGAAAAAGGCGGTTCGCCCGCGAACTACCTCCCGAAGATGTCACGGGCGCTGCAAAAAGACGGATTCGTTCGCGATAATCTCGCAGGACCTTCGCCATGAATCTTTTTTCGCTCAACGCGGCCTCGATCCCGCTGAACACGCCCCTTCCGTTCGCGTTGCGGGCGCCGACCGGCGTGCTGCTGGCCCACAAGGGGTTCGTGATCACCAGCCGCGCGCAGGTCGATGAATGGATGACCCGCAACGGCGGCCTGTGCCTCGACTGGGCGGAGTCGCAAGCCTACGAACGCGCCTACCGGGGCCGGCTCGACGCCCTGGTGCGGGAAAACCGCCCGCTCGGCCAGATCGCGAACATGCAGATCGAGGCGGGCGCGTTGATGGATGCGTCCCGGCCCGCGGCAGCATCGGCACCCCCGGGCATTCCGGTGTGGCCCGACTGGAAGGAGATGCAGGTCCGGGCGACCGCGATCCTGCGCCACCCCAACGAGCCGGGCTTCCTCGACAAGGTCGGACGCCTGCACGAGGAATTGATGCACTGGGCGCGCACCCGGCCCGATGCGGTGCTGTTCGCACTGATCCACACCGCGCTGCGCAGCATGCACATGTACAGCGCCACCCACGCCATGCTGGTCTGCGTGATGTGCGACATCGCGGCGCGCCAGGTCCTGCAGTGGCCCGAGGCCAAGATCGTGTCCCTGGGACGTGCCGCCCTCACGATGAACATCAGCATGACCGAGATGCAGGACCATCTCGCCCTGCAGGCCGAGCCGACCAGCGAATGGCAGCTGGCGGTGATCGGCCAGCATGCCCAGCGTTCGCGGGACATCCTGGCGTCGCTCGGCGTGGACGATCCGCTGTGGCTGGGCGCGATCGAGCAGCACCACACCAAGGACACCGGCAGCCTCGCGTCGCTGGAGCCGGCACGGCGCGTCGCGCAGGTCATCGAGCGCGCCGACGTGTTCTCGGCGCGCATGTCGATGCGCAACTCGCGCGAATCGCTCTCCTCCACCATGGCCATGCAGGCCAGCTACCTCGACCACCACAACAAGGTGGACGAAGTCGGCTCGGCCATGATCAAGGCGCTGGGCCTCTATCCGCCCGGCTCCTTCGTGCGGCTGGCCAGCGGCGAGGTGGCGGCGGTGCTGCAGCGCGGCGCGAATGCCACCTCGCCCCGGGTGGCGGCGGTGCTCAACCGGGAAGGCATGCCCCTGGGCGTGACGGCGGTGCGGGACACGGCGCAGCCCGCCTACAAGGTGGTCGCCAGCGTGGCCCGGCACGACGTGCGGATCGAACTGCAGCTCACGCAGATGCTGCAGCTGATCGGCTAGCGCCTCAGGCCTCGGGCGCGGCGCCTTCCGGGGCCATCCGGGCGCCGATTTCCTTGCGGTAGCGGTTGAGCGCCTGCACCGTCGGGAATTCCTGGCCCAGCAGCAGGCTCAGGTTGTGCAGGATGCGTTCGGCCACCTTGCCCTCCCATTCGGCGTCGAACTGGATCTGGTTGTCGAGCCAGTGCTCCAGCCATTCCGGGTCGGGCATGCGGCTCTGCACCGTGTCGTTGGGGAACAGCGCCTTGTTCACGTGCAGGTTGGTCGGGTGCAGCGCCTGCGCGGTGCGGCGGGCGCTGGCCATCAGGACGCCCACCTTGGCGAAGGCCTGCCGCGCGGCGTCGCCGTGCATCGCGATGGCGCGCTTCATGTAGCGCAGGTAGGCGCCGCCGTGGCGGGCCTCGTCCTGGCTCAGCGTGGTGTAGATGCGCTTGATGACCGGCTCGGTGTGCCACTCGGCGGCGCGGCGGTACCAGTGGTTGAGCCGGATCTCGCCGCAGAAGTGCAGCATCAGCGTCTCGAGCGGCGGCGCGGGGTCGAACTCGAAGCGGATGTCGTGCAGTTCCTGCTCGGTCGGCGCCATGTGCGGGCAGAAGCGCTTCAGGTAGTCCATCAGCACCAGCGAGTGCTTCTGCTCCTCGAAGAACCAGATCGACATGAAGGCCGAGAAGTCGCTGTCGTCGCGGTTGTCGCGCAGGAACATCTCGGTCGCCGGCAGGGCCGCCCATTCGGTGATGGCGTTCATCTTGACGGTGTGCGCCTGCTCGTCCGAGAGCAGGCCGGCGTCGAACTGGTCCCACGGGATGTCCTTGTCCATGTCCCAGCGGACGGATTCGAGTTGCTTGAAGAGTTCCGGATAGAGCATGTGGGTTCCTGGAATGGCCGCGAATTCTATGGTTGTGTCCGGCATATGAATATGCCGTCAATCCCTGAGGGTATCGGCTGGCGTGCCGACGGGTGTGACCGCCTGCAAGCCGCGGCCTGCAGGATGCCGCGTCCGGCGCCACAATCCCCCATCCCGCACCACCGGACGAGCCACGCCATGCCACGACTTCCGACCCGCCGCCACCTGCTGCGCGGTGCCCTGGCCCTCCCGGCCGCCGGCCTGTGCGCCGCCGTCCGGGCCGCCGACACGGCCTGCCCGGCCAACCTGCAGTTCACCTTCGACCGCCTGCAGGACGAGAAGCCGCAGTCGCTCTGCCAGTACGCCGGCAAGGTGGTGCTGGTGGTCAACACCGCCAGCTTCTGCGGCTTCACCAAGCAGTACCAGGGGCTGGAGGCGCTCTATGCCCGCTACCGCGAGCGCGGCCTGGTGGTGCTGGGCTTCCCGTCGAACGACTTCTCGCAGGAGACGGGCAGCAACCGGGAGATCGCGCAGTTCTGCGAGAACACATTCGGCGTGAAGTTTCCGATGTTCGTGAAGTCGTCGGTGCGCGGCCCGGATGCCAATCCGCTGTTCCGGCGGCTGGCGGCGCAAGGCGGCCGGGCGCCACTGTGGAACTTCCACAAGTACCTGCTCGGCCGCGACGGCCGGCTGGTGGACAACTTCACCAGCATGACCGCGCCCGACAACCCGTCCTTCGTCCAGGTCATCGAGCAGCAACTGTCGCGCAGCGGCTGACCGGAGAACGCGCTGGGCGAAAAGCCCGCAAACCGCCCCTTTTGGTTACATAGGCTTACGAAACCGGAAGTCTCCGGCGGGAACTCCGGCCTCCTCCAACATTCACAATGCATACCGCGGCACACGGCAGATGTGCCGCCCGCACACGGTTTATTTGTTGCAGGGCCTTTCGGGCAGTTCATTCGGCCAGAATGCAATCTCGGGCGATTCTCCTCCTCCCTCCTCCTCTTTCGTTCCGGGGCGTCCTGCAACAATTTTTATTCGGCCCCTGCCCGGGGCCATGACGCGACAAGGCCGCTTCCGAGCGGCCTTGCGCTTTTCCGGACCTCCCGCGCTGGGCAGGGTCAGAGCGGCGGAGGCTGGGTGTCGACGAAGCTCTGCCGCGCCGCGAGCTTGTCCGCCAGCCGCGCCAGGTTCGCATGCCGGCTGCGCCAGGCGATGTCGGGGAAGCGGTAATCCAGCCACAGCAGCGCGCAACCCACGGCCAGATCGGCCAGCGTCAGGTGGATGCCCGCGCAGTACGGCTTGTCGGCCAGCCCGCGGGCGATGGCGTCCAGGCCCCGGTCCACCTTGGCGCGCTGGCGGGCGATCCAGGCCGGGCTGCGCTGGGATTCGCTGCGGCCGTCGAAGGTGTTCTCCAGGCGGATCAGCACCGCGGCGTCCAGGATGCCGTCGGCCAGCGCCTCCCAGGTCTTGATCTCGGCGCGTTCGCGGCCCGACGCGGGGATGAGCTTGCCCACCGGCGACAGGGTGTCGAGGTACTCGACGATCACCCGCGAGTCGTAGAGCACGTCCCCGCCCTCGAGCAGCAGGCAGGGCACCTTGCCCAGGGGGTTGTGGTGGGCGATGCCGGTGTCGGCGGCCCAGACCTGTTCCATCACCAGCGGGGCCTCCAGTTTCTTTTCGGCCAGCATGACGCGGACCTTCCGGACATAGGGGCTGGCAGCGGAACCGAGCAGTTTCATGATGAGGTCTTCTGGGGAGGCGGGGAGCGACGGGAGGGGCCCGGGCCGGCCGGCGCCGCGACGGCGGCCGGGCAGGCGGCTGCAGGGCGGTCGCGCGGGCGGCGCGCACCGTCCCGGCGGGCACGGACCCGGACGATTCTAGAAGCCCGGACGGCCTCGCGGCGCAGGCAGACGCCGGTATCCGCGCGGGGCCGCCACCTACAATCCGGCCCCATGAGCCTGTCCACCATCACCGCCCTTTCGCCGCTCGACGGCCGCTATGCCTCCCGCCTCAACGCCCTGCGTCCGCTGATGAGCGAGCAGGGATTCATGCACCGCCGGGTGCAGGTGGAGGTGGCCTGGTTCATCGCGCTGTCGGACGCCGGCTTCGACGAATTCAAGCCGCTCACGCCCGGCGCCCGCACCTACCTGCTGGGCCTGGTCAAGAACTTCTCCGAGGCCGACGCCGCCGCCATCAAGGAGATCGAGAAGACCACCAACCACGACGTCAAGGCGGTCGAGTACTGGATCAAGTCCAAGTTCGACGCCCGGCCCGAGCTGCAGGCCGCCGCCGAGTTCGTGCACTTCGCCTGCACCAGCGAGGACATCAACAACACCAGCCACGCCCTGCAGCTCAAGGCCGCGCGCGACCAGGTCATCCTGCCGGCGCTCGACGCCCTCGCCGCCAAGCTGCGCGAGATGGCGCACGCCTACGCCGAGGTGCCGCTGCTCTCGCGCACCCACGGCCAGACCGCCAGCCCGACCACCGTCGGCAAGGAGGTCGCCAACGTGCTGGTGCGGCTGCAGGCCGCGCGCGAGAAGGTCGCCGGCGTGAAGCTGCTGGCCAAGATGAACGGCGCGGTCGGCAACTACAACGCCCACCTGTCGGCCTGGCCCGACTTCGACTGGGAGGCCTTCAGCCGCAAGGTCGTCGAAACGCCCGAGCCGCTGGGCCTGGGCGTGACCTTCCAGCCCTACAGCATCCAGATCGAGCCGCACGACTACATGGCCGAGCTGTTCGACGCGGTGGCGCGCGCCAACACCATCCTGATCGACTGGTCGCGCGACGTCTGGGGCTACGTGTCGCTGGGCTACTTCAAGCAGCGCCTGAAGGCCGGCGAGATCGGCTCCTCGACCATGCCGCACAAGGTCAACCCGATCGACTTCGAGAACGCCGAGGGCAACCTGGGCCTGGCCAACGCGCTGCTGCGCCACCTGGCCGAGAAGCTGCCGATCAGCCGCTGGCAGCGCGACCTGACCGACTCCACCGTGCTGCGCAACATGGGCGTGGCGCTCGGCTACTCGGCGCTGGCCTACCACGCGCTGGGCGTCGGCATGGGCAAGCTCGAACTCAACCGCGAGGCGCTCGACGCCGACCTGGACGCCTCCTGGGAAGTGCTGGCCGAGCCGATCCAGACGGTGATGCGCCGCTTCGGCGTGCAGGGCGCCTACGAGAAGCTCAAGGACGTCACCCGCGGCAAGACGGTGACCGCCGAGGCGCTGCACGGCCTGATCCGGTCGCTGGAGATCCCCGAGCAGGAGAAGGACCGGCTGCTGGCGATGACGCCGGCCAGCTACATCGGCAAGGCCGCCGAGCTGGCCCGCCGGGCCTGAGGCCGTCCGCCGGCGCCCGGGGCGTTCGCCGGGCACGGCGCGGCGCGGCGGCGGCATCCCCGCGTCGGTCGCGTGCCCATCCGCCGCGCCGCCGGCGCGCGGCCGGCCCGCCGCCTAGAGTAGCGCCGTGCCGCACGCCTCCCCTTCCCCCACACCGCCCTCGCTGCCCTCGCTGCCCTCGCTCCCGCCGTCCGCGTCCGGTCCTTCGGACGCCTCCGGCGCCGACGGCGCCGGCCCGCGGCGCCTGCCGCTGCCCGACGCCGACATCCGCCTGTGGCCCGGTTGGGTGCCGCCGGACGAGGCGGACCGCTGGTTCGAGGGCCTGCTGCACGAGACGCCCTGGACGCAGCCGTCCACCCGCGTCTACGGCCGCACCGTGCCGGTGCCGCGCCGGCTGGCCTGGTACGGCGACGCGGCCTACGGCTACTCCGGCCTGGCGCACGTGCCGCAGCCCTGGACGCCGCTGCTGGCCGAGATCCGCGCCCGGATCGAGGCCGCCTGCGGCCAGCCCTTCAACGGCCTGCTGGTCAACCTCTACCGCGACGGCCAGGACCGCATGGGCTGGCACAGCGACGACGAGCCGGTGCTCGGCCGCGACCCGACGATCGCCTCGCTCAACCTGGGCGGCAGCCGGCGCTTCGATCTGCGGCGGCGCGGCACCCACCGCATCGCGCATTCGGTGGAGCTGGACCACGGCAGCCTGCTGGTGATGGCCGGCGGCACCCAGCACCACTGGCAGCACCAGATCGCCCGGACCGCGCGGCCCAGCGCGCCGCGCATCAACCTGACCTTCCGGCGCATCTTCGCGCCGGCCGCCTAGAATCCCGCTCCTCGCCGCCGGCTGCCGCCGCGCCGCGTCGCGCCACCCCTTCCATCCTCCTTCCCGCCCGCCGGCCGCATGCGCCCGGCCGGCCCGCACCACGCTCCCATGGCCCTCAAATCCACCGTCTTCAAGGCCAACCTGTCGATCGCCGACATCGACCACAACTACTACGCCGACCACACGCTGACGCTGGCCCGCCATCCGAGCGAGACCGACGAACGCATGATGGTCCGGCTGGCCGCGCTGGCGCTCAACGCCTACCGGCTGCAGGCCGATTGCGGCGGCGACGGCACGCTGGCCTTCGGCGCCGGCCTGTCGGACCCGGACGAGCCCGACGTCTGGCTGCGCGACTTCACCGGCCAGACCCGGCTCTGGATCGAGGTCGGCCAGCCCGAGGACAAGCCGCTGGCCAAGGCCTGCAACAAGTCCGACGCGGTGCTGCTGTACTGCTTCAACCACGCGGCCGAGGTCTGGTGGAAGGGCATCGAGAGCAAGCTCACCCGGCTCGACAAGCTGCAGGTCTGGCGGGTGCCGACCCCGCAGTCGCAGGCGCTGGCGCAGCTCGCGCAGCGCAGCATGCAGCTGCAGGCCACGGTGCAGGACGGCGCGCTGATGCTGGCCGACAACCAGCGCACCGTGGACGTGGAGTGCGTGCGCTGGAAATAGCCCGCGCGCGCCGCCGGACCGGTCCGCCGTCCGGGGCGGCGATGCCGGGCGTTACACGGACCGACCGCTTCACCGCGCAAGCTGGGCGGCTCCGCATCCCGCAAGACACCCAGGCACCGCCCGACGACCATGTCCCCACTCCCCACCGCCACCGACCATTCCGCGCGCGACGACGCCATCGCCATCAACTCCTACACCACGGTCCTGCGCCGTCCGCAGGTGCCGCACGAACTGTTCGCGATCTACTGGCGCGACGTGCACGGCCCGCTGTGCGCGCGCATTCCCGGCCTGGGCTGGTACGTGCAGAACCATTTCGACCGCGAGCAGGACGCCCACCTGTGGCCGGCCATCGAGGGCATCGCGCCGTTCGACGGCTACGCCCTCGACGGCGGCGTCGAGATCGGCTTCCGTTCGGCCGAGGACCGGGCGCGTTTCGACGCGGCCTGCCCGATCCTGTTCGCCGACGAGCAGAACATGTTCGCCGCGACCGTGGCCTACGCGCTGCCGACCGGCTCGACCACGCTGGTGGACCGGACGTCCGAGCCGTCTCCGAACGGCGACGACGGCCTGGACCGGATCCACGTCCACTTCGGCGCCGCCCGTAGCGATGCGGACGCGTTCGGCGCCTGCATCGATCGGCTGGCCCGGGCGCTCGCCGGCGACGGGGCGGTGCTGAAGGTGCGGATGCACCTGCCGCGGGCCTACGACAACGCGAACCCCGCCCCGCCCGCGCCGAACGTGGACCACGCGGTGCCCGACGCGCGCCGCCTCGTCGCGATCCTGGAGCTGGCCTTCGCCTCGCCGCTGGAACGGCGGACGTTCTACGCCTCCGACCGCTTCGCCCGGGCCTGCGAAGGCCTGGCGGCGCAGGTGGCCCGCGCGTCCGCGTTCGCGGTCAGCGGCGTCTACACCTATGTGCGCGACGGGCGGCTGACGCTGGCCGGCCTGCGCGGCAGCCGTCCCGCGCAGCTGATCGAGCGCATCGGCGCGGTGAACCAGGTGAGCGACGAGGTGCGCGCCCTGCTGCACACCGGCCGGCTCGCGGCGCGGTGACCCGGGACGCGGGGACGTTCCCGCCGTCGCGCGTGCCTACCGGACCCGCCCGCCCAGCACGATGACCGCCGCGCCCAGCAGGCAGAGGCCGGCGCCGAGGAGGTCGGCGCGGCTGGGCGCGATGCCGTCCACCGCCCACAGCCAGGCCAGCGCCACCCCGATGTAGACGCCGCCGTAGGCCGCGTAGACCCGGCCGGCCGCCGCCGGATGCAGCGTCAGCAGCCAGACGAAGGCCGCCAGGCTCGCCGCGGCCGGCGCCAGCAGCCAGGCCGGGCCGTCCTGCTTGAGCCATCGCCAGGGCAGGTAGCAGCCGAGGATCTCGGCCACGGCGGTCAGCGCGAACAGCGCGAAGGTCTTGAGCAGGTCCATCCGGGCATTCTGCCGGTCGCCGCCGGCACGGACCGCCGATGCTATTCAAACGATAGCTGCCAGCCAAGGCTTTACCCGGGCTGCGCCGGGAAAGCATTCCCGAACTCGAGGCTGGAGCCGGGGCGCGGCTCTCAGGCGGCCGGCATCCAGGCGCCGCAGTTCCAGCACTGCTCGAAGCCGCCCTCCACCCGCTCGCCGCAGGCGGCGCAGGTCCAGCGGCGCTGGGGCAGGTCGCGCAGCGCCTGCAGCAGTTCGCGGGCGCGGCCTTCCTGGGTGTCGTGGACGATCCAGACCTCGGGCAGGCACTGGTCGGGCGGCAGCTCCCCGGCGGCCGACGACAGGAAGCGGCGCTGCACCGAGGCCGCGATGCCCGCCTCGCGCAGCAGGTCGCACCACACCGTCGCCAGGGCGATGTCGGGCGCCCGCGCCAGCCGCATCATCCGGCGCCGCCCGCGCCGCCGGAACGCGTCCGCTGCGGGCCGCCGCCGAACATCCCGCCCGCGCCGCTGCCGTCGCCCCGGCGTTCGGCGGCGCGCTCGGCGTAGCGGTTGAAGCGCCAGGCGGTGCCCTCGCGGGTGATGCGCTGCCAGGTGGCGCGCTTCTCGACCGGGCCCATCGACGGCCAGTGCTGCACCTCGTCGAAGCTGCGGCCGCAGCCCTTGCAGGTCTCGTCGCCCTGGCTGGTGGAGCAGATCGCGATGCAGGGCGTGTCGGGCATGGTCTCGTACCAGGCGAGCCAGGCGTCCATCGCGGCGGCGGACATGTCCTCGGGCTCCAGCGTCTCGGCGCGCTGCCAGACCATCGCCGCGTAGACCTCGGCCAGCACCCGCACCTCGTCGGACAGCGTGATGCCGTCGGGCGAGGGCTTGCGGGCGCGCCAGTGGTTGATCGCGGCTTCGAGGTCGATGATGTGGAGTGCGGCCATGCGGCGGAGGACGACGGGAGGGAGCGGGCCATGATAGCCAGCGCGCGGTTCCCCGGCGCGGGAAGGGCCGGCGCTCAGGCGCCGTAGTGCGCCGCGGCCAGCTCGCGCACCAGGGCGACGGCGTGGCGCGTCGGCCGGGTGGCGGGACGGGTCCGGGGCACCGCCAGCACGACGCGGTTGCGCACCGTGGGGGCGTGCAGCACGGCGGTGTGCGCCGGCTGCGGCCAGGTCCACAGCGCCCGGCCGCTGGCCGGCAGCACGGTCGCGCCCACGCCGCGCGCCACCAGCGACAGCACCGTCTGCACCGAATCCACCTCGGCCACCACCCGCAGCGCGATGCCGCGCGGGCGCACCTGGTCTTCGATGAGCTGGCGCAGCGCGTTGGGCCCGCTCGGCAGCACCAGCGGCAGGCCGGCCAGCTCGGCCATGCGCATGCGCGGACGCAGCGGCGAGGCCGACATCAGCACCACCGGCTCGCGCGCCACCGTCTCGTACTGCAGCTGCGCCGCGTAGGGCGGATCGAACAGCACCGCCACGTCCAGCCGGCCCGCCACCAGCCATTCGCGCAGCCGCACGCTGAGCGCCTCCTGCACGCTGATGACCGCGTCCGGGAAGGCCTCGCGGAAGCGCTCGACCAGGTCGGCCGCCAGCGCGTGGGCCACCCGGGGCGGCAGGCCGACGGTGACCTGGCCGCGCGGGCTCGCCTGGCGCTCGGCGAGGTCGGCCCGCGCCTTCTCGGCCAGCTCGAAGATGCCGCGCGCGTGCGCCAGCAGCGCCGCGCCGGACTCGGTCGGCTCCACGCCGCGCCCGGTCCGCACCAGGAGGCGCTGGCCCAGCTCCTCCTCCAGGAGCTGCACCTGGCGGCTCAGCGCCGGCTGCGACAGGTTGAGCGCCGCCGCGGCGCGGCTGAAGCTGCCCGCCTCGGCGACGCCGACGAAATATTCGAGCCGTCCCAGATCCATGCCGTTCCCTTCGCGCCTTTCTGGAGGCGCCGCGCAGGATGCCGCGGCGCCATGCATCGATTCGATAGCTGATATCGATCGAAGTCTATAGCCCCCGGCGGCCCTGCCTCCCACAATCCAGCGACCATGACCCCGCCGCCCGCCCGCTCCGAACCCGTCCTGACCTACGCGCCCCGGCCCTCGGCGCCCTCGCTCCGGCTGCCGCCCGGCGCCTGCGACGCGCACTGCCACGTCTTCGGCCCGGCGGACCGCTTCCCCTACGCGCCGGACCGCGGCTTCACCCCGGTGGACGCCACCCGGGACCAGCTGTTCGCGCTGCACCGCCGGCTCGGCATCGAGCGCTGCGTGATGGTGCAGTCCGCGGTGCACGGCTTCGACAACGCGGTGATCGAGGACGCCATCGCCGCCGGCGGCGGGCGCTACCTGGGCATCGCGCTCGTGCCGGTGGAGGTGGACGACGCCGCGCTCGACCGCCTCGCCGCGGCCGGCTTCCGGGGCGTGCGCTTCAATTTCATGCGCCACCTGCCCTCGGTCGACCCCGACCGGATGCTGGCGCTGACCCGGCGCCTGGCGCCCCGCGGCATGCACCTGCAGGTGCATTTCGAGAGCGGCCTGGTGCACGCGCTGGGGCCGGTGCTGGCGCGGTCGGCGGTGCCGGTGGTGATCGACCACTTCGGCCGCGTCGACGCGGCCGCCGGCCCGGACCACGCGGACTTCCGCGCGCTGGCGGCGCTGCTGGAGAACCCGCTGTTCCGGGTCAAGGTCAGCGGCGTGGACCGCAGCAGCCGCGACGGCCGCACGCCGCCCTACGACGATGCGGTGGCGCTGGCGCGGCGGCTGGTCGAGGCCGCGCCCGACCGCTGCTTCTGGGGCACCGACTGGCCCCACCCCAACCACCACCACGTGCCCGACGACGGCGCGCTGGTCGACGCGATCGGCCGCATCGCGCCGACCGCGGAGCTGCTGCAGAAGCTGATGGTGGACAACCCGCGGGATTTCTACCGCTTCCCCGCCTGAGCCGACGGCCGCGCCGACCCGGCCGCTCCGCCTTCGCCCCCGCCCCTCCCCGAACCACGAGGCACGACCCGATGCAGACGTCCTTCCCCTCCGCCCCGCCCGCCGATCCGGCGGCCGTCCCTCCCGGCGACGACGCCGTCGGCCTGCTGCCGCCCGGCGCGGGCCGCCTGGCGGGCAAGGTCGCGCTGATCACCGGCGCCGGCTCGGTCGGCCCGGGCTGGGGCAACGGCCGCGCGATGGCGGCGCTCTTCGCCCGCGAAGGCGCGCAGGTCTTCGGACTCGACCGCGACGCCGGCCGGCTCGAAGAGACCGCCCGGCGGGTGGCCGAGGTCGGCGGCACGATGGAGAGCGCCGGCTGCGACGTGACCTCGGGCGACGCGGTGGCCGCGGCGGTCGCCGCCTGCCTGGCGCGCTTCGGCCGCATCGACGTGCTGGTCAACAACGTCGGCGGCTCGGCCCGGGGCGGCCCGGTCGAGATGGACGAGGCGGTCTGGGACGCCCAGGTCGACCACAACCTCAAGAGCGTCTTCCTGCTCTGCAAGCACGTGCTGCCGCAGATGGAGCGCCAGGCCGCCGAGGGGGGCGGCGCGGGCGGCGGCTCGATCGTCAACATCTCCTCCACCTCGGGCCTGCGCTGGACCGGCGCGGCGCAGGTCGCCTACGCGGCCACCAAGGCCGGGGTGATCCAGTTCTCGCGGGTGCTGGCGGTGCAGTACGCCGCCCGGCGCATCCGGTCCAACACCGTGGTGCCGGGCCAGCTGCACACGCCGATGGTCGAGGCGCGCCTGGCCGGCCAGCGCGCCGGCGGCGACGTGGACGCCCTGCTCGCGCAGCGCCAGTCCCGCATCCCGCTTCCCTTCATGGGCGACGGCCGCGACACGGCGCACGCGGCGCTGTTCCTGGCCTCCGACGAGTCGCGCTTCGTCACCGGCACCGAGATCGTGGTGGACGGCGGCATGTCGGTGCGCTGCGGCTGACGCCCCGACCCGCCCCCCGCGCCCCACCGCCGCCCCCCTTCCAGGAGACATCCATGCACGCTTTCCCCCTGTCCCGCCGCGCCGCCGTGGCGCTCGCCGTTGCCTGCGCCCTCGGCGCCGTCGCGCCCGCCGCCCTGGCCCAGGGCGGCAAGATCACCCGCATCGTGGTCGCCTTCCCGCCCGGCGGGCCGGTGGACTTCGTCGCCCGCGCGCTGTCCGAGCGGCTGGGCCACGAGCTGGGCGAGCAGGTGATCGTCGAGAACCGCGCCGGCGCCAACGGCGCGCTGGCGGCCGACTTCACCGTCCGCGCCCCGGCCGACGGCCGCACGCTGTGGCTGACCAGCGTCGGCGCGGTGGCGATCAACCCGTCGCTCTACGACAAGCTCTCCTACGACCCGGCCAAGGACCTGGCGCCGGTGTCGCTGGTGGTCAGCAACGTCGAGGTGCTGGTGGTCGGCGAGAAGAACAAGGCGCCCACCGCGCGCGAGTTCGTCGATGCCGCGAAGAAGGGCAGCGCGCCGCTGACGCTCGCGTCGTCGGGCAGCGGCAGCGTGCCGCACCTGGCGGCCGAGCTGTTCCGGGACGCCTCGGGCGCGCCGGTCTCCCACATTCCCTACAAGGGCGCGGCGCCCGCCATCAACGACGTGATCGCCGGCCACGTGGACGGCTTCTTCGGCGACATCGCCGGCGTCGTCAACTTCATCCGCGCCGGCAAGCTGCGGCCGATCGGCATCGCCGCGCCCGCCCGCAGCCCGCTGCTGCCCGACGTCAAGACCTTCCAGGAGATGGGCATGGCGGGCGTGGATTCGGACAACTGGTACGGCCTGTTCGCGCCCGCCAGGACGCCCCGCGCCGACCTGGACCGCATCTCGCAGGCGCTCAAGCGCACCCTGGCCGACAAGGCGGTGGCCGATCGGCTGGCCGCCTCGGGCTCGACGCCGCGCTGGTCCTCGCCGGCCGAGCTGACCGCCCTGCTGCAGAAGGACACCGCCAAGTGGGGCGCGGTGGTGAAGGCGAAGAACATCAAGGCCGATTGAGCCCCACGGAAAGGATCCCCACGCCATGCGCATCGACCCCATCGTCCCCGGCAGCCGGCCGGAACTCGCCGACATCGAGGCCCGCATCCAGGCCGAGCGCGGCCGGATCTCGCCGCTCTACCAGGTGCTGCTCAACAGCCCGCCGCTCGCCCATGGCTGGGAGCAGCTGCTCTCGGCCGTCCGCAACCGCAACAGCCTGCCCGCCGGGCTGCGGGAGCTGGTCATCCTGCGGGTGGCGGTGCTCAACCGCGCCGCCTACGAGTTCGACGCGCACGTGCCGCACGCGCTGCGGGGCGGGCTGACGCAGGCCCAGGTCGACGCGGTGCGCGCGCCCGCGCCCGACGCGGCGCTGTTCGACGGCACCGAGCGGCTGGTGCTGGAGCTCAGCGACGCGATGACCCGCGACATCGACGTGCCCGACGCGCTCGACGCCCGGGTGCGCGCCGCCTTCGCGCCGCAGACCCACCTGGACCTGGTCGCCACGGTGGCGGCGTACAACATGGTGTCGCGCCTGCTCGCGGCGCTGCGCATCGGCCACTGACCGGACCCGGAGCCCGCCATGACACCGATCTCCCTCACCCCCGATCCCGTCCCGACCCACACCCTGCTCGTCAAGGCGCTGCTCGCGCCCGGCGACGCGCCGCGGGCCTTCGGCGCCTGGGACGCCCTCGCCCGCAGCTGGGACGCCGCGAGCGACTGGGACGCTCCCCGCGGCACGCTGCGGCTCGCATGCCTGGCCCATGCCGCGGCCCCGGGCGACGGACCGCATCCGGCCTATGCGTACTTCCGGCTGCCGCAGCCGCATCCGATGGACGCGCGGGACGCCCTCGCCTTCGCCGTCGCCGCGGAGACCGCCTTCCCCGGCGCGCGCGAGCTGCGGGCCGCCCGGCTGGAACAGGTCTTCGCGGCCGAGGGCGCCTCGGCCGGCGTACCAGCGCGCATGCACTACGTGGTCGAGATGGATCCGGAAGACGGCTGGATGCCCGACATCGCGCGCTGGTACGACGAGGAGCACATGCCCGGCCTCGCCGCGGTGCCCGGCTGCGTGCGGGCCGCGCGCTTCCTGAACCACGACGGGGGGCCGCTCTCGCTCGCCTGCTACGACCTGGTCTCGGATGCCGCCTTCGGTTCGCCGCCCTGGCTGGCGGTGCGCGCCACCGACTGGAGCAGCCGCATGCGGCCGCACTTCACCAACACGCTGCGCACCATGTTCGCCCGGTTGCCGGCGCCGGCCGACGCCGGGTAGGGGGCCGGCCGGCGGCGTCCGCCTACGGGTTTTCCCCGTGGCGCGCCGCGCTTGCCAGATTCCCGGCGCGATGTTCCAATCGCCTCCGCGAAGGGGAGTAGCTCCCGCCTTCTGCCGTCTCCGGCCCCACGGCCGCCGGCAGCAGGCATCGGTCAGTCGTCAATACGAAGCCCAGGCTTCCGGCGGACCGGACATCAACTCAACATCACAGCATGTCGAGCAAGACCTTCGATTGAGCCCGTTGCCGGTTTGGTCGAAGCATGGCTACCCACCTTTTCGTATTCCCCGAATCCGAAAAGCGCGTGTTCCCGCGTTCCGACCCGGCCGTCGACGAAAAATCGATACAACACCGGAGTTGAACCCCTCATGGAACTGTTTACCGCCCCCTGGTGGTCCGCGCTGCTCGCGATCATCCTGCTCGACCTCGTCCTCGCCGGCGACAACGCCATCGTCATCGCGCTCGCCGCGCGCAACGTGCCCAAGCACCTCCAGAAGAAGGCCATCGTCTGGGGCACGGTCGGCGCCATCGTCATCCGCTCGGCCATGACCATCGGCGTGGTCTGGCTGCTCAAGGTCCCGGGCCTGATGCTGGTCGGCGGCCTCGGCCTGGTCTGGATCGCCTACAAGCTGCTGTCCGACAGCGGCGACGGGCACGGCGAGGAAGGCAGCAGCGCCACCACCTTCTGGGGCGCGATGAAGACCATCGTCATCGCCGACGCGCTGATGGGCGTGGACAACGTGCTGGCCGTGGCCGGCGCATCGCACGGCGACTTCACGCTGGTGATGATGGGCCTGCTGATCAGCATCCCGATCGTGATCTTCGGCAGCACCCTGGTGCTCAAGATGGTCGAGCGCTTCCCGATCATCATCCAGGCCGGCGCCGCCGTGCTGGCCTTCACCGCCGCGAGCATGATCACCAACGAGCGCCTGCTGGCCTCGATCTTCGGCTCGGCCGATGCGCCCACGCCCATGGGCCCGGTGCTGCGCTGGACGATCATCACCGTGACCGTCGTCGGCGTCCTGGGCGCCGGCTGGCTGGCCACGCGCCGCAACAAGCGCCAGCAGACCGAGGTGCTGAAGGCGGCCGGCGTGGTGCCGGAATCCGCACCGGCGCAGCCGGCTTCTCCGGAATCGCAGTCGCCCCTGCGCGGCTGATCGGCTAAGGTGGAGCCTGCCGGGCATCCGCGCGGCAGACTCCTTCGGCCAATCCACCTGGAGCCCCCACACATGCCTACCGTCATCGTCTACCTCGACGACCCCGACTACGCCCGGCGACAGCTCTGCGCCGCCACGCCCGACGGCAGCGCCGGCGTGGCCCCCGGCCACGGCCCGATCCACTGGGTGCTGGTGGCCTGCGCGCCGCGCATGACCCACCGCATCAGCAAATGGGTCAGCCACAGCGCCCGCGAGAAATGGCGCGACCGCTGGGCCGAGAAGCTGTTCTGCGCCACCACGCCCTGGCTGGCGGCGCCGGACGACCGCGTCACCCCGCTGGTCGCCCGCGGCCCGCTGCCCGACCTGCTGCGCCAGCTGCAGGCCGACCACCCGGGCGCCCACCTGGTGGACGCCCGGCGGCCCAAGGCCGGCGTGGCGCTGGAGCCGCTGCAGGCGCCGGCACCGGCCCCCGCCCCGACCGTCACCCGCCGTCCGCCGAGCCGCGGCGCGCGCTGGATGCCCGGCACCGCGCTGGGCCTGTTCGCGGTGGCGATGAACCTGTCGCTCGAATAGGCGCATCCGCTCCGGCGCGACAGCGCCGGCGCCCGGGCACGACGGCCGGTCCCCGCGCTCGCGCGGGGAACCGGCCGTTATGCTGTGCGCCATGAAATTCCTCCTCAAATGGCTGCTGAGCGCGGTCGCGCTGCTGGCCGTGGCGTATCTCTACCACGGCGTGCAGTTGCGCGACTTCTCGTCGGCGCTGGTCGCGGCGCTGGTCATCGGCCTGCTCAACCTGGTGGTGCGGCCGGTGCTGGTGCTGCTGACGCTGCCGGTCACGGTCCTGACGCTGGGCCTCTTCCTGTTCGTGATCAACGCGCTGATCTTCTGGTTCGCCTCGGGCCTGCTGAGCGGCTTCGTCGTAAGCAGCTTCGGCGCGGCGATCGTCGGCTCGCTGCTGTACTCGCTGCTGGGCATGGTGATCGAATCCGCGCTCGGCGGCCTGTTCCGCCGGCGCGGCTGAGCCCTCCCCGGCTGCGCCGCCTTCAGTACTTTTCCTTCTTCGCGTCGGCGTCCCAGTCCTTGCGCATCTGCTCCACCTCGCGCAGGCGGCTGTCGACGATGGAGGCTTCCATGTGGTCGACGCCGCCCGGCATGCCGCGCCGCACCAGCTCCTGCCCGGCGCGGAATCGGTCCACCGCCGCCGCGTAGTCCAGCAGGGCGACCTGCGCCTCGGCGTCGGCGCGCACCGCATGCAGCGGCTGGCCGAGGGCGCGGTAGAGCGTGCCCAGCGACTGCCACGCGGTGGCGTCCCGCGGATGCAGCGCCACCCAGGTCCGCAGGCGCTGCGCCGCCTCCGCGCGCGTGCCGGCCGCGCGGTCCGGGACCATGGCCGGCGAAGCGCCCGCACCGCCGTTCGCGCCGGCAGTGCCCGCCGGGTCCGGGACGTTGCCCGGCTGCTGATCGACCGCCCGCACCCACAGCAGCAGCTCGGGCCGCGCCATGGCGGATGGCATCGGGCCGAGCGCCTGCAGCGCGTCGGCGGGCCGGCGCGCCTCCAGCGCCACCTCGGCCGCCAGCAGGCGCGCCTGGCGCGCGGCGCCCGGATCGGACGCCACCAGCGCGGCGAGCTGCGCCGCCGCCGTCCGCGCC
Organism: Burkholderiaceae bacterium; assembly: GCA_022702125.1. Lineage (GTDB taxonomy): Bacteria > Pseudomonadota > Gammaproteobacteria > Burkholderiales > Burkholderiaceae_C > JAKOND01. The sequence goes on from JAKOND010000210.1 coordinate 106,323, forward strand.
GCCGGATAGTCGCCCTGCCGGGAATGCGCCATCGCCGCGGCGTACAGCGACGCCGCCCGGCGGGCCGCCGGCAGGCTGCCGAAGCTCCGCCCGGCCGGCTCCGCCGCCCAGTCGCGCAGCACGTCCACGCCCGGATTGCCGAGCACCCGGGCCCGCGCCGCCATCAGCGCATGCTCCAGCGGACCGGGCCCGCCGCCGTCGGCGCCGGGGCCGTGGGCCCGCACCGTCACGGCCGGCAGGGAGGGCGCGGCATCGGACGGCATGCCGGCCGCCGGGGACATCGACGGCCCCGTTCCCGCCGACGGCACCCGCACCGGTGCCGGGGATGCCGCCGGCACCGCGCCCGGCGCCAGCGCATCGGCGGTCGCCGGACGCACGGCGCCGCCCGAGGACCGGTCCGCGCCGCCGGCGGCGGCCGCGTCGTCACCGCCCAGCTGCAGCCGCGACTGCATGTCGGCGATGCGCTCGGTGGTCAGCGGGTGGCTGCGCAGGTACGGGAAGCTGCCGTTGTCGTTGATGCGCGAGGCCTGCTGCAGCTTGGCGAACATGCTCACGAAGCCGCGCCCGTCGAAGCCCGCCTGCGTCATCACGCCGTAGCCCACCCGGTCGGCCTCGCGCTCCATGTCGCGCGAGAAGTTGAGCTGGTTCTGGGCCGTCACCGCCATGCCGCCCGTCATCAGCGCGCTGGCCGCATGCGGGTTCTTGCTGGCCGCCAGCGCGCCCAGCACCATCGCCGCCACCATCATCGGCATGCTGCGGCCCTGCTGCTCCTCCATGCGGGCGATGTGGCGCTGGGTGACGTGGCTGAGCTCGTGCGCCATCACCGACGCCACCTCGTCGGCCGTCGCGGTGATGCCGATCAGCCCCGAATGCAGCCCCAGGTAGCCGCCCGGCAGCGCGAAGGCGTTGATCGTGCGGTCGCGCCCCAGCAGGATGCGCCAGGCGAAGCGCTCTTCCAGCTCCGGCGTCAGGTCGCCTCGCGCCCGCGCCGCCGCCACCAGCGGGTCCCAGATCCGCTGGACGTAGTCGACCAGCATCGGGTCGTCCACATAGTCCGGGTCGCGGTAGAGCTGCCGCGCGATGCGGTCGCCCAGCCGCCGCTCGGCGCCCGACGCGATCGAGCTGCCGTCGCCCAGCGTCGGCAGCTGCGCCGTCGCGAGCGACGGCGACACCAGCATCAGCAAACCGCCCAGCGCCATAGCCGAGACGATGCCGGAGGATGAGGACAGGGACCGCGAAAGCATCGCCGTATGATCCGCCAAAACCCGCGGCGTTCCGCATCCGGCCCGCGGTGCCCCCACGCCGCGCCGCCTCCGCCGGCGGCGCGCAGGCCCCGCCGCCCTCCCCGCGCGCGCCGTTCCGCACCGCCCACCCTCTCCGCCCGCACGCTCCCACGCCTCCGCCCCATGACCGATCCCCTGCCGCCCGCCACCGACGACACCCCGCCCCGCCTGACCCACTTTGACGCCCGGGGCCAGGCCCACATGGTCGATGTCGGCGACAAGCCCGCCACCCGCCGCACCGCCGTCGCCGCCGGCCGCATCGAGATGCAGCCCGCCACGCTGGCCCTCGTCCAATCGGGCACCGCGAAGAAAGGCGACGTGCTCGGCATCGCCCGCATCGCCGGCATCCAGGCCGCCAAGAAGGCCAGCGACCTGGTGCCGCTGTGCCACCCGCTGGCGCTGACGCGGGTTGCTATCGAATTCGAAGCTGTCAGCGAAGGCGGATCAACGGCTGCGGCGGTCATATGCCAGGCAACCGTCGAAACCACCGGACCCACCGGCGTGGAAATCGAGGCCCTGGCCGCCGTCCAGATCGCGCTGCTGACGGTCTACGACATGTGCAAGGCGGTGGACCGGGGCATGGTCATCCGCGACGTCCGGGTGCGGGAAAAGCACGGCGGGAAGTCGGGGAGCCATGTGTTTGAACAAAACATAATCACCACTGGTTAACCGAAGTTAATTAAGCCTTGTAGTGCAAAACGAACCTGAGTCAGAAACGCAAAGACGTCTGTCCAAGTTGTTAAAGCTAAAAATAAAAGCCGCATTTAGCGGCTTTTATCCATTAATTTTCAATTAACCTCGGCAGGATCCAGGGAGGTATTTGGTGGCCATACTAGTGGTGCCACCACCGCAAACCCATTTGAAGATAGAAACACCCACATCAGTATTGGTGAGAGCAGTACTAGCATCTTTGTAAGGGGCGAGAACAATTGTCTTACTAGCTGCATTACCCAAATCGCTGGCAGACGAAGTAGTGACAGTAATAACACCCGCGTTAGACGTTGCCACGGTCGCTACATATTTAGATGCGTTTGAACCTGCAGTAGCATTTGCACCTGTCGTAGCAGCTGTGCCAACTTCACAGCCCCAAGCGTTAGCAGCGGGAAGAGTAGTCGCCGAAGTAGTTTGAACAGTTTCAGTAATGCTAGTACGGCATGCGGAAGCAGCCAAGATAGCTTCAGAAACTTTTGCCCGAACCGTGTAATCCTGATAAGCCGGCAAAGCCACGGCAGCCAGAATACCGATAATCGCCACGACGATCATCAGTTCGATCAGGGTGAAACCCTTCTGGGCTCCGCGCTGGATGGAACGCTTCATATAAAACTCCGTTGGTGATGGAAGGAAGGATGCAGGCTCTTCAGCAGTTCGCGTGCCAGTCGCGGCTTGCCCTGCGATCGCCTATGGAACAGGCCAAAAAGTATCCGATTGTCACTTGAGCAAGCAAAAATTTGTCCGCGGTGACACTTTCGTCACTCGGCTTCCGCCAGCTCGAAGTGCAGCAGCGCGCCGGCCAGCTCCAGCACATCGTCGTGCTGCAGCGGAACGGCGCCGGTGAAGCCGATGGCTTCGCCGTTCAGGATGGGGGGCGAGTCGCCTTCGGCGTAAGCCAGCAGGTATCGGTCGTTGTCGCGCTGGACGGTGGCGACGGCCGTGCCGCGCTTGCCTACCGCGCTGACGGGCTTGTTCAACTCGACCGTGCGGCCGCTGGCGGGGCCGGAGATGACCGTGATGCGGCCCAGTCGCGTGGCGGGGAGCGCGGGCGCGGGTTGCTCGAACATCGGGAAATCCATCGCCGGCGGCATCGCATGCGGCGGCGTTGCGTCCGGGCTGGCATCGGCGGGCGCCTCGGGCAGCGGCGGCAGCGCGTCGATCGTCGCCTCGCCCGTGGCCGGTGCCGCCCAGGCGGCAGTCGGTGTGGCCGCGAGGTCCTGCACGCGGATGCGGTAATGGCCGATCTCGACCGCGTCGCCCTCCTGCAGCAGCCGCTGCTGCACGATTTTCTGTCCGTTGACGAAAGTGCCGTTGGTGCTGTTGCGGTCCTCCAGCAGCGTGCCTTCCGGGGTCTGGCGCAGCACCGCGTGCTCGCCGCTGACCGAGCGGTGGTTGAGCACGACGTCGTTGTAGGGGCGGCGGCCCAGGGTGATGCATTCCTGATCGAGGGTGGTATCGACCACCGTGGCGGTGTCCAGCGACACCAGGATCCTGCGACTCATGGCAAGCTTCCTTATGCGATATGTGTAAATTGCGGTAACAGTGCCGCTTGCGGATGATAGGGGCAGCCGCGGGTTTGCAAAAGAAGGAGAAGACATGAAAAAAGCCGGAAGGACGAACCTTTCCGGCTTTGCGCAGGATGGGAGCCCGGGGCTCCCGGCACCGTCGTCAGGCGGCGGCGGCCTTGCGGTGGGCGCGCGCTGCCAGCAGCTTGCCGACGACCAGCACGAAGACCGCGCCGGCGATGGCGGCGGCGTAATGGAACCAGTGGTTGGCGGCCAGGAAATCGCGCAGGGACACGTCGTTGGCGATGGTTTCGCCCGCCACCCAGCCGATTAGCGCGGCGCCGAACATGACGATGATCGGGAAGCGCTCCATGACCTTGATCATCAGCGCGCTGCCGAAGATGACCAGGGGGATGCTGATCGCCAGGCCCAGGACCAGCAGCACGGTACTGCCGTGGGCCGCGGCGGCCACCGCGATGACGTTGTCCAGGCTCATGACCAAGTCAGCGATCAGGATGGTGCGGACCGCGGCGGCCAGGGTGCCGTGCTCCTTGGCCTCGCCCTCGCCCTCTTCCTCGTTGCTCAGCAGCTGGGTGCCGATCCACAGCAGCAGGCAGCCGCCGATGATCTGCAGGAACGGCAGCTCCAGCAGCTTGGCGGCGACGACGGTCAGGACGATCCGCAGGAAAACGGCGGCGCCGGAGCCCCAGAAGATGGCTTTCTTCTGCTGCGCGGGCGGCAGCGAGCGGGCGGCGAGCGCGATGACGACGGCGTTGTCGCCCGACAGGATGATGTTGATCCAGACGATCTCGATCAGGCCCACCCAGAAGGTGGTCGTGGACAGGAATTCCATGACTTGAATGCTCCAGCTGTTATGAATGCGAGAGCGCCCCGGGCGGTGGCCGTCCGGGGCGCTTCTCTTTTTGTGCTGAGGGAGTGTAGCGAGGACCGGTGCGAACACCAGTCCGTATTACTGCTTACCTCCGGCCGGCACGGGGCCGGCGCGAGCCAGACGGCGGATTACAGCAGCGACTTCAGCAGCTTGCCCATCTCGGACGGGTTGCGGGTGATCTTGAAGCCGCTCTCTTCCATGACGGCCAGCTTGGCATCGGCCGTGTCGGCGCCGCCCGAGATCAGCGCGCCGGCGTGGCCCATGCGCTTGCCCGGAGGCGCGGTGACGCCGGCGATGAAGCCGACGACCGGCTTCTTGAAGTTGTCCTTGCACCAGCGGGCGGCTTCCGCCTCGTCCGGGCCGCCGATCTCGCCGATCATGATGACGGCGTCGGTGTCCGGGTCGTCGTTGAAGGCCTTCATCACGTCGATGTGCTTGAGGCCGTTGATCGGGTCGCCGCCGATGCCGACGGCGCTGGACTGGCCCAGGCCGATTTCGGTGAGCTGGGCGACGGCTTCGTAGGTCAGCGTGCCGGAGCGGCTGACCACGCCGATGCGGCCCTTGCGGTGGATGTGGCCGGGCATGATGCCGATCTTGATCTCGTCGGGCGTGATCAGGCCGGGGCAGTTCGGGCCCAGCAGCAGGGTCTTCTTGCCGCCGGCGGCTTCCTTGGCCTTCATCTTGTTGCGCACTTCCAGCATGTCCCGGACCGGGATGCCTTCGGTGATGCAGATCGCCAGGTCGAGGTCGGCCTCGACGGCTTCCCAGATGGCGGCCGCGGCGCCCGCGGGCGGCACGTAGATCACCGAGACGGTCGCGCCGGTCTGGCCGGCGGCTTCGCGGACGGAGGCGTAGATCGGGATGTTGAAGATCGACTCGCCGGCCTTCTTCGGGTTCACGCCGGCGACGAAGCAGTTCTTGCCGTTCGCGTATTCCTGGCACTTTTCCGTGTGGAACTGGCCGGTCTTGCCGGTGATGCCCTGGGTGATGACCTTGGTGTCTTTGTTGATGTAGATCGACATGGCGTGTGTTCCCTTACTTAGCCTTGACGGCTGCAACCACTTTTTCGGCCGCTTCGGCCATCGTGTCGGCGCTGATGATCGGCAGGCCGGATTCGGCCAGCATCTTCTTGCCGAGCTCTTCGTTCGTGCCCTTCATGCGCACGACCAGCGGAACCTGCAGGTTCACGGCCTTGCAGGCGGTGATCACGCCGGTGGCGATGGTGTCGCACTTCATGATGCCGCCGAAGATGTTGACCATGATGGCCTCGACCTTGGGGTTCTTCAGCATGATCTTGAAGGCTTCGGTGACCTTCTCGGGGGTGGCGCCGCCGCCCACGTCCAGGAAGTTGGCCGGCTCGGCGCCGTACAGCTTGATGGTGTCCATGGTGGCCATGGCCAGGCCGGCGCCGTTGACCAGGCAGCCGATGTTGCCGTCGAGGCTGATGTAGGCGAGGTCGAACTTGCTGGCTTCGATCTCGGCCGCGTCTTCCTCGTCGAGGTCGCGCAGGGCGACGATCTCGGGCAGGCGGAACAGCGCGTTGCTGTCGAAGTTGAACTTGGCGTCGAGGGCGGTGATGTTGCCCTTGCTGTCGCGGTTGAGCGGGTTGATCTCGACCAGCGAGGCGTCGGTTTCCATGTAGCAGGTGTAGAGCTTCTGGAACACGTCGACCGCCTGCGCGGTGGAATCGGCCGGGATGCCGATGGCGTCGGCGATCTTCTTGGCCTGCTCGGCGGAGAGGCCGGTCAGGGGGTCGATGAACTCGGTGATGATCTTCTCGGGGGTGGAGTGGGCCACTTCCTCGATGTCCATGCCGCCTTCGCTCGATGCGATGAAGGCGATCTTCTGGGTGCCGCGGTCGGTCACGACCGAGGCGTAGTATTCCTTCTGGATGTCGGCGCCGTCCTCGATGTAGAGGCGGCGGACCTTCTGGCCTTCGGGGCCGGTCTGGTGCGTCTTGAGCTGCATGCCCAGGATCTCGCCGGAGATGCGCTTGACGTCGTCGATGGTCTTGGCGACCTTCACGCCGCCGCCCTTGCCGCGGCCGCCCGCGTGGATCTGGGCCTTGACCACCCACACCGGGCCGCCGAGCTTCTGGGCGGCCTCGACCGCCTCCTGCACCGTGAACGCCGGAATGCCGCGCGGAACCGGAACGCCGAACTTGCGCAAGATTTCCTTGCCTTGGTATTCGTGAATCTTCATGAGTGCTCTCAGGAATGAAGGGAGAAGGGGAGAGGAAGGGAGAACGGGTGCTGGGTCATCAACGCGTCGGCCCCAGCGTTGCACTGCGGCGGTGTCCGGCGGGGCCGGCCGCGGGGCGCGGTCCGCCGGGCGCCGTCGGTTGGCGCGTAATCGCGGACTGTATCATGGGCCTGCAGCGGCGCCGGGAGGGCGCACCCTGTCCGGCCCAGGCCGGTGCCGCGGCGGGCGAGGCGGTTTTCACGGCGTTTTCATCGCGTTTCCGTAGGCTTGCGCCCGCCCTTTCTTCCGATTTCTTTCCCCCATGGTCCGCAGGACCGTTTTCCCGCAGGAGCAACGATGCCCAAGGTTTTCATCGATGGCGAGGCCGGCACCACCGGCCTGCAGATTCGCGAGCGGCTCCAGCAGCTGCCCCAGGTCGAGCTGGTGAGCATCGCGCCCGAGCGACGCAAGGACCCGGCCGCCAAGCGCGAACTGCTGGCCGCGGTGGACCTGGTGATCCTGTGCCTGCACGACGACGCCGCGCGCGAGACGGTGGCGCTGGTCGATTCGCTGGACGGCCGCAAGCCGAAGATCATCGACGCCTCGACCGCGCACCGGGTCGCGCCGGGCTGGGTGTTCGGTTTCCCCGAACTGGCCGCCGGCCAGGCCGCGGCGGTGGCGGGCGCGGAGCGCGTCGCCAATCCGGGCTGCTACGCCACCGGCGCCATCGCGCTGGTGCGGCCGCTGGTCGATGCCGGCCTGCTGCCGGCGGACCACCCGGTCGCCCTGCCCTCGGTCAGCGGCTACTCGGGCGGCGGGCGCACCATGATCGAGGCCTACGAGGCCGGCGGCGCGGCGCCCTTCGAGACCTACGCGCTGGGCCTGAAGCACAAGCACATCCCGGAAATCATGCGCTACACCGGCCTGACGCGCCGCCCGGTGTTCATCCCCTCGGTGGGCAATTTCGCGCAGGGCATGCTGGTGCAGCTGCCGCTGCACCTGGACCTGCTGCCGGGCAGCCCGAAGGCCTCCGACCTGCACGACGCGCTGGAGGCGCACTACGCGAGGAGCAACACGCCGGAGCGCTTCGTGAAGGTGCTGCCGCCGACCGAGGACGGCAAGCTCGACCCGCTGGCGCAGAACGACACCAACGACCTCGAACTGCGCGTCTTCCCGAACGAGGACCACCGGCACGCGGTGCTGATCGCGCGGCTCGACAACCTGGGCAAGGGCGCCAGCGGCGCGGCGGTGCAGAACCTGCGCCTGATGCTGGGCCTCTGAGCCTCCCGCCTTTTCCGCGTCCGCCCCGTCTCAGGCCAGCGACTGCCCCAGCTTGCGCAGGAAGCTTTCGCACGACGCGAGCTGCGCGAGGTCGACGAACTCGTCGGGCTTGTGGGCATGGGCGATGTGGCCCGGGCCGCAGATCACGGTGGGGATGCCCACCTGCTGGAACAGCCCGCCCTCGGTGCCGTAGGCGACCTTGCGGACCGCCTGGTCGCCGGTCAGCGCGCGCACCAGCCGGGTCACCGCCTCCTGCTCCGCCGTCTCCATGCCGGGCGCCGCCGCGATCGGCTCGATGTCGATGCCCGCCGCCTCGTACTCGCGGCGCATGCGCGGCAGCAGCTCCTCCTGCACGTAGCGCTCGACCTGGGCGTGGATCTCGGTCGTGGACATGCCGGGCAGGTTGCGGAACTCGTACGAGAACTCGCAGGACTCGGGAATGGTGTTGACCGCGATGCCGCCCTGGATCTGGTTGGTGGTGAGCGTGGTGAAGGGCACGTCGAAGCACTCGTCGTACGGACCCTGCGCCCGGTACCGGTCCGCGATGTCGCGGATGCGGCAGATCATCCGGGCGGCGTACTCGATCGCGTTGCAGCCCTGCGGCGTCAGCGAGGAGTGCGCGGCCTTGCCGTGCACCCGGCAGCGGTACAGGTTGATGCCCTTGTGCGCCACCACGACCTGCATGCCGGTGGGCTCGCCGACCACGCAGCCTTCGGCGCGCAGCCCGCGCCGCTTCAGTTCGGCCAGCATGACCGGCGCGCCGACGCAGCCGACCTCCTCGTCGTACGAGAAGGCCAGGTGGATCGGCTTGCGCCGGGGCATGGCCAGGAAGTCGGGCACCAGCGCGAGCGCGGTCGCGATGAAGCCCTTCATGTCGCACGAACCGCGCGCGAAGAGCTTGCCGTCGCGCTCGTCGAGGCGGAACGGGTCGCTGCTCCAGGCCTGGCCGTCCACCGGCACCACGTCGGTGTGGCCCGACAGGACGATGCCCCCGTCGGTCCGGCCGTCCGCCGCCGGCAGGGTGGCGAACAGGTTGGCCTTGCGGCCGTCGGGCGAGCGGATGACCTCGGAGGCGATCCGGTGGTGCTCCAGTCCTTCGCGGACGAAGTCGATGAGTTCCAGGTTGGAGTTGCGGCTGGTCGTGTCGAAGGACACCAGCCGCTCCAGCCACTGCCGGGTGGTGAGCCGGGTATGCATGCGATGCGGGTCCGAAAGCGAAAAGAGGCAGTTTAGGCGCATCGCCTCCGTGCGGGCGGCGCATGGTTTTGCGCGCATGATTCACCCCGCATTCAGAATGCCGCGCTCAAAACCATTTCATCCACCAAGCGAACCTCATGCGAACACCTTCCGCGTCCAAGAAGAACATCCTGGCGGCCGTCATCGGCAACGCCCTGGAGTGGTACGACTTCCTGGCATTCGCCTTCATGACGCCGATCGTGGCGAAGCTCTTCTTCCCCAGCAACCCGGCGGACCCCGACAACAACATCAACCAGATCCTGCTGACCACCGCCGTCTTCGGCGTGGGCTTCTTCATGCGGCCGGTCGGCGGCATCGTGCTGGGCCTGTACGGCGACCGCAAGGGCCGCAAGGCGGCGATGGTCATGGTCACCGGCCTGATGGCGGTGGCGATCGCCCTCATCACCCTGGCGCCCACCTACGCGGCGGTGGGCCTCCTGGCGCCGCTGTTCATCGTGGTGGCGCGGCTGCTGCAGGGCTTCGCGGCCGGCGGCGAGTTCGGCACCTCGACGGCCCTGCTGATCGAGATGGCGCCGCCCGGCAAGCGCGGCTTCTACGGCTCCTGGCAGATGACCGGCCAGATGACCGCGCTGCTGCTGGGCGCCGCGGCCGGCACCCTGATCACCGAGATCTTCACGCAGGAGCAGATCATGGCCTGGGCCTGGCGCCTGCCCTTCGCCTTCGGCCTGCTGATCGTGCCGGTGGCGATCTACATCCGCCGCCACGTCGAGGAACCCGAGGTCTTCAAGCAGATGAAGGCCGCGCAGGCCGCCGGCACCGTCCGCCAGGCCACGCTCGGCGAGATGCTGCGCTCCCACGGGCGCGAGACGCTGGTCGGCATGGGCCTGGTGGTCACGCTCACGGTGTCGATCTACATCACCTTCACCTACCTGACGACCTTCTCCACCGTCACGCTCAAGCTGCCGCTGCACGACACCTTCCTGGTGCAGATGGCCAGCGCCGCCTTCATGATCGTGCTGATGCCCCTCATGGGCGCCTGGTCTGACCGCATCGGGCGCAAGCGGCTCGTCATCGGTTCGCTGATCGGCTACCTGCTGGTGCTCTACCCGGCCTACGCCTGGCTGACGGCCGAGCCGTCCATCGCGCGCCTGCTGGTGGCGCAGCTCTCCATCTGCGTGTTCGTGTCGGTGTACTTCGGCGTCTTCAGCACCGTGATCGCGGAACTCTTCCCGGCCAACGTGCGCTCGCTGGGCATGTCCATCGCCTACAACATCGCGGTGATGGTGTTCGGCGGCTTCGCGCAGTTCATCGTGACCTGGCTGATCCGCACCACCGGCTCGCCGATGGCGCCGGCCTACTACGTGATGTTCGGCGTGGCCGTGGGCCTGGTGGCGGCCTGCTTCATCCGCGAACGACCGGCCGACGCCGCGATCGGCTGAGCCCGCCGCGCCGGTTGCCGGCGGCGGGCATCCGGCGGCGGTCAGCCGTCCTCCCCGTCCGGCCCGGCGTCCTCGTCCGGCGATCCGGCCCCGGCGAGCACCCGGCGCACCACCTCGCCGCCGAAGCCGCGGGTCATCAGGAAGCGGGCCTGCTTCGCGCGCGACGCGGCATCGGTCGGCAGCGCGTCGAAGCGGCGGCGCCAGACCTTGCATGCGCGGGCCAGTTCGGAATCCTTGAGGCCGGCGACCGCCTCGGCCACCGCCTCGGGCGCGATGCCCTTGGCCTGCAATTCCTGCCGGATGCGGGCCGCGCCCAGCCGGCCCGCGCGGCGCTGCACCAGCGACTCGACCACCCGGGCCTCGCTGACGAAGCCCTTGGCGGTCAGGTCGTCGAGCACCGCGGCCAGCGCGCCGGGCTGCTCCTCGTGCGGGCGCAGCTTGCGTTCGAGTTCGGTGCGGGAGTATTCGCGCGCCGCCAGCAGGCGCAGCGCGCGGCTCTTGAGCGAAGGTGCGGCGAATGCCATGGACAGGTCTCCGGTGAGGATCGCATTGCGCGTTCCGCTATGAAAAAAAGAGCTTGCAGCGCAGGTGGCACCCGGGCTGCAAGCTCTTTCGGGGCTCCGTCGGACGCCATGCCGCGGAGCCGGGGCCGGGCCGGATCAGCCCGCAGCCGTTTCCTCGGCCGGCTGGGCGGCGGCGGCCACGGCCGGCGGCAGCAGGGAAACGCCCAGGCCCTCGCGCACCCGGTTCTCGATCTCGCGGGCGAGGTCGGGGTTCTCGCGCAGGAATTCGCGCGCGTTGTCGCGGCCCTGGCCGATCTTCTCGCCCTTGTAGGCGTACCAGGCGCCGGACTTGTCCACGACCTTGGCCTCGACGCCCATGTCGATGATCTCGCCCTCGCGGCTGATGCCCTCGCCGAACAGGATGTCGAACTCGGCCGTCTTGAACGGCGGGCTGACCTTGTTCTTCACGACCTTGACCTTGGTCTCGTTGCCGATGGCCTCGTCGCCCTTCTTCACCGTGCCGATGCGGCGGATGTCGAGCCGCACCGAGGCGTAGAACTTCAGCGCGTTGCCGCCGGTGGTGGTCTCGGGGCTGCCGAACATCACGCCGATCTTCATGCGGATCTGGTTGATGAAGATCACCATGCAGTTGGTCTTCTTGATGGTGGCGGTCAGCTTGCGCAGCGCCTGGCTCATCAGGCGGGCCTGCAGGCCGGGCAGGCTGTCGCCCATGTCGCCCTCGATCTCGGCCTTGGGCGTCAGCGCCGCGACCGAGTCGACCACGATCAGGTCCACCGCGCCGGAACGCACCAGCGAGTCGACGATCTCGAGCGCCTGCTCGCCGGTGTCGGGCTGGCTGATCAGCAGGTCCTGGAGGTTGACGCCGAGCTTCTGGGCGTACTGGGTGTCGAGCGCGTGCTCGGCGTCGACGAAGGCGCAGGTGCCGGCGAGCTTCTGCATCTCGGCGATGACCTGCAGCGTCAGCGTGGTCTTGCCGGAGGATTCCGGGCCGTAGATCTCGACCACCCGGCCGCGCGGCAGGCCGCCGACGCCGAGGGCCACGTCCAGGCCCAGCGAGCCGGTGGAGACGACCTGGATATCCTCGATTTTCTCGCCTTCTCCGAGGCGCATGATGGTGCCCTTGCCGAACTGCTTTTCGATCTGGGCCAGTGCGGCCTGCAGCGCCTTGGCTTTTTCGGCGGCAGGAACGGGGGCGGCGACGGTGGAAGGCGAGCTCATGAATAATCCTTGTGAGACAATGGGTTGCACTGATTCGCATCGTCCTCGGGTGTGGGCCGTACTGGATGCTTGGACAGTAGATTATGGCGTGGTGAAAAAATTAAATAGCTGTTTATAGTCAGTTTCGCTTACGATGATCCCATGGCTTCCCCCCCGTCCTCCACCCCCCTCGGGAGCGCCGCCGAAGACCCCGGCGACAGCCCGCCCGACTGGCGCCAGAACCACCTCGGCCGGCTGCTGGGGCAGGCCATGCGGCGCTTCGACGCGCGGGTGCTGACGCTGATGGCGCACGACCCGGAGGTGCCGCTGGCGCTGTCGAACCTGGCCGCCCGCGCCCAGGTCAGCGCGGCGCATGTGCACATCACCCGCCACCTCGCGCTCGAAGGCTCGCGGCTGACCGTGCTGGCCGAGGAGGCCGGCATGACCAAGCAGGCCATGGGCGACCTGGTGGACCAGTGCGCCGCCTGGGGCCTGGTGGTGCGGGAGCCCGACCCGCGCGACGCCCGGGCGCGGCTGGTGCGCTTCACCCCCGACGGGCTGGCCTGGCTGAACGGCTTCCGGCGCGCGGTGGCCCGGGCCGAGGCCGAATTCCGCGCCGAGGTCGGCACCGATGTGGCGCTGGTGGTGCGCATCGGGCTGGAGGCCTACGGCAGCTGAGGCCGCCCCCTCCGGTCCCCGTCTGCTCGACAAGAGATTTCGTTGACATCCATGGACTGCTTGTATGCAATGGAGTCACCGACTCATTCCGGGAAAACAATGGCCGCGCAGGAGTCGACGTTCTCACCATCCGCCCTCCGGCACCCCTGGCCGGCGGGGGGAATCGCTCCGGTTTCGGGCATGCCGTGCCGGCCCTCCCCCCCCCTTTCTTCGCCATGTCCGTGATCCGGTCGGCCTCGCGCAAGCGCGACGGTGCGGCGACCGGCGCGGCCTGGCATTTCCATTCGCTGTCCACCCGGCTGATGCTGGTGACGCTGGGCTTCTGCCTGGTGTTCGCCCTCTGCACGATGGCGCTGCGCACCTGGTCGGCCTGGAACAGCGGCGTGAGCGAGATGTCGGCCGACCTGCTGCTGGTCGAGCAGGCGTTCCAGCCGCTCCTCGGACGGGCGGCCCAGGAGCAGGACCGCGCCCTGCTGCGCGCGCATGTCGAGGCCCTGGCCAGCGCCGCGCCCATCGGCAAGGCGACGCTGACCCTGGCGCTCGACGGCCAGCCGGCCGAGTCCATCGAAGCGGTGCATGACGGCTGGAGCCCGTCGGCCTGGGCGCCGGTGCGCCATGTGGTGCTGCGCGCGCCCTCGAGCCTCGACCCCAACGGCGCCGGCGAGTCCATCGGCACCCTCACGCTCTACGGCGACGAGCGCATGCTCTGGCGCCGCATGAACGACGAGGTGCTCGGCATCGGCCTGACGCAGCTGGTGCAGTCGCTGCTGCTGGCGGGCGTGATGATGCTGGTGTGCAACCGGCTCGTGACCGGCCATGTGCGGCGCATCGCGCGCCACCTGGCGGCGCTCAACCCGTCGAACCTGCACCAGCCGCTGACGCTCGACCGGGTGGACTGCGGCGACGAACTGACGCTGCTGGTCGGCGGCGTCAACCAGCTGCAGGGCAATCTCTCGGACTACCTGCAGCGCCAGCAGCGCTACGAGAACGAGCTGGCCGACCACCGCGACCACCTGGCCGAGATGATCCAGGAACGCACCCGCGAACTGCAGGCCGCCAACGTGCAGCTGGAGGCGCTGTCGCGCACCGACGCGCTGACCGGCCTGGCCAACCGGCGGCACTTCGACGCGGTGACCCAGACCGAATTCCTGCGCGCGCAGCGCACCGGCCAGCCGCTGTGCCTGCTGCTGTGCGACATCGACTTCTTCAAGCGCTACAACGACCGCTACGGCCATGCCGCCGGCGACATCTGCCTGCGCATCGTGGCCAACGCGATGCGCGACAGCCTGGGCCGCGCGGGCGACCTGCTGGCACGCATCGGCGGCGAGGAATTCGCCATCCTGCTGCCCGCCACCGCCGAGCCCCAGGCCCGCACGCTGGCCGACCGGCTGTGCCGCACGGTGGAGACGCTGCGGATCGAGCACGAAGCGGCGGAGGGCGTGTCGCACGTCACCCTGAGCATCGGCGTGGCGCAGCTCGACCCCACCGCCGACGCCGGCTTCGGCCTGCTGTTCCGGCACGCCGACCAGGCGCTCTACCTGGCCAAGGGCCGGGGCCGCAACCAGGTGGCCACCTACCGCAAGACCGCGCAGGCCTGAGGCCGACGGCTGCAAACCCTAGGCACGCCCGGCGCGGGCCGCTCCTAGAATCGGCCCCTACCCGCGATACCCACAGAAGCCGCCCCGGCCAGGAGACGACATGCGCATCCTCATTGCCGAAGACGACCAGGTGCTCGCCGACGGCCTGCTGCGCAGCCTGCGGTCCTCGGGCGCCGCGGTGGACCATGTCGCCAACGGCTCCGAGGCCGATACCGCGCTGATCACCGGCCACGAGTTCGACCTCCTGATCCTCGACCTCGGCCTGCCGAAGCTGCACGGGCTGGAAGTGCTGCGCAAGCTGCGCGGGCGCGGCTCCGCGCTGCCGGTGCTGATCCTCACCGCCGCCGACGGCATCGAGGAACGGGTCAAGGGCCTGGACCTGGGCGCCGACGACTACATGGCCAAGCCCTTCTCGCTGCAGGAACTGGAGGCCCGGGTGCGCGCCCTGACCCGGCGCGGCATGGGCGGCACCAGCCACACCATCCGCCACGGCCCGCTGGTCTACGACCAGGCCGGCCGGGTCGCCACGCTCAACGACCGCATGGTGGAGCTGTCGGCGCGCGAACTCGGCCTGCTGGAGGTGCTGCTGCAGCGCGTCGGCCGGCTGGTGAGCAAGGAGCAGCTGGTCGAGCACCTCTGCGAGTGGGGCGAGGAAGTCAGCAACAACGCCATCGAGGTCTACATCCACCGCCTGCGCAAGAAGATCGAGAAGGGCCCGGTGCGCATCGCCACGGTGCGCGGCCTCGGGTACTGCCTTGAGAAGATCCCGCACTAGCCTCCGCCCGCCGGCCGCGCGATGAAGGTCTTCCGGCGGCGCCACCGCTCGCTGTTCGGGGAGATCCTCGACTGGATGCTCACCCCGCTGGTGCTGCTGCTGCCGCTGTCGCTGGGGCTGACCTGGCTGGTGGCGCAGGGCCTGGCCAACCACCCCTTCGACCGTGCGCTGGAGGCCCGCGCCCGGTCGCTCGCCGGCCAGGTGCTCGCCCAGCTCGGCGAGGCGCCCTTCACGCTCGGCGCGCCCGACACCGCCGGCGACCTGCCCGGCGACGCGGCCCGCGATCCGCTGGGCGCGCTGCACGACGAGGAGGGCTACCGCACCGCCTTCCAGGTGCGCGACGGCGCCGGCGACCTGCGCGGCGGCGACGCCGAGCTGCCGATGCCCGACATGGACGACGGCCGGCAGCGGCCGCGCCGCATCTACCTGCGCGACGAGCAGTGGCGCGGCGCGCCGGTGCGCATCGCCTACCTCTGGATCGACCTGCCGCCGGTGGGCGCCGCCCCGTCGTCCGTGCCGGACGAGGAGGACGTCTACACCCCGCCGCCGGCGAGCCTGGAGCAGCGCCTGGCCGAGGCCGGCGTGTCGCAGCTGCAGACCCGCCCCGCGCCCGGCGCCGCGCCATCCGCGCCGCCGCAGCGCTCCCGCTTCCTGGTGCAGGTGGCCGAGACGCGCGAGCGGCGTTCGGCGCTGGCCACCGAGATCGCCCGGGGCGTGATGATCCCGCAGCTGGCGATGCTGCCGCTGGCGGTGCTGCTGGTCTGGCTGGCGCTGGCGCGCGCCATCAAGCCGCTGCATGCGCTGGAGGCCCGCATCCGCGCCCGCCAGCCCGACGACCTGAGCCCGCTCGACGACGGCGAGGCGCCCTACGAGGTCGAGCCGCTGGTGTCCTCGGTCAACGACCTGCTGCAGCGCCTGGGCGACTCGATGGCCACGCAGAAGCGCTTCCTGGCCGACGCCGCGCACCAGCTCAAGACCCCGCTGGCAGGGCTGCGCATGCAGGCCGACCTGGCGCAGCGCGAGGGCGCCAGCGCCGAGGAGCTCAAGCGCTCGCTGCAGCAGATCGGCCGCGCCAGCGTGCGCGCCACCCATGCGGTCAACCAGCTGCTGGCGCTGGCGCGGGCCGAGGCCGGCGGCGTCGCCATCGCGCGCCGGCCCTGCGACCTGGCGCGGCTGGCGATCGAGGCGGTGCGCGAGGCGGTGCCCCGCGCGCTCGACAGGCGCATCGACCTGGGCTACGACGGCGCGCGGCCCGGCAGCCCCGGCGTCACCGTGCCGGGCAACCCGACGCTGCTCTACGAGATGGTGCGCAACCTGCTGGACAACGCCATCGCCTACACGCCCGCGGCGCAGGCCCCGGCCGGCCCGGACGCGGAGGCCGGCGCGCCCGGCATGGTCACGGTGCACCTGACGGTCGATGCCGATGCCGGCCGGGTCCGGCTGCAGGTGGAGGACACCGGCCCGGGCATCCCCGCCGCGGAACGGGCGCTGGTGTTCCAGCCCTTCTACCGGGTGCTGGGCAACGAGGCGGACGGCTCCGGGCTGGGCCTGCCGATCGTGCAGGAGATCGCGCGCCAGCACGGCGCCGCCGTCACGCTCGAAGACGCCCGGCCGGGCCGGGTGCCGCCCGGGGTGCGGGTGGAGGTGTGCTTCCCGCTGGCGGAGGCGCCGGCGCCGTCGGCGGTGCCCTGAAGCTGCGCCCGGCCGCCGTCGCCTGTCGACCTCGTCCGGCGCGGCGGGAAGCCCGCCGTCCGGGCCGTCCCGGGGTAGCCGGCCCCTACTTCGGCCGGCGCCGGTGGATGGCGATGACGCAGGCGATCCCCAGCAGCGCCAGCGCGAACGATGCCGGTTCCGGCACGGTGGAGTTGGCGGCGATCACGTAGACGCGGTCGATGACCACGTCCTTGGCGAAGCCGCTCCCGGCCGCGTCGAAGATGAAGTTCAGCGAGTAGTTGCCCGGCGCGGCGATGTTCACGGTGCCGGCGTACCGGGTCCAGGCGGCCAGCGGCAGCGAGGACACGTGGTAGGCGCCGAGCCGCGTCCCGGCCAGGGCGAGCGCGAAGCTGGCATCGGCCGGGTTGCCCATGCCGTTGGCCGGCGCATAGGCGTCGAAGCCGAAACGGTAGGCGCCGACGGACAGGCTCAGGATCTGGCCGAGCGTGGCGTTGACGGCGTGATCGTTGGAGAAATAGGCGGCGCTGCCGCCGGCCGCATCGGGGCCGGGGCCGACGGCGGTGTCGGCATGCACCGTTTCGCCGAACGCGTTCTGGCCGGGGTCGGTCGATCCGTAGGCGACCAGCCGCGCGCCGCTGCCGGCGGAGGACCAGCCCGCCAGGCCGTTCTCGAAGCTGCCGTTGGCCAGGAGATTGACCGGCGCGGCCGCGACGCCGGCAGCGGGCAGGAGCGCAGCCAGGCAGACGGGCAGGAGACGGGAGAGCGACATGGAAAACCTCGGGAATAAAAGAGCGGCGCAGCCGAAGCCGCGCGCCGTGACACCAAAGGGCCACGGAAAAGCGGTATGGAAGGAATCCCAAAAGATACCTTTTGTATCTTTATGCGTCAAATGGTAATTACTACGGCCGCCGACGCCTGCGGGCCGTCGGC
>JAKOND010000212.1 GCA_022702125.1 Burkholderiaceae bacterium
GCTGCCGATGTTCTTCTTGATGGCCTCGGCGGTGGGCTCGCCGATCAACATGCCGTAGTTGCGGCGGATGTAGTTGATGATGGCTTCGTCGAACTTGTCGCCGCCGACGCGCACCGAGCCCTTGTAGACCATGCCGCCGAGCGAGATGACGCCGACTTCGGTGGTGCCGCCGCCGATATCGACCACCATCGAGCCCGAAGCCTCGCTGACCGGCAGGCCGGCACCGATGCCCGCGGCCATCGGCTCTTCGATCAGGTAGACGGCGGTGGCGCCGGCCGCCTCGGCCGCGTCCTTGATGGCGCGGCGCTCGACCTGGGTCGAGCCGCAGGGCACGCAGATGATGATGCGCGGGCTGGGCGTCAGCAGCGTGCGCGGGTGCACCATCTTGATGAACTGCTTGATCATCTGCTCGGTGATGACGAAATCGGCGATCACGCCGTCCTTCATCGGGCGGATGGCCTCGATGTTGCCGGGCACCTTGCCGAGCATGGCCTTGGCTTCGCGGCCGACGGCCTGGATCACCTTCTTGCCGTGCGGCCCGCCCTCGTGGCGGATGGCGACGACCGAGGGTTCGTCGAGCACGATGCCCTTGTCGCGCGCGAAGATCAGCGTGTTGGCCGTGCCGAGGTCAATCGCAAGGTCGGTCGAGAAATACCGACGGATAGCTCCAAACATCACAAATCCTCTCGGGCACGGACAAGCGGGCGGGGCAGGCCGGTTGCCATGTTCACTGTCGAAAACGGGGGGTGCAGAAATTGCAGGGAAGGCGCCTGCCGCGGAGGGCCCGCACGGGCGGGGTGCGGCGGCGAAGGCGGGATAATACCGTATCGCCTGTTCGCTACCAGAATACGGTTCCCGTGCAGGGACGGCTTTACATCCGGTTTCGGCCTGCCCTGCGCCGAGCCGAGGCAACTTGCGCTTCAGGCAGCATCGGTCGCCATTCCGACGCGTTCATCCCTCCAACGGCTTGCATCCGGCCTTCAACTCCATCCAACCATGGCACTCCAACACCAGGACATCCAGCGCATCGCCCATCTGGCGAAACTGGACCTGCAGGCATCGGAAAGCGATGCGCTGCTGGACCAGCTCAACAGTTTCTTCCACCTCGTCGAGGCCATGCAGGCGGTCGACACGACCGGGGTCGAACCGCTGACCCATCCGGTCGCGGCGATCGAGGACGTGGCGCTGCGCCTGCGCGACGACGCGGTCGGCGCCATCGGCCGCCGCGAGGACAACCAGCGCAGCGCCCCCGCCGTCGAGCGCGGGCTGTTCCTGGTCCCCAAGGTCATCGAGTGATCCGGACGCCCCCATGAGCAGCACCTTGACGCCTTCCGCCTCCCCTCTGTCCCCCCTTCCCACACCCGGCTCCGCGCTGCACGAGCGCAGCGTCGCCCAGCTGGCCGACGGCCTGCGCCGGCGCGAGTTCTCCGCCGTCGAGGCCGCCCGGCACTTCCTGGACCGCATCGACGCGCACGCATCGCTCGGCGCCTTCCTGGCGCTCGACGCCGACGCCACGCTGGCGCAGGCCCGCGCCGCCGACGCGCGCATCGCCGACGGCACCGCCGGCCCGCTCGAAGGCGTGCCGATCGCCCACAAGGACGTCTTCGTCACCCGCGACTTCCCGACCACCGCCGGCTCGCGGATGCTGGCCGGCTACCGCTCGCCCTTCGACGCCACCGTCGTCGAGAAGCTGGCGCAGGCCGGCGCGGTGACGCTCGGCAAGCTCAGCTGCGACGAGTTCGCGATGGGCTCGGCCAACGGCAGCGTGGCGGTGCCCGCCGCCGGCACCGGCGCGGTGACCCCGGTGCAGAACCCCTGGGACACGGCGCGCGTGCCCGGCGGCTCCTCCGGCGGCAGCGCCGCGGCCGTCGCCGCGCGCCTGGCCCCGGCGGCCACCGGCACCGACACCGGCGGATCGATCCGCCAGCCGGCCTCCTTCTGCGGCATCACCGGCATCAAGCCGACCTACGGCCGCGCCTCGCGCCACGGCATGGTCGCCTACGCGTCGAGCCTGGACCAGGCCGGCCCGATGGCCCGCAGCGCCGAGGACTGCGCCCTGCTGCTGTCGGCGCTGGCCGGCCCGGACCCGGACCGCGATTCCACCTCCCTGGACCGCCCGGCCGAGGACTTCGGCCGCGACCTGGGCGCCTCGCTCGCCGGCCTGCGCATCGGCGTGCCGGCCGAGTTCTTCGGCGACGACCTGGCCGACGACGTGCGCGCCCCGCTGCAGGAGGCGCTGCGCACCTACGAGCGCCTCGGCGCCACGCTGGTCGAGGTGCGCCTGCCGCTGACCAAGCTCGCCATCCCGACCTACTATGTGATCGCGCCGGCCGAGGCCTCGTCCAACCTGAGCCGCTACGACGGCGTGAAGTTCGGCCACCGCGCCCAGGACTTCGCCGACCTGGAGAGCATGTACCGCCGCAGCCGCACCGAGGGCTTCGGCGACGAGGTGCGCCGCCGCATCCTGATCGGCACCTACGTGCTGTCGCACGGCTACTACGACGCCTACTACCTGCAGGCGCAGAAGCTGCGCCGCATGATCGCCGACGATTTCCAGAAGGCCTTCGCCGCCTGCGACCTGATCGCCGGTCCGGTGGCGCCCACCGTCGCCTGGCGGCAGGACGAGCATGCCCGCGATCCGCTGGCCGACTACCTCGCCGACATCTTCACCCTGCCCGCCTCGCTCGCCGGCCTGCCCGGCATGAGCCTGCCGGCCGGCACCGGCGCGCACGGCATGCCGGTCGGGCTGCAGCTGATCGGCAACTACTTCGCCGAGGCCCGGCTGCTCAACGCCGCCCACCGCTTCCAGCAGGAAACCGACTTCCACCTGCGCACGCCGCACGGGTTCTGACCGCCATGACGACACAGCCGCACACCCCCTCCCCGGGCGCCACCGCCCCCACCGGCCCGCTGGTCGCCGGCTACGAAGTCGTGATCGGCTTCGAGACCCACGCCCAGCTCTCGACCGCCTCGAAGATCTTCAGCCGCGCGCCCACCGCCTTCGGCGCCAAGGCCAACACCCAGGCCGCGCCGCTCGACATGGCGCTGCCCGGCACGCTGCCGGTGATGAACCGCGGCGCGGTCGAGCGCGCCATCCAGTTCGGCCTGGCCATCGGCGCGCACGTGGCGCCGCAGAGCATCTTCGCCCGCAAGAACTACTTCTACCCCGACCTGCCCAAGGGCTACCAGATCAGCCAGTTCGCGCTGCCGGTGGTCCAGGGCGGCGAGGTGGCCTTCTTCCTCGACGGCCAGAAGCGCACCGTGCGGCTGGAGCGCGCGCACCTGGAGGAGGACGCCGGCAAATCCGTGCACGACGACTCGTCCCTGGGATCCGCGAGCGGCGCTCGCGGGGGCCAGACCGGCATCGACCTCAACCGCGCCGGCACGCCGCTGCTGGAGATCGTCACCCAGCCCGACATGCGTTCCTCGGCCGAGGCGGTCGCCTATGCGCGCGAGCTGCACAAGATCGTCACCTGGGTGGGCCTGTGCGACGGCAACATGCAGGAAGGCAGCTTCCGCTGCGACGCCAACGTGTCGGTGCGCCGCCCCGGCCAGCCGCTGGGCACCCGGCGCGAGATCAAGAACCTCAACAGCTTCAAGTTCATGCAGCAGGCGATCGACTACGAGATCCGCTGGCAGATCGAGGAGATCGAGGACGGCCGCGCCATCGAGCA
>JAKOND010000215.1 GCA_022702125.1 Burkholderiaceae bacterium
AGCACCGGCTCCGGCGGCATGGGCACCGGCGGCAGCACCGGCGGCGCCGGCATGGGTTCCGGTTCGCGCTGATCACCGTGCGGGTCGTCGAAGCCCGGCACCGGCCTCCGGCGGGTTGCGCTCGTCGCGGCCCGCCGGCAAGCCGGTGCATGGCGCTATCGAAACCATGGCTTCGAATGCTTGCGGGCTACCGGCCCGCAGGTATTTTTCATGTGGATTCGGGCGTCCCCGGAAACTGTTCCCGGCATCCGTTCCCGTCCTTTCATCCATTCGTCCTATCGGCTCGCCCTACCGCCATGCAACACAACTGGCCTGAAACACTGTGGATCGTCCGACACGGCCAGAGCGCCGGCAATGTGGCCCGCGACGCGGCGGAAGCGCAGGGCCTGGATGTCATCGACATCGCGGACCGCGACATCGACGTGCCGCTGTCGGACCTGGGCAGGGCCCAGTCGCGCGCGCTGGGCGAGTGGTTCGGCCATCTGCCCGACGGCGAGCGGCCCGAGGTCATCCTGTGCTCGCCCTACGTGCGCGCCCAGCAGACCGCCCGGCTCATCGCCGAGCATGCGGGCTTCGACCGCAACGGCCAGCCGCCCAGGATGCGCCTCGACGAGCGGTTGCGGGAGAAGGAATTCGGCATCCTCGACCGGCTGACCCACCGCGGCATCGTCCAGAAGTACCCGGAACTCAGCGAGCAACGCGCCCACGTCGGCAAGTTCTACTTCCGTCCGCCCGGCGGCGAGAGCTGGTGTGACGTGATCCTGCGGCTGCGCAGCCTGCTGGAGATGGTCACCCGGGAATACGGCTCCCAGCGGGTGCTGGTGGTGGCCCACCAGGTCATCGTCAACTGCATGCGCTACCTGCTGGAGCACATGGACGAGGCCCGGATCCTGGACATCGACCGCATGGGCGACGTTCCCAACTGCGCCGTCACCTCCTACCGCGCGCACCGGGCCGAGGATGCCGACACCGCGCTGCGGCTGGACCTGGCGAACTTCCTGGCGCCGCTGCGCGAATCGCACACGCCGGTGACCGCCGAGCCCGATGCCAGCGCGGGCGCCAAGCCCTGACCCCTACCCCCCGAAACGCATGCCCCGCTCCTCCCCGGCCCCCCGGGCGCTGACCGGCGCCACCCTGCGCCGCTGGCCCCTGCCGCAACCCGGCCCGGATACCGACAAGGAATCGCGCGGCCACGTGCTGGTGGTGGCCGGCAGCCGCGAGATCCCGGGCGCCGCCCTCCTGGCCGCCGAATCCGCGCTGCGGGCCGGCGCCGGCAAGCTCACCATCGCCGCTCCGGAATCGGTCGCGCCCGGTCTGGCGCTGGCGGTCCCCGAAGCGCGCGTCATGGCCCTGGCCGAAACCCCGGCCGGCGGCATCCTGACGCGCGGCGTGCAATTGCTGGCCCACTTGGCGCCGCGCATCGACGCCCTGGTCGTCGGCCCCGGCATGATGGACGAGACCCGCAGCTGCCGGTTCGTGCAGTCCCTGCTGCCGCATTTCGCGCATGCCGCGGTCGTCCTCGACGCGGCGGCCATGGGCGTGGTGCGCGCCGGCCATCCGCCCTTCGGCAGCCCGGTGCTGATGACGCCGCACGCCGGCGAGATGGCGCACCTGCTGGGCATTTCCAAGGAGGCGGTCACCGCCGATCCGCTGGCGGCCGCGCGGCAGGCCGCATCGCGCTGGAACGCGGTGGTCGCCCTGAAGGGCGCGGTCACCCACCTGGTGGAGCCCGACGGCACCGCATGGCGCTACCGCAGCGACACGCCGGGCCTGGCGACCTCGGGCTCGGGCGATACGCTGGCCGGCATCATCTGCGGCATCGCCGCCCGCGGCCTGCCGCTGGCGCATGCCGCCGCCTGGGGCATCGTGCTGCACAGCCGCGCCGGCACCGCACTGGCGGAAGGCAGCGGCCCGATGGGCTACCTGGCGCGCGAGATCCCGGCGCGCATCCCGGCCCTGGCGCATGCCCTGAGCCGGTCATCCGCGCGCCGCCCCGAGGCGGCGCCCTGATCACCCGAGCCACCGCAGCAGGCGGCCGAGCAGTGCCATCAGCATGAGAAGCGCTTCCCACAGCGCTTGAAGGGTACGGAGAAGGTCGAGCACGCGGAAAGGATACGCCGCGGGCCGCACCGCCGGATGTCCGGGCCACGAGATGGCGGGACCCGGCGAGGACGTACGTCCGCCGCCTCGCCTCGGGAACAGGGCCGGTGCCGGCATTCAATACCGCGGAGGTGCCGCAACCGCGTAACCAGATGTCGAAGGAATTGACACACCTCCCCTGCCCACGGGATCGATTCTTTATGAATCAACTACTTGAACCGATGGCCCGGAAACTGCATAGGTCACTGCAATAACTGGTGGACACAAGAGGGGGAGGGACCCACACAACACCGCGCCGGACGCAAAATTTCCGGACGCTCGAAGTTATTGGTTGAAGAGCCTTTAGCCTGCCTTGCGCAGGCTTTTTTTTGCCCGTCCGCAGGGCCTGGATCAGAACCGCGTCTGGTCCGGCCTCACATCTTCCACGGCGACGTCCTCGTCCGGCTGGACCGGCGGCTCGCCCAGCGGCATTTCGGGCTCGATGGGTTTCGGCGGCTCGTCGCCGGGAAGGTGGGGGTGGTGGGGGGCGGAGGTCATGGAACGGTCCTGGTCGAAGCTATTTTTTCTTGCTGGATCCGTGCAACGGGTCGTGTCCCCAGTTCATCAGCGAATAGCGCCAGGGCGTCTCGCGGATGTCGCCGGAAGGCTGCTGCGCCAGGTGGCGGTGCACGTAACCCGTCACCTTGCGCATATGCGCCAGATCGCCCGCGGTCAGGTCGTCGGGCGATTTCGCGAGCAGCCGGACGATCCTGCGTCCGGACCGGTGGCCCACCGATTCCTTGCCGGAACCGCCCTTGAAGCCGACTTCGCGGGATTCGGCGGTTTCGAGCCAGCGCGACAGCTGCGCCGACGTCATGTTCACCGCTTCCCGGAAACCGGCGACCGTATCCGCCGGCGCGTCCCGGTCGCCAGAGGCCGTCCGGGACGCACCCGGCTCCTTCGGTGCCTTGGACCGTGCCGCTTCAGCCATGCTTCTTCAACGCCTCGGCCTTGTGGATGGCCTTCTTGCCCGTCTTGTCGCTCTCGACCTCGAACTGCGGCTCGTCCTTCGATGCCTTGGCCGTGTGGCCCTCGACATGCGCGGTGCCGGTGATCTTGCGCACCACCGTGCCGGTGGTCGTGCCTTGGGATGTCTTCCAGCTGACGTCGTCTCCGACCTTGGGTTCAGATTGCATGGCGGCCTCGTGCGATGGGGCGGATGGCCCGTGGGTGTTACGGATGCACCACGGTATGCGATTCCCGCTTGGCCGGTGTAGGCCGAAACCGGCCGATGACGTCGCACGAATGTCCGTCCGCGACCGCGCCCTCTCCCGTTCCGGGAAGCCCGGAGATCAGTCCGGCGCGCCGCCCTTGCGCCGCTCGCCCCGCGCCGCCTTCTTCGCCTGCCGCTCGGCGTCCAGCCGCTGCCCTTCCTCGGTCCAGGCCGCGAACTCTTCCGGCGTCTCGACCGTCATGCGCCCCAGCGTGGCGCTGCGGAACTCGTGGATCACGATCTCCGCGGCCTTCTGCAGGTTCACCCGCCCCTTGCCCAGCAGCGCGCCGCGCTGGCGGCCGACCGTCTCCAGCACGTCCTCGTCCTTGAGGCCGGCGATGTCCTCCACCGACTCCGGCAGCCGGAAACGCGCCTTGAGCAGCGCGGCGTAGGGCTGCTTGACGTACTGCAGGAATTCGAGCGCCACCTCCTCCTCGTCGTAGGCGTTGCGGCCGATCGCCCCGCCCGCCGCCAGGTTGTAGCCGCTGCGCGGCACCGTGATCCGCGGCCACAGCATGCCGGGCGTGTCCCACAGGTAGAAGTCGTCGGCCAGCACGATTCGCTGCTCCAGCTTGGTGATGCCGGCCTCGTCGCCGGTCTTGGCCTTCTTGCTGCCGGTCAGGGTGTTGATCAAGGTGGACTTGCCCACGTTGGGCACGCCGCAGATCAGCACCCGCATCGGCTTGGCCATGCCGCCGCGCAGGGGCGCCAGGGCATGGCAGGCGGCGACGATCTGCTGCGCGGGCGCGGTCTGCGTGGCGTCGAGCGCGATGGCGCGGGTGGCCGCCAGTCCGTTGTAGTGCGCCAGCCAGCGCGCGGTGCGCTCCGGATCGGCCACGTCCTGCTTGTTGAGCACCTTGAGCGACGGGCGCCCGGCCGTCAGTTCGGCCAGCAGCGGATTGGCGCTGGAGCCGGGCATGCGCGCGTCGAGTATCTCGATCACCACGTCGATGTCCTTGACCCGTTCGGCGATGGCCTTCCGGGTGAGGTGCATGTGGCCGGGGAACCATTGGATCGCCATGGACGGATTCTTTCTGCGGAGAGGGGAATGTGCCCCGCATGCCCCGGAAGCCTGCGGGACCGGGACGGGGCGCCCATGAAAAAGGGAAGTCCCGGAGGCCGGGGACTTCCCTTGCGGAACGGGTACGGATGCGCAGGCGCGGATGCCTTGCCGCCCCGGGCCTTGCGGCGATGGCCTGGAATGGCGGCGTATTTTAAGGTTGCCAGGACCTTCGGCCGTGCCGCCCCGGCGAACCGGCGACGACCTGCCGGAGCGGAATGCCCGTCGGCGGCCCGCGGGCACATCCCCTGAAAGGCGCGATTGGCCTCGGATGCTGCCTCTTTTTACAGCAAAGATTAAGTATCAACCGCTTACATTCCGGCCTCAAACCTGCGAGACCGCGATGCACCTTCCCCCTCTGCCTGACGACATCCGCCGGGACCTGCCGTCGGTTCCCGCCGACGACGCGTCGCCGACCGCGTCCATCACCCGGGTCCGACCGGGCCTGCTGTCCGTGCTCGGCGCGGCGGCGCTGCAGGCCTGCGGGGGCGGGGGCAGCGATGCGGGTGCCGCCCCCGCAGGCGCCAGCGCGGGCGGCACCGGCACCGCGGCAGCCGGCGCGTCCGCTGCCAGCGCCTCCGCAGGCACCTCGGACGGCCCGGCCGGCCGGCGCTACACCGGCGCCGGCAGCGACGCCGAAGCCGCGCGCTTCCTGCTGCAGGCGCAGTTCTCGGCCTCCGACGCCGAGATCGCCCAGGTGCGCGGCATGGGCTACGCCGCCTGGCTGGCCGCGCAGTTCGCCGCCGTGCCCGGCATCGGCGCCTGGGACTGGCTCAACCAGCGCGGCTACGGCGCGGTCGATGCGGCCCGCTACTACGACAGCACCTACCCCGGCGACTACGCCCTCTGGTTCCAGCTGTTCAACGCGCCCGACGCGGTGCGCAAGCGCGTGGCGCTGGCGCTGTCGGAGATCTTCGTGGTGTCGCTCTCCGGAATCGACGTGTCCTGGCGCAGCCACCTGGTCGCGAGCTACTTCGACATGCTCTCGGCCAACGCGCTGGGCAGCTTCCGCGCGCTGCTGGAGCAGGTCACGCTGCATCCGGCGATGGGGGTGTACCTCAATACCCGCGGCAACCAGAAGGAGAACGCCGCCGGCCGCCAGCCCGACGAGAACTACGCGCGCGAGGTGATGCAGCTCATGACCATCGGCCCGGTCCGGCTCAACGCCGACGGCACGCCGCAGCGCGGATCGGGCGGCGGCACGCTCGACTCGTACGCGCTGGGCGACGTGACCAACCTCGCGCGCGTCTTCACCGGCTGGGATTTCGACCAGAGCCAGAACGCGCCGACCACGGACCCGGCGCAGAACAACCGCAGCATCCCGGGCACCGCCTTCACGCGGCTGCCGATGGCCTTCACCGCGAGCCGCCACTCCACCCAGGACGCCGTCTTCCTGGGCACCACCGTGGGCGGCGGCACGGCCGGCCCGCAGGCCTTGGCGCAGGCGCTCGACACGCTGGTCAACCACGCGAACACCGCGCCCTTCATCAGCCGCCAGCTGATCCAGCGCCTGGTCACCAGCAACCCCAGCGCGGCCTATGTCGCGCGCGTGGCCGCCGCCTTCGCCAACAACGGCAGCGGCCAGCGCGGCGACCTCGCAGCGGTGGTCGCGGCCGTCCTGCTGGACGACGAGGCGCGCGCCCCCTCGGGCCTGGCCGACCCCGCCTTCGGCCGGGTGCGCGAACCCATGCTGCGCCTGGTGCAGTGGGGCCGCACCTTCGGCCTGACCTCCGCGCGCGGCAGCTGGAAGATCGGCGACCTGAGCGACCCGGCCACGCGCCTCGGGCAAAGCCCGATGCGTTCGCCCTCGGTGTTCAACTTCTTCCGCCCGGGCTACGTGCCGCCGTCCACCGCCATGGCCGAGCGAGGAATGGTGGCGCCCGAGTTCCAGCTCGTCAACGAAAGCAGCGTGGGGGGCTACATCAACTTCATGCAGGGCGTGGTGCGCAACGGCCTCTACGCGAACGCGCCGGACCTGCCCCAGTCGGCCAGCAACGCCGCGAACGGCTTCGACCTGACGGCCTCCTACGTCCGCGAACTGGCCGTGGCCGGCAGTGCCGGCGACCTGCTCGCGCGCCTCAACACGCTGCTCGCGGCCGGCCAGGTCTCCGCCGACAGCCTGTCGCTGATGGCCAAGGCCCTCGACACCGCGCCGCTCGCGCTCACGGCCGCCAGTTCCGCCGGCACGCGGCTCGACCGCGTCGCGGCCGCCGTGCTGATGGTCATGGCCTGCCCCGAATACCTCGTCCAGAAGTGACCGACGCCATGCGACACAACGCCTGCCCCGACGCCTACCCCGCCGCGCCGCCCGAGGCGCCCGCCGACGCCGGCCGCCGGGCCTTCCTGCGCCGCTCCGGCCAGATCGCGCTCACCGGCACCGCCCTGCCCTTCGCGCTCAACCTCGCCGCCATGGGGGAAGCCGCCGCCTTCGAGGCCAGCGACTACAAGGCGCTGGTCTGCGTGTTCCTCTACGGCGGCAACGACTACGCCAACACCGTCGTCGCCTACGACGACCCGAGCTACAACGCCTACGCCGCGATCCGCGGCGGCAGCGGCCAGGCGGGCGGCGGCATCGCGCTGCCCAAGTCGGCGCTCGCCGCCACGCTGCTCGACCCGACCCGGCCCCTGCCCGACGGCCGCCAGTACGCGCTGCACCCGTCCATGCCCGAGCTGGCCGCGCTGTTCAACGGCGGCAAGTGCGCGGTGCAGCTCAACGTCGGCCCGCTGGCCGCGCCGGTCACCCGCGCGCAGTACGCCGGCAGCGACCGCGCCAACTACCCCCTCCCGCCCAAGCTGTTCTCGCACAACGACCAGCAGTCGGTGTGGCAGTCGTCCTCGCCCGAAGGCTCGACCGTCGGCTGGGGCGGCCGCATCGGCGACCTGGCGCTCTCGGCCAACGGCAACTCGCTCTTCACCTGCATGTCGGTGACCGGCAACGCGGTCTTCCTCTCGGGCCAGCGGGCGCTGCAGTACCAGGTGAGCAGCGGCGGCGCGGTCGCCATCAACGCGGTCAAGAACAACGTGATGGGATCGTCCGCGGTGAAGAACGCGATCTCCGCGCTGGTGCAGCAGCCCCGCGCCCACCTGCTGGAGAACGAATACAACCGCGTGACCGCCCGGTCCATCGGCGCGGAGGCGCAGATCGGCGCCGCCCTCTCCGCCGCCGCGCCCGGCGCGGCCTTCCCCGCGGGCAACCCGCTGGCCGACCAGCTCCGGATGGTGGCGCGCCTGATCGCGGCCCGCTCCGCGCTCGGCAGCAAGCGGCAGGTGTTCTTCGTGTCGCTGGGCGGCTTCGACCTGCACGACAACCTGATGGCGCAGCACCCGGCCCTGCTCGCCCGCGTCAGCACCGCGCTCAACGCGTTCTACGCCGCGACCGTGGACATGGGCGTGGCCAACCAGGTCACGACCTTCACCGCCTCGGATTTCGGGCGCACGCTCGCGTCGAACGGCGACGGCTCCGACCACGGCTGGGGCAACCACCACTTCGTGGTCGGCGGCGCGGTCAAGGGCAAGGCCTTCTACGGCAGCGCGCCGCCCGTCAGCGTGGGCAACACCGGCGCCGCGCAGGACCAGTGGCATGTCGGCCAGGGCCGGCTGCTGCCCAGCACCTCGGTCGACCAGTACGCCGCCACGCTCGCGCGCTGGTTCGGCGTGGCCGACGGCGAGCTGGCCGGCATCCTGCCCAACCTGCGCCGCTTCGGCGCCGCGGCGGGCCGGCCCGACTACCCGACCGACCTCGGCTTCCTGGACTGAGAACGGCCCCCCGCGCAGGCGCGCGCCGGGTGGCGCGCCCGGGGCCCGGCGGCCACGGCCTACCATCGGGGGCCCTCCACCGCCGCGCCGCCCGCCGGCCGCTTCCCATGGAACTGCGCCAGCTCCGTTATTTCGTCCGCGCCGTCGAACTCGGCAGCATGGGCCGCGCCGCGCTGGACCTGGGCGTGGTGCAGTCGGCGCTCAGCCAGCAGATCAGCCGGCTGGAGGGCGAACTCGCGACCCGCCTGCTGCAGCGCAGTGCCCGCGGCGTGCTGCCCACCGAGGCCGGCGCCGCCTTCTTCCGCGAGGCCCAGCTCACCCTGCGCCACGCCGAGCAGGCGCAGCGCGCGGCGCAGTCGGCGCGGCTGACCGGCACCGTCAGCATTGGCCTGGCGCCCACCACCGCCGCGGTGCTGGCCCTGCCGCTGATGCGCGCCATGCGCGAGCGCTACCCCGACGTGCGGCTGCACATGGTCGAGAGCCTGTCGGGCCACCTCGGCGCGATGCTCAACGCGCGCCAGCTCGACCTCGCGGTGCTGTTCTCCACCCAGGCCAGCCGGCGCTGGAGCGTGCAGCCGCTGCTCGACGAGAAGCTGCTGCTGATGCGCGCGCGCCGCCACATGCCGCAGCCCCCGGACAGCGGCCGGCCGGTGTCGATGCGCGCGCTGGCCGCGCTGCCGCTCATCCTGCCGACCCACACGCACGGCCTGCGCGGTGCGATCGACGCCGCCGCGCTGCGCGCCCGGGTCAGCCTGCGGCTGGTGGCCGAGATCGATTCCCTGGCCATGCTGATGGAGGCGGTGGACGCCGGCTTCGGCGCCACGGTGCAGCCGGGCGCCGCGCTGGGCCGCTACGGCGACGCCGCCGAGCGCTTCCACCTCGCGCCCCTGGCCGACCGGCAGGCGATCCGGCGCAACGCGGTGTGCAGCCTGTCGGACGACGAACTCTCGCCCGCCGCGCTGGCGGTGCGGGTGATGATGGCCGACGTGGCGCGCGGCCTGGTCGCCTCGGGCCACTGGCCGGGCGCGACGCTGGTCTACCCCGACTGAGTCCGGCGGCCGGAACCGGTCGCCACGGTGGAGCAGGCCATCACGCTTCGTGATGGCCCCATGCCGGAACGCGCCTTTCGCACGGTGAGCCGCCTGCCTAGAGTGCGGGCATTCCAAGCGTTCCCACGAGACATCCCATGCCCCAAGGCACCCTGCGACCCGACGTGCTGGTCATCGGCGGCGGCAACGCCGCCCTGTGCGCCGCCCTGATGGCCCGCGAAGCCGGCGCCACCGTGCTGCTGGTCGAATCCGCCCCCCGCGCCTGGCGCGGCGGCAACTCCATGCATGTGCGCAACCTGCGCTGCATGCACGACGAACCCCAGGACGTCCTGGTCGAGGCCTACCCCGAGGAGGAGTTCTGGCAGGATCTGCTGAAGGTCACCGGCGGCCTCACCGACGAGCGCCTGGCCCGGCTGGTGATCCGCCACTCCGCCGGCTGCCGGCCCTGGATGCGGCGCCACGGCGTGCATTTCCAGCCGCCGCTGTCGGGCGCGCTGCACGTGGCGCGCACCAACGCCTTCTTCATGGGCGGCGGCAAGGCCCTGGTCAACGCCTACTACCGCAGCGCCGAGCGCATGGGCGTGCGGGTGCGCTACGACACGACCGTCACCGGGCTCGAACTCGACGGGGGCCGCTTCGCGGCCGCGCTGACCGCCGGCGGCGAGCGCATCGAGGCCCGCGCCTGCGTGATGGCCTGCGGCGGCTTCGAATCGAACATCCCGTGGCAGCGCGAGGCCTGGGGCCGGAACGAACGCGGCGAGTGGCCGGCCGAGAACTTCCTGATCCGCGGCACCCGCTTCAACCAGGGCGTGCTGCTGAAATTCATGCTCGACGCGGGCGTGGACCGCATCGGCGACCCGACCCAGGCGCACTGCGTGGCCATCGACGCCCGCGCGCCGCTCTACGACGGCGGCATCTGCACCCGCATCGACTGCGTCTCGCTCGGCCTGGTGGTCAACCGCGACGCCGGGCGCTTCTACGACGAGGGCGAGGACTTCTGGCCCAAGCGCTACGCCATCTGGGGCCGCCTGGTGGCCCAGCAGCCGGGGCAGATCGCCTACTCGGTGATCGACCAGAAAGCCATCGGCCGCTTCATGCCGCCGGTGTTCGACGGCACCAAGGCCGACACCCTCGAAGACCTGGCCCGCCAGCTGGGCCTGGACATCCCCGCATTCATGAAGACCGTCAACGACTACAACGCCGCCTGCCGCGTCGGCACCTTCGACCACACCGCGCTCGACGACTGCCGCACCGAGGGGCTCGCGCCGCCCAAGACCCACTGGGCCCGGCCCCTGGACACCGCCCCCTTCTACGGCTACCCGCTGCGCCCCGGCATCACCTTCACCTACCTGGGGCTGAAGGTGGACGAGACGGCCGCCGCGCGCTTCGGCGGCCGGCCCAGCGAGAACCTGTTCGTGGCCGGCGAGATGATGGCCGGCAACGTGCTGGGCAAGGGCTACACGGCCGGCGTTGGCATGAGCATCGGCACCGCCTTCGGCCGCATCGCCGGGGCGGGCGCGGCGCGCGCCTGCGGCTTCGCGCATCCGGAATTCGACCGCGAAATGCAGGCCTCGGGCCGGAAGGAGGCAGACCATGTCGCAGCCGCTCACTGACCTGATCGCCACGGTCCGGGCCGAATCCGACGCGCCCGACGCGGTGGGCATCGAGGGCCGGCCCACCGCCAACGCGCGGACGATCCCGATCCGCCCGGTGCTGCCGCTGTCGGCGGACGAGAACGAGGTCGCGCGCATCCTGCAGATCTGCAACGCCTGCCGCTACTGCGAGGGCTTCTGCGCGGTGTTCCCGGCCATGACGCGCCGGCTGGAATTCGGCCGGGCCGACACCCACTACCTGGCCAACCTGTGCCACAACTGCGGCGCCTGCCTGCACGCCTGCCAGTACGCGCCGCCGCACGAGTTCGCGGTGAACGTGCCGCAGGCCATGGCCCGGGTCCGCGTCAAGACCTACCACGACTACGCCTGGCCGGCGCCGCTCGGCAAGCTCTACGAGCGCGCGGGCCTGACGGTGGCGGTGGCCCTGGCCGTCGGCCTGGCGCTGTTCCTGGTGCTGGCCATGGCGATGGCGGGCCCGCTGCTGCACGCGCCGCTGGCGGGGAATTTCTACGCGATCTTCCCGCACAACTTCCTGGCGGGCGTGTTCGGCGCGGTGTTCCTGTTCGTCGTCTTCGCGCTGGGCATGGGCGTGCGCCGGTTCTGGCGCGAGGTGACGCCGGCGTCCGAGCCGCAGGCCCCGCGCGGCCCGACCATCGCCGAGGTCCGCGCCCCCGCCGCCGCCGAGGCCGCCCACGCCGCGCTGCGCCTGAAGTACCTGGGCGGCGGCCACGGCGAGGGCTGCAACGAGGCCGACGACGCCTTCACCCTCTGGCGCCGGCGCTTCCACCACTTCACCTTCTACGGCTTCATGCTGTGCTTCGCCGCCACCAGCGTCGCGACGCTCTACCACTACCTGCTCGGCTGGCACGCGCCCTACCCGCTCACCAGCACGCCGGTGGTGCTCGGCACCCTGGGCGGCATCGGGCTGCTGATCGGCCCGACCGGGCTGCTGTGGCTCAACCTGCGCCGCGACCCGCAGCACGGCGACGCGAAGCAGCGCCCGATGGACCGGGGCTTCATCGCCCTGCTGCTGCTGACCAGCGCCACCGGCCTGGCGCTGCTGGCCTGGCGCGACACCGCCGCCATGGGGCTGCTGCTGGCGGTGCACCTGGGCGTGGTGATGGCGCTCTTCCTGACGCTGCCCTACGGCAAGTTCGCCCACGGCATCTTCCGCAGCGCCGCGCTGCTCAAGTTCGCGATCGAGAAACGCCTGCCCAACCGCCTGCAGCTGGGCAGCGACTGACGGCCCGGCGACCCGGCCCGGCGACCTGGCGGGTCCAACCCCAACAACACGACGGAGACGACACGATGCAACGCAGACACCTACTGGCCACGGCCCTGAGCGCCGCGGCCGCCCTGGCCGCGCCGGGCGCCGGCGCCCAGGACTTCCCGCCCAAGAAACCGGTCACCCTGGTGGTGGGCTTCGCCCCCGGCGGCGCGGCCGACGCGGCGGCGCGCCTGATCGCCCGCAAGCTCGGCGAGAACATCGGCCAGACGGTGGTGGTGGACAACCGCGGCGGCGCCGGCGGCAACATCGCCCACCAGTACGTGGCCCACGCGACGGCCGACGGCTCGGTGCTGCTGTTCGGCTCCATCGGCCCGCTGACCATCGCGCCGCACCTGATGAAGCTGCCCTACGACCCGTTCAAGGACCTGGCGCCGGTGTCGGGCGGGGTCAACTTCCCCAACGTGCTGGTGGTCCACAAGGGCCTGGGCGTCACGACGCTGGCGCAGTTCGTGGACCTGTCCAAGAAGAGGCCGGGCAGCGTGGAGTTCGCCTCCACCGGCGCCGGTTCGGCCTCGCACCTGGCGGGCGAGCTGTTCAACCAGCGCGCCGGCATCGACATGACCCACGTGCCCTACAAGGGCGGCGCGCCCGCGCTGCAGGACCTGCTGGGCGAGCGGGTGGCCTCCTATTTCTCGGCGCCGCCCACCGCGATGCCGCAGGTCGAGGCGGGCAAGCTGGTGCCGCTGGCCACCACCGGCCTCGCCCGGCCGGCCTATCTGCCCAGCATCCCGACGGTGGCGGAGGCCGGCTACCCCGGCTTCGAGGCGCTCAACTGGTACGCCTTCGTCGCGCCCGGCAAGACGCCCGCGCCGCTGCTCGACCGCTGGAACGCCGAGATCGTGAAAGTCCTCGGGGACCCCGGCGTCAAGGACGCGCTCAACAAGCACGGCCTGACGCCCCAGCCCACCACCCGGCCCGAGCTCGCCGCCTTCATGCGCGCCGAATCGGACAAGTGGGGCAAGCTGGTGCGGGAACGCAAGATCACCGCCGAATGACACGGCGACGCACAGGAGACGCCCCATGACCGACATCCGCATCCCGTCGATGAAAGACCGCTGCTCGCCCGAGGAATGGCAGGCCCGTGTGGACCTGGCCGCCTGCTACCGGCTGATCGAGCACTACGGCATGGCCGACATGATGGCCAACCACATCTCCTCCCGCGTGCCGGGCGAGGACGGCGCCTTCCTCATCAACGCCTACGGGATGATGTACGAGGAGATCACCGCGTCGAGCCTGATCAAGGTGGACCACGACGGCACCGTCCTCTCGAAGCCCGACTTCGGCGCGCTGAACTACGGCGTCAACAAGGCCGGCTACGTGATCCACAGCGCGGTGCACCACGCCCGGCCCGAGGTGGCCTGCGTGATCCACACCCACAGCTGGGCCTCGATGGCGGTGTCCGCGCTCGACTGCGGCGTGCTGCCGCTGACCCAGACCGCGATGCGCTTCCTGAAGATCGGCTACCACGACTACCAGGGCGTGGTGCTGGACACCGCCGAGCAGGCATCGCTGGTGGCCGACCTCGGCCAGGGCGAGGCGCTGGTGCTGCGCAACCACGGCGTGCTGACCGTGGGCCGCACCGTGGGCGAGGCCTTCAACTGGATGCACCGGCTCGAACTCGCCTGCCGGTCCCAGCTCGCCGCCATGGCCTGCCGCACCCCGCTGCGCGAGGTGCCGGCGCCGGTGCTGGAAGAGACCTGGAACAACTACCAGCCCGGCACCCGCCGCCCCTACGGCGTGATGGAGTGGCCGGCCCTGCTGCGCAAGCTCGACCGCATGGACCCGGGCTACGCGACCTGAGCGCTCCGCCCCCGACCGACCACACGAGGAGACAACGCCATGATCCGCAGAGACATCCTGGGCGCAGCGGCCGCCGGCCTGCTGCTGCCCCCCGCCTTCGGCCAGACGGCCTATCCCGCCAAGCCGGTGAAGGTGCTGGTCGCCTTCACCGCCGGCGGCACCACCGACATCCTGGCCCGCGCCGTCACCCAGAAGATGACCGAACGGCTCGGCCAGCCCTTCCCGATCGACAACCGGCCCGGCGGCGGCGGCAACATCGGCACCGAGATGGCGGTGCGCGCCCCGGCCGACGGCTACACCCTGATCGTCAACTCGGTCGGGCCGATGGCGGTCAACCAGACGCTCTACCGGAACCTGCCCTACGACCCGCTGAAGGACCTGGTCCCGGTGGTGCAGCTGGCCGACGTGCCCAACGTGCTGGTGGTCCATCCCGACGTGCCGGCCAGGACGCTGGAGGAATTCGTCGCATACGCCAAGGCGAACCCCGGCAAGCTGAGCTACGGCTCGACCGGCGTCGGCACGTCGTCGCACCTGTCGAGCTACATGCTCGGCCAGCGCAGCGGCGCCGACACGCTGCACGTGCCCTACAAGGGATCGGGCGCGCTCAACGACCTGCTCGCGGGCCGGCTGCAGTTCATGTTCGCCACCATCCCCTCGGTGATCCAGCACATCAAGGCCGGCAAGCTGCGCGCGCTGGCCGTCTCCAGCGCCAGGCCCTCGCGCGCCCTGCCCGGCGTGCCGACGGTCGCGGAGAGGGGCTTCCCGGGCTTCGAGGCCGGCTCCTGGTTCGGCTTCTTCGCGCCCAGGGGCACCCCGGCGCCGGTCGTCGCCCTGCTCAACCGCACGGTCAACGAGATCCTGCCCTCGCTGGAGGAGCAGATGGTGCGCGAAGGCGCCGACCCGGTGGGCGGATCGCCCGAGCAGTTCGGCCGCTTCGTCCAGAAGGAGTACGAGAAATGGGCGACGATCGTGAAGGCCTCCGGGGCGACGGCGGACTGATGCCGGCCCCCGCCGCCCTGCCGACCGGCCCGCTGCGCATCCTGGTGTCCGAGGAATCCGCGCGGGAGCATGCCGACGCCATCGCCGCCTGCCTGCCGGACCGCCCGCACCGCCTGGTCGCCGCGGGCGACGCCGACATCGCCTTCATCTCGCGCGAAGTGACCGGGCTGTCCACCAAGCACCGGGTGCTGCCCCGCACCCAGGCCTTCTACGACACCCTGCTGGCGGCGCCCTCGCTGCGCTGGGTGCACACGCATTCGGCCGGCGCGGACCGGCCGGTCTTCGGACTGCTGCGCGCGCGCGGCGTGGCGGTCACCACCTCCACCGGCGCCAATGCCGCGGTGGTGGCGCAGACGGCGGTGGCCGGCCTGCTGGCCCTGGCGCGGCGCTTTCCGCAGCTGATGGCGGCGCAGCGCGCGCACCGGTGGGCGCCGCTGATCGCCGAAGGCCTGCCGCGCGACCTGGCCGGCCAGCAGGCCACCATCGTCGGCTGGGGCCCGATCGGGCAGGAGGCCGCGCGTCTGCTGGAGGCGTTCGGCCTGCGGGTGGCGGTCGTGCGCTCCAGCGACGCGCCGGCGCGGCCGGGCGTTCCCACCGTGGCGTTCGAGCGGATCGGCACGCTGCTGCCGTCGACCGACTGGCTGCTGCTCGCCTGCCCGCTGACCGACCGCACCCGCGGCCTGGTCGACGCGGCCGCGCTGGCCCGGCTGCCGCGCGGCGCGCATGTGCTCAACGTGTCGCGCGGCGAAGTCGTCGAGGAAGCCGCGCTCGTCGGGGCCTTGCGCTCGGCGCACCTCGGCGGGGCCTTCCTGGACGTTTTCGCCTACGAGCCCCTGCCGGCGGAGTCGCCGCTGTGGGACCTGCCCACCGTCATCGCCACGCCGCACAGCGCCGGCTTCTCGGACGGCAACGCCGCCCGCGTGGTCGGGATGTTCCTGGACAACCTGCGCCGCTGGCACCGGGGCGAGGCGTTGTCGGGGCAGGCGGTCTGAGACGTTTCCCGGCTCGCCTTTTTCCGTGGCGCTCCGCGCATCGAGAGCCGGCCGGCGCCGCTCTCCGCCCCGTTGCGCTCCGACGCTACTCTTTCAATAGCGCTCGAGCCAGTGCGCGTACGGGGCGGGAAGCGTCCAGGAGGCGCGCTCGACGCCCAGCTCCTTGGCCGCCGCGTAGCTCCAGTGCGGATTGGCCAGGTGCGCCCGACCCACCATGACCACGTCGAGCTGCCCGTCGCGCACGACCTGCTCCGCCACGGCCGGCGTGCCGAAGCCCCAGGCCGACGACACCGGGATGCCGGCTTCGCGGCGCACGCGCTCGGCGATCGGGCCCATGAACGCCGGGCCCCACGGAATCGTGGCCTTGGGCGTGGAGAAACCGATGCTGACGCTCAGCATGTCGAGGCCGGCGGCCTTGAACTGCCGCGTCAGGTCGATCGACTCGACCAGGGTCTGCTCGTCGCGGCCGTCGAATTCCAGCACGCCGAAACGCACCGTCAACGGCAGACTCTCGGGCCAGACCTCGCGCACCGCCTGGAGCGTTTCCAGCAGGAAGCGGCCACGGTTCTCGGCGCTGCCGCCGTAGCGGTCGTCGCGCTGGTTCGACCCGGCCGCGAAGAAGCTCTGCGCCAGGTAGCCGTGCGCGAAATGCAGTTCCAGCCACTCGAATCCGACGTCCCGCGCGCGCTTCGCCGCGTCGACGAAGTTCTGGCGCACGCGGGCGATGTCGTCGAGCGTCATGGCGCGCGGCTGCTTTTCCAATCCGGGACCGAAGGCGATCGCCGACGGCGCGATGGTCTGCCAGCCGCGCGCGTCGTCCTCGGCGATGTGGTCGTCGCCCTCCCAGGGACGGTTGGCGCTGGCCTTGCGGCCCGCGTGCGCGATCTGGATCCCCGGCACCGAGCCGGCCGCCTTGATGGACTGCACGATCGGCACGAATGCCTGCGCCAGGTCGTCGTTCCAGATGCCGGTGCATCCCGGGGTGATGCGGCCCTCCGGCGCGACGGCGGTGGCCTCGACGATGACCAGCCCGGCGCCGCCGCGCGCCATGGACGCGTAATGGCTCAGGTGCCAGTCGCTCACTAGGCCATCGGTGGCGGAATACTGGCACATGGGCGGCACGGCGATGCGGTTGCGCAGGGTGACGGACTTGAGCGCGAACGGCTGGAACAGGGCGGACATGGCGTTTCCTCGGGGAAGTTGAAGACTCAGGATATGTTCGTAATTTCGATATTTATCGAACTATCGACCGAGTTTACCCCAAGGTTTATCATGGTGCCCATGCGCCCCCTGAAACATCCTGCCGCCGACGACCTCGTTCTCGAGCGGGTGCTCTATGCGTTGAGCGACCCGGTCCGCCTGGACATCGTGCGCCGTTTGGCGGGCGTTCCGATGGCGAGCTGCGGCGACCTCGACGGCGGACGGCCGAAATCGACCGTCTCGCACCACTTCCGGGTGCTGCGCGAAGCCGGCCTGGTTCAGACCGAATGCGCGGGCACCACGCACATGAACAAGCTCCGCCGCGCCGAACTGGACGGCCGGTTCCCTGGGTTGATCGATGCGATCCTGGGGCAGCGCGTGGCCGAGGCCGCTGAAGCCGGCTAGCCGGCGACGCTCCGCCGCTCAGCGGGCGGGCATCGCCACGCGCTGTCAAGGCGTGCCGGTACGGGCATCGTCCCTTGCGCCGGCCGCATGGCGGCCCGCGATGAATCCGAAGGTCATCGCAGGCCCGAGATTGATGCCGCCGGACGGATAGAACCCGCCCATCACGCTCGCCATGTCGGTGCCCGCCGCATACAGGCCCGGAATCGGCCGGCCGTCCTGCCCGAGGACCTGCGCGTGCCCGTTCGTCCTGAGGCCCGCGAAGGTGCCGAAGCTGCCCGGCAGGACCTTCACCGCGTAGAACGGCCCCTGCTCGATCGGCGCGACGCAGGGATTGGGCCCCGTGTGCAGGGGGTCGCCCATCTTGCGGTTGTAGTGCGTCGATCCGCGCCCGAAATCGGGGTCGGCGCCCTGGCGCGCATGCATATTGAAGCGCTCCACCGTGTCCCGCAACGCGGCCGGCGCGATGCCGCAGGCCGCCGCGAGCGCTTCCACGGTGTTCGCGCGCTGCAGGTAACCGCTGCGCACGGAGCGTCCGACGGGCAGCGGGAACGGACGCGCATGGCCCAGGCCGTAGCGCCGCTGGAACCGGTGGTCGCAGACCAGCCAGGAGCAGACCTCCTCGCCCGGCGGGACCTGCGCCACCATCGCCGCGACGTAGTCGTGGTAGCCGTCGGCCTCGTTGACGAAGCGCTTCCCGTTCGACAGCACGCCGATCACCCCCGGCTTGCCCCGGTCGATGATGTGCGGGAAATGGCCGATGGTCCCGTCGGCGTGCGGCACCCTCGACACCGGCGCCCAGGCGACGGGCGATGCGACATCGGTGTCGAGCGTCCCGCCCGCGGACTCGCCCAGCGTGATGCCGTCCCCGGAGCAACCCTCCGGCGGCAGCGCCCAGTGCTCGCGGCCGGTGGGCGTTCGCGGGAACAGGGCCTTGCGGCGTTCGATGTCGTTCGGGAATCCTCCGGCGGCCAGGACCACGCCGCGGACCGCGCGGATCTCGCACGGCCCCCCGGCCGTCGCGACGCATGCGCCCCGCACCGCGCCCTCCGCGATCAGCAGGCGGGTCGCGGAGGTCGACTCCATGAGCCGCACGCCCAGGTCCTGCGCCGATCCGGCCAGGCGCCCGACCAGCGCCACCCCGTTGACCAGGTGCATGGCGCGGCCGTGGAACGCCAGGTCCCGCAGGTGGCGCGCCACGCGTCCGGCGACATGGAGGAAGGACTTCGGCGACCGGGTCATGCCCAGGAAGGCGCCGAGGTCGGCGCCGGCCATGATCGGCATGCCCAGGAACGCGGTCTCCCGCATCGTCGTGCGCAGCCGGCGGTTCAGCGCGCCCAGTTCGCGGGCGTCGTACGGGGCGGCGATGACCTGGTGCCCGCCGCTGGCGGCGCCCGGGACCCGGCCGTGCACGTCCGGGATCCCGTTGCCGTCCACGAAGGCCAGCCGGGTGTTGCGCTCGAAGAACGAGACCATCGGTCCGGCGTTGTCGAGGAAGGCATCGACGCGCGCGGCATCGTAGCGGCCGCCCAGCTCGTTCTTCAGGTAGGTGCGCGGCTGCTGCGGGTCCTCCCGGATGCCGGCGCGTTGCGCCAGGGGATTGCCGGGCACCCACATCCATCCGCCCGACCAGGCGGTCGCGCCGCCGAAGACCGGCGCCTTCTCGACGACCACGACCCGGAGTCCGTGCCAGGCCGCCGTGACCGCGGCGGCGAGGCCGGACGCCCCGGAGCCCACCACCAGCAGGTCGCAGTCGATGCCGGCGGGCGGCGCGGGCGCGGCGGTCATGGGCGCCCGTCCGGCGCATCCGCCCGCGCGAGCAACCGCCGGGTCGCCTCCAGGGCCCGACGGGCGCGCTCGGTCGCGCCGACGGTGCGGGCCAGGGCATGCGTCGGCACTTCCAGGCTCAACGGAATGTGCGGGGGCATGGCCCGCAGGAGGCCGACCAGGTCGAGGCCGCCCTCCCCCGGGAACCTCCGCTCGGAACGCGCCTCGTCGAGGATCGCCTCCATCGTCGGAGGCAGCGCGGCGGGCACGTCGCAGAACTGCAGGTAGCGCAGGCGGGAGGGCGCGATCCGCGCCAGGTCTTCCACGCGGCTGCGGGATCGGCTGAAGTGGAAGGGATCGACCAGCACGCCCGCGTTCCCCTGCCCGCAACGCTCGACGATGCCGGTCGCCTGCGCGAGGTCCTTCACGTCGGTCCACGGCATGAATTCGAGCATCGCGCCCAGCCCGTACCGCCCGGCGAGCTCGCAGAACGCCGCGAACGATTCGAGCAGGCGCTCCGGCTCGGGGTCGTTGCCGGCGACCAGCAGTTCGCGGGCGCCGAGCCGGGCCGCGGTGGCGATCGCGGCCTCGTCGTCGGCGGCCCGGCGGTCCGGCCGGATCCGGAAGATCTCCACGTCGAGCACCCGGATGCCGGTGTCGGCCAGCCGCGCCTCGACCTCGCGCAGCAACGGGGTGTCGCCCACCAGGTCGTAGGCCGGCTCCGTGGGCGTGGCCGGGATCAGCCGGATGCCGACATGGCTGTAGCCCGCTTCGTGGGCGCAGGTCACCATCGCGGGCGGCGTCAGTTCGAGGACCGTCAGCGCGGCCAGGGAAAGGGGTCGGTTCATGGGGAATGCTTTGCGGGTTCCAGGGGCATCGCCGGCTCAGGCCGCGACCTCGACCACCCCGCCGCTCTGCGCGGCACGGGTCAGGGCCTCCACGACGCGCAGGTTCTGCAGGCCGTCGTGCGCGCTCACCAGGGGCTCCGCCTCGCCGCGGGCCACGGCGCAGAAGTGGCGCAACTGCAGCGCCAGCGGATCGGTGCGTGCGCTCTCGACGACCTCCTGCGCCATGGGCTCGTACCACGACCGCGCCTGCCCGGGCGCGAAGCGCTTCAGGCGCATCGTCGGAACCGAGAGGGAGCCCCGGGTGCCGGCGATGCTGTAGCAATCCTCGTCGTCGTAGGAGGCGTAGTCCCGGTTCTCCCCGGTGGTCTGCTCCCAGCTGCGCGCGGCGGCGGCGGTGTCGGACAGGAGGAAGGTGCCGAGCGCGCCGTTCGCGAAGCGCAGCAGCAGGGCGGCCGTGTCCTCCACCGCGAAGCCCCGCACCGCATTCGACGCCGCCGCCTGCACCGAGACGATCTCTCCGCAGAGCGAGCGCAGGTTGCCGATCTCGTGGATCAGGTTGATGAGGATCGGACCGCCGCCGGCCTCCCGGCGCCACGCGGCCGCCTCGAAATAATCGTCGGGCTTGTAGAACAGGGCGGAACCGGACACGGCGACGACCCGGCCCAGCAGGCCCTGCTGGATGACCGCCCGCGCCTTCGCCAGGATCGGGCTGTGCGCCCGGTGGTGGCCGACCAGGAGGCGCGCGCCGAGATCGCGCACCGCGCGCGCCAGGCGTTCGGCCTCCTGCACGGTCGGGGCGACGGGCTTCTCGACCAGCGTGGCCACGCCGGCCCCGATGCAGGCCAGGGCCTGGTCCACGTGGAGCGGGTTGGGCGTGGCCACGATGACGCCGTCGGGCCGGGGGTCCGCCAGCAGGTCGTCCAGGTGCGCGAAGCGCGGCACGCCGGCGGCGCGGGCCAGGTCGGCGGCGCCGGACGAGGGATCGACGATGGCCGCGAGGGCGCACTCCCCGCTCTGCCCGATCAGTTCGATATGGCGCCGCCCGACGGCGCCCGCGCCGGCCACCGCGATGCGCAGCACCGGGCGACGGGAAAGGTCCGGGCGTGTCGTGGTCTCCGTCATGGTTCGTCTCCTGTGGTTGCGTGCCGTTCGGCCTCGGCAGCAATGTATGGAAAGCGAACCCGTCGAACAATGCGCGAATCGTCACCCTATGATTCACGGATCGTGAGCCTCAAATTCCAATTGGACGACCTGCGGGTGTTCTGCCTGGCGGCGCGCAAATCGAGCTTCGCCGCGGCGGCGACCGAACTGGGCACGTCTCCCGCCTATGTCAGCAAGCGCATCGCGCTCCTGGAGAAGGCCCTGGGCGTGGCCCTCTTCCACCGGGCGGCCCGCCGCGTCACCGTGACCGACGATGGCGAGCGGGTCTACGCTGCGGCGCAGCAGGTCTTCCAGGGCGTCGACCACCTCGGGGAGACCGTCGCCGGCGGCCGCCTCGACCCGTCCGGCACCCTGCGCGTGACCACGAGCTTCCGGCTGGGGCGCGCGCACATCGGACCGGCCCTGTCGCTGCTGGCCGCGCGCCATCCGGCGCTCGGCATCACGCTCGATACCGTCGACCGGCGCGTCGACCTGGTCAGCGAGGGCATCGACCTGGATGTGCGCGTGGGCGAAGTCGCCGAACCGCACCTCGTGGCCCATCGCATCGCGTCCAGCCAGCGGGTGCTCTGCGCCGCGCCGGCCTACCTCGAACGCAGGGGAACGCCGTCGAACGTGTTCGGCCTCGGCCAGCACGACTGCCTGGTGCTGCGCGACCGCAACCAGGCCTTCGGCGTGTGGCGGCTGGCGGGTCCGGGGGGCGGTGTCGAGACGGTCAAGGTGACGGGCCGCCTGTCGTCCAACGATTCCGAGATCGTGCGGCGCTGGGCGATCGACGGGCAGGGCATCCTGCTGCCCGCCGCCTGGGATGTGCACGACGACCTGGCCGCGGGCCGGCTGGTGCGGATCCTGCCCGAGTGGTCGCAACCCGCGGACGTCTGGGCCGCCACCACCGTGCGCCTCGGCCATTCCGCCAAGGTCCGCGTCTGCGTCCGGTTCCTGCAGGAACAGCTCGATGGCGACGGTCCTTACCGGCTCAAGCGGTTGGCCGACGTCCTTCCTTGAGAAGCGCCGCGGTGCGGCGGCATCCTTGCCGTGCGCTGCGGTCCGCCGCTTCCGTGCGATTCAGCGCCGGAGGTGGCCGGTCGGCAAGGCCGTGGTGTATTTGACCTGGCTCAGGGCGAAGCTGGACCGGATGCTCTGCACTCCGGGAATGCGTGTCAGGCATTCGAGGAGCAATGCCTGGTACTCCATCAGGTCGCGCACGACGACCCGGAGCATGAAATCCGACTCGCCGCTCATGAGGTAGCACTCCATCACCTCGGGACGTTGCCGGACGGCTTGCGTGAAGACGTCCAGCGAAGCGGTGTCCTGCTGCTTGAGCGACACGTGCACGAACACGTTGACGGCGAGCCCGAGCTTGAGCGGATCCACCAGCGACACGGAGCCGAGCAGGACGCCGCTGTGCTTCAGGTCCGCCACGCGGCGCCAGCAGGGGGAGGCGGACAGCCCGACGCGTTCGGCCAGTTCGGCATTGCTGTGCTCGGCATTGCGCTGGAGTTCGTCCAGGATCCGAAGGCTGGCTTCGTCGAGGTCGATAGCCGAAGGATGGTTCATCCCCGAAATAATACTTTACCGGTAGATCTTTCCGGAATAAGGACTATTCGCAGGAAAAGAGAAAGCCTTTTTCCGGATTCGGTGGATAGCATTGGACGCATGGCAAACGGCTTCCACGAATCTGCGATGAGACGCGCGACCGCGCCCTTCCCTTCAGGTCCGGCGTCTTCCGCGACCGTGCGCCGCACCCTGCCCTGGCTGGGGCTGATGGTGCTGCTCTGGGGCATCAGCTGGCCCGCCACCAAGCTCGCCCTGGAGGTCGTCCCGCCGCTGTGGCTGGCGACCATCCGCTTCGGCAGCGCGGCCCTGTGCCTTTTCGCGTTCACGATCGCGCGGGGCTCGTTCAGGATCCCCACCCGCGCGGACTGGCCCATC
Organism: Burkholderiaceae bacterium; assembly: GCA_022702125.1. Taxonomy (GTDB): domain Bacteria; phylum Pseudomonadota; class Gammaproteobacteria; order Burkholderiales; family Burkholderiaceae_C; genus JAKOND01. The sequence goes on from JAKOND010000215.1 coordinate 23,217, forward strand.
GTCGCCAGCATCGGCCTGTTCCAGATGACGGCGTTCACCGGCCTCGGCATGATCGCCATGACCAAGGTCGATACCAGCCGTGCGGTGCTGCTGGCCTACACCACCCCGCTCTGGGGCGTCGTGGCGAACTGGTTGATCTTCCAGCTGAAGCCTTCCCGCCGCCAGATCGGCGCGCTGGCCGTGGGCCTGGCCGGGGTCGCCCTGATCTGCTCGCCCTGGGAGCTGGACTGGAACGCTCCCGGCGTGCTGGTCGGATCCGGACTGCTGTTGGTCGCCGCGATGAGCTGGTCGGTGGTGATCCTGCACATCAAGCGCCACCGGTGGGATTCGTCCCCCTTGACGCTGGCTCCCTGGCAGATGCTGCTCGCCGTGGTTCCGCTGGGCGGACTGGCCTGGTGCTTCGAAGGGCCGCCGACCGGCATCCCGGTGGATGCGCGGCTGCTGGAACTGCTTCTTTTCATCGGCCCGGTCGCGACCTCCGCGTGCTTCGTGATTTCCGCGGAATACGGCCGCAGGATCAGCACGTTCGCCATGTCGAACCTCACCCTGGGCGTTCCGCTCATCGGCATCCTCGCGTCCGTGGTCTTCCTGGGCAGCAGCATCTCTGCGCCTTTCGCGGCCGGCCTGGTCCTCGTCATGGGCGGGATGGCCGTTTCGGCCCTCGCCTCCAAACGCCATTGACGCGGCGCGGGCCGCGCCCGCCACGCGGCGGCTCGCAAACGGGTCCGTGCGGCAGCGCCGTTTTCCCGTCGGACGCATGTCGGCTATGCTGGGCTGCGACCGCAACCCCGCGCGCCGGCGCCGACCCGCCGCACAGCGAAAGCGGATAACCCCGGATACCCACCCGATGACCGGTCCCAGACTACCGATCGACAAGATGACGGATCACCGCAACCTCCAGACCGCCGAGCTCGATATCGAAAAAGGCTCTTTCCAGCTCCAGGCCAAACTCGCGGTGACGCCGCTGGGCCTGCTGTCGATCGCCGCGCTGGTGGGCACCATCCTTCTGTCCACCGCAGCCGTCGTCCAGGCGGCGAAGAAGTGAGCTGCCCGCTCTGAAGCGGCCGCGGCGCTCCGGGCGATATGCGGCCCGGGGACCGCCCGGGGCCGGCCATCGCCGAGTCGCCCCCCTGCCGGTGACCGCCGGCAGCGGCCGCTGCGAACCGGGCCTCCGTTTCTCGCCCTCCGCCTTCGCGACATGACGACCGATCGGGCCTCGCGCGTCTCCTCGCGCAAATCCCGCGGCAGCGGCATGCGGAATCCTCGTGTTTCCCCTGCGCCCCCCGCATTGAAGACAATAGCGGCCGCACGGCCCGGCGTTCGCCCGGGCCAACCGCCCGTTGCGCCCCCGTGGCGACCCATTGCCCATGACCGAACCACAAGCCCTTCCCTTCCTTTCCCGCCTGTCCCTCGCCATCGGCAGCTTCTTCGCGCTGCTGGGCGACGGCCACCTGGCCGCGCGCGTGCAGGCGCTGCGCAACGGCGCGCCGCTGGCCAGCGAGGTGCCGCCGCCCGCGCCCGTACGGACGCCGCCACCGCCGCCGCCCCCCGTGCGCGCGACCGCCGACGTCGACGCCGCCCTGCAGCTGCTGGCGCTGCTGCAGCGCGAATCGCGCTTCGTCGACTTCCTGCAGGAAGACATCGCGGCCTACTCCGATGCCGATGTGGGCGGCGCGGCGCGTCTGCTGCACGGCGGCGCGCGCAAGGTGCTCCAGGACGCCTTCGACCTCGAAGCCGTGCGTGCCGAAGCCGAAGGCAGCCGCCTGACGCTGCCTGCCGGCTTCGACGCCGCCGCCGTGCGCGTGACCGGCAACGTGGTCGGCCAGCCGCCGTTCACGGGCACGCTGCAGCACAAGGGCTGGCGCGCCACGGCCGTGCGGCTGCCGGCGCTGACCGAAGGACACGACACGCGCGTGATCGCACCGGCGGAGGTGGAGCTGTGAGCGCCGCCCGTCCACCCGCAGGCGCCTTCGCAGCGCGCAGCCCGGAGGTTTCCGCATGAGCCGCTACGCCATCGGCATCGACCTGGGCACCACGCACAGCGCGCTGTCCTGGGTCGACCTGCAGACCGAGGGCGCATTGCCCGAGATCCTGCCCGTCGCCCAGCAGAGCGGCCCCGGCGCGGTGCAGGACTTCGCCCTGCTGCCCTCCTTCCTCTACCTGCCGCACGCCAGCGAGTTCGCCGCCGGCGACCTCGCCCTGCCCTGGAACGCCGCGCCCGAGCGCATCACCGGCGAATGGGCGCGCAGCCATGGCGCGCTGACGCCGATCCGCCTGGTCTCCAGCGCCAAGAGCTGGCTCGGCCATGCCGGCGTGGACCGGCGCGCCGGCATCCTGCCGGCCGATGCGCCGGCCGAGGTCGAGCGCATCTCCCCGCTCGCCGCCAGCACGCACTACCTGCGGCACCTGCGCGACGCCTGGAACCACCGCCACCCCGAGGCGCCGTTCGACCAGCAGGCCGTCACGGTCACCATTCCCGCGTCGTTCGACCCGGCCGCGCGCGAACTGACGGCCGAGGCGGCCCAGGCCGCCGGCTACCGGGGCATCACGCTGCTGGAGGAACCCCAGGCCGCGCTGTACAGCTGGATCGCCGGCAGCGCCGGGGACTGGCGCAAGCAGGTCCGGGTCGGCGACGTGATCCTGGTCGTCGACGTGGGCGGCGGCACCAGCGACTTCTCGCTGATCGCCGTGACCGAGGACGCCGGCAACCTGCAGCTCCACCGCGTGGCCGTGGGCGAGCACATCCTGCTGGGCGGCGACAACATGGACCTCGCGTTGGCCCATGGCGTGGCGCGCGGCCTGGCCGCCGAAGGCCGGCAGCTGGACCCCTGGCAGATGCGCGCGCTGACGTACGCCTGCCGCCTGGCCAAGGAGCAGCTGCTCGGCGACGCCGACCTGCCGGGCGTGCCGCTCGTCGTGCCCAGCCGGGGCTCGAAGCTCATCGGCGGCGCTATCAAGACGGAACTGAAGCGCGAACTGCTGACCGCCCTGCTGCTCGAAGGCTTCTTCCCGGCCGTGGAGAGCAGTGCCCGGCCCGTCGCCCGGCCACGCGCCGGCCTCACGCAGATCGGCCTGCCCTACGCGCAGGACGCCGCCGTCACGCGCCACCTGGCCGCGCTGCTGGGCCGGCAGGTCGACGCCACAGCGCAGCTGGCGGGCTTCGCGCCGCCCGAGGGCGCCAGCTTCCTGCATCCCACGGCCGTGCTGTTCAACGGCGGCGTGTTCAAGTCCGAACTGCTGGCCGAGCGCGTGCTGTCCACCCTGAACGCCTGGCTGGCCGCCGACGGCGCGCCCGCCGCGCGGCTGCTGCAGGGCGCCGACATGGACCATGCCGTGGCGCGCGGCGCGGCTTACTACGGCCAAGTGCGCCAGGGCCAGGGCATCCGCATCCGCGGCGGCACGGCCCAGGCCTACTACGTGGGCATCGAGTCGAGCATGCCGGCCGTGCCGGGGCTGGAGCCGCCCGTGCAGGCGCTGTGCGTCGCGCCTTTCGGCATGGAGGAAGGCTCGGAGGCGCCGCTGCCGCCGCAGCAGCTAGGCCTGGTGGTCGGCGAATCGGTGCGCTTCCGATTCTTCGGATCGTCCGTGCGGCGCGAGGACCGGCCCGGCACGCTGCTGGACTTCTGGTCGCCCGAGGAGCTGCAGGAACTCGCGCAGATCGAGGCCACGCTCCCGGCCGAGGGCCGTGCCGCGGGCGAGGTCGTGCCGGTGCAGCTGCGCGCGCGGGTGACCGACATCGGCACGCTGGAGCTGCTGGCGCATGCGAGTGAAGGGGCGGCGGGCGGCGCGCACTGGAAGGTGGAGTTCGACGTCCGCGGCGCGTGATGGCCGCCGCCTTCCGCATCGGCATCGACCTGGGCACGACCCACACCGTGCTGGCGTTCGCGCCGGTCGTCGAGGACGACATCCAGGTCTTCGCGGTCCCGCAGAGCGTCGCGGCCGGCGAGGTCGCGCCGCGGCCCCTGCTGCCGTCGCTGCGTTTCCATGCGGCCGAAGGCGCGCTGGCGGCGGCCGACCTGCCCTTGCCCTGGCCTTCGGACGAGCCGGCCATCCTCGGCGCCTTCGCGCGCGAACTGGGCCAGCAGACGCCGGGCCGGCTGGTGGCCAGCGCCAAGAGCTGGCTGTCGCACCCCGCGGTCGACCGCACCGCCGCCATCCTGCCCTGGGGCGCGCCGGACGAGGTGCCCAAGGTCTCCCCGCTGGAGGCCAGCGCCAGCTACCTGCGCCACCTGCGCCGGGCCTGGGACCGGGCCCACCCCGGGGCGCCGCTCGCGCAGCAGGCCACCGTGCTCACGGTGCCCGCCTCGTTCGACGACGGCGCGCGCCAGCTGACCCTGCAGGCCGCCGCACTGGCCGGCCTGGGCGCGGTCCATCTGATCGAGGAGCCGCAGGCCGCGTTCTACGACTGGGTGTTCGCCCACCGCAACGATCTGGCGCGGCAGCTGGCCGGCACGCGGCGACTGCTCGTGGTCGACGTGGGCGGCGGCACCACCGACCTCACCCTGATCGAGGTCGCGCTGGACGCGGCGGGCCGGCCGCAGCTCGCGCGCACCGGCGTGGGCGACCACCTGGTGCTGGGCGGCGACAACATGGACCTCGCGCTCGCGCGCTGGATCGAGCCGCGCCTGTCGGGCGGGCCGTCGGGCGGGCCATCGGACCGGCAGCTCGGCGCGATCCAGCTGGCGCAGCTCACCCAGCGCTGCCGCAGCGCCAAGGAGCGCCTGCTGGCCCCGGACGGACCGGCGGAAACCACGGTCACGCTGCAGGGCGGCGGCAGCCGGCTGATCGGCGGCGCGCGCTCGGCCCCGCTCACCCGGGCCGACGTGGACCGGCTGCTGGTCGAAGGCTTCTTCCCGCAGGTCGCGGCCGACGCCCGGCCCCGGCGCGCCCGCGGCGCCCTGGTCGAGTTCGGCCTGCCCTACGCCAGCGATGCCGCCATCACCCGCCACATCGCGGCCTTCCTGCAGCGCCAGGGCGGCGGCCTGCCCGACACGGTGCTGCTCAACGGCGGCGTGTTCCATGCGCCGGCGCTGCGCGAGCGCCTGCTGGCCACGCTGCGCGCCTGGCAGCCGGCGGGCGCCCCGCCGATCCGCCTGCTGGATACGCCCCGGCTCGACGCGGCCGTCGCGCGCGGCGCGGTCGCCTACGCCATGGCCCGCGCCGGCAGCGCGCCGCGCATCCGCAGCGGCGCCGCGCGGGCCTACTACCTCGCGCTCGAGGACGGCCAGGGCATCTGCGTGCTGCCGCACGGCACCCCCGAAGGCGAGACCGTGCGGCTCGACGCCCGGCGCTTCCGCCTGCGCCTGGGCCGCCCGGTGCGCTTCAACCTCGCCACGAGCGCCGCCGACCTGCGGCACCGCGCCGGCGACCTGGCGGCGCTGCAGGACGGCCTGCAGCGCCTGCCGCCCATCGCGACCGTGCTGGAACCCCGGGCTGGCGCGGCCGGCGAGGTGCAGGTGACGCTCGATGCCCGGATCACCGAAGTCGGCACGCTGGAAATGCACTGCGTGGCCGTGGATGGAGCCGTGGACGGGGCCGATGCGCCCCCCCAGCGCTGGGAGCTCGAATTCCAGCTGCGCGGCGACGCGACCGCGCCCGGTGCCGACGCACCCGTCGCCGCCCATCCGCGCCTGCCCGAGGCGCTGGCCGCCATCGCCCGCGTCTACGGCGACCGGAAGCAAGCCGTGGACGCCAGGGAAGTCCGCCAGCTGCGCGCCACGCTGGAACGCCTGCTCGGCGAACGCGCCACCTGGCACGCGGCATTGCTGCGCACGCTGTTCGGCGCGCTGCTGCAGGGCGCCAGGCGCCGGCGCCGCTCGCCGCAGCACGAGCGCGCCTGGTTCAACCTGGCCGGTTTCACGCTGCGGCCGGGCTTCGGCGATCCGCTCGACGGCTGGCGCATGGAACGGATGTGGGAGCTGTTCGGCCCCGGCATCGCGCACAGCGACGACAGCCAGCAGTGGTCCGAGTGGTGGACGCTGTGGCGCCGCATCGCGGGCGGCCTGGACGCCGAGCAGCAGCAGATGGTCTACGAGGCCGTCGCCTACTACCTGCAGCCGCCCGGCGGCACCGACATCGCCGCGCCGGAGGGCCCGTCCATGCAGGCGCTCGACGAACTGCTGCGCATGGCGGCCTCGTTCGAGCGCATCCGGCCGGCCGACAAGGTGCGGTTCGGCCAGTGGCTGCTGCAGCGGCTGCGGCAGCGCCCCACCCACGAACTCTGGTGGGCGCTGGGCCGCCTGGGCGCGCGCCAGCCGCTGTACGCCAGCCTGCACCATGTGCTGCCGCCCGCCACGGCGCAGGACTGGATCGCGCAGATCGCCGCCATCGCGCCGGACTGGGCCCGCCACGAGGCCGCGGCCTTCGCCGTGGCCCAGATCGCGCGGGCCACGGGCGACCGCGCGCGCGACCTGCCGGAGGCCCTGCGCCTGCGGATCGCCGAGCAGCTGCAAGCCGCCCACGCCGCGCCGGGCTGGGCCGCGATGGTGCGCGAAGCGACGATGCTGGATGAGGCCGACCAGCGCCGCGTGTTCGGCGAGGCCCTGCCGCCCGGCCTGGTGCTGCTGCGCGGGTGATCCGATACGACGGCCGACGCGCGCTATCGTCGGCCGCGTTCACAGATACCGCAGCCCGGCCTTCTCCAGCGCGCCGCGCATGCCGTACATATCGAGGCCGAGCACGCCGGCAGCGAGCCTGCCGCGCTTGTCGGCTTCCAGGGCCTCGCGCTCGCGGGCCTTGTCGAGCGTGGCGGCGGCGATGGCCCGCGGCACGCGCACCACGCCGTCGTCGTCGGCCACGACCACGTCGCCCGGCTCCACCAGCATGCCGGCGCAGACCACCGGGATGTTGACCGAGCCCAGCGTCGCCTTGACGCAGCCCTTGGCGCTGACCGTCTTGCTCCAGACCGGGAAGCCCATCCGCTGCAGGGTCCTCACGTCGCGCACCCCGGCGTCGATGACCAGCGCCCGCGCGCCGCGCGCCTGGAAGCTGGTGGCCAGCAGGTCGCCGAAGAAGCCGTCCCCGCTGGGCGCGCTCAAGGCGGCCACCACGATGTCGCCGGGACGGATCTGCTCGGCGACCACATGCATCATCCAGTTGTCGCCCGGGTGGAGCAGCACCGTGACTGCCGTGCCGGAGACCTGCGTGCCCGGATAGATCGGGCGCATGTAGGGCGCCAGCAGGCCGACCCGGCCCATGGCCTCGTGCACCGTGGCCGAGCCGAGCGCGGCCAGCGCGTCGGCCACGGCTGCGTCGGTGCGTTCGATGTTGCGGTGGACGACGCCGAGTTCATGCATGGTGCGTACCCTGTTCGAGGGCCTTGAGCCTGGAATCCAAGCGCGGGAACACGCGCCGGGCATTGCTTTCGTAAACCTGCCGGCGGGCAGCCTGGTCGAGCGTGCTCGCCTCGATGTAGCGCCTGGTGTCGTCGAAATGGTGGCCGGTTTCGGGATCGATGCCGCGCACCGCGCCGATCATCTCGGAGGCGAACAGCACGTTCTTCGCCGGCACGACCCGGGTCAGCAGGTCGATGCCCGGCTGGTGGTAGACGCAGGTGTCGAAGAACACGTTGCCCAGCAGGTGGTCCTCCAGCAGCGGCTTCTTCATCTCCTGCGCCAGGCCGCGGAAGCGGCCCCAGTGGTAGGGCGCCGCGCCGCCGCCGTGCGGCACGACGAAGCGCAGCGTGGGGAAGTCTTTGAACAGGTCGCCCTGCACCAGCTGCATCACTGCGGTGGTGTCGGCGTTGAGGTAGTGCGCCCCGGTGGTGTGGAAGCAGGGGTTGCAGCTGGTGCTCACATGGATCATCGCGGGGATGTCGAGCTCGACCATCTTCTCGTAGATCGGGTACCAGTGCCGGTCGGTGAGCGGCGGGCTGGTCCAGTGTCCGCCGGAGGGATCGGGGTTGAGGTTGATGCCCACGCAGCCGAGTTCGCCGACGCTGCGCTCGAGTTCGGGGATGCAGGTGGCGGGGTCGACCCCGGGGGACTGCGGCAGCATGGCCGCGGGTGCGAATCGCCGGGGGAACAGGCCGGCGACCCGGGCGCAGAGGTCGTTGCAGATCGCGGCCCAGGCGGAGGAGACCGCGAAGTCGCCGATGTGGTGCGCCATGAAGCTCGCGCGCGGACTGAAGACGGTGAGGTCGATGCCGCGTTCGTCCATCAGCCGCAGCTGGTTGCCTTCGATGGATTCGCGCAGTTCGTCGTCGCCGATGCGCAGTTCCGACGGGGACGGCGGCGTGGAACCGGCATGGAAAGCATCGATCTGGCGCTGGCGCCAGGCTTCGAGCGCCCTGGGGGCGGTGGTGTAGTGGCCGTGGCAGTCGATGATCATGGTGTCGATGGTGCGGGTGGGATCAGGAAGGGATGCGGAAAGCGCCGGCCGGCTCCATGCCTTCGCGGCGGATGGCGTCGGCGCAGGAGGCCGAGGCGAGGTGGGCGATGAACGCCCCGGCCTGCGCGGGTAGGGCGCCGGCCGTGCAGGGCGCGGCCGAGAACGCGGTGACGATCTCGCTGCCGGGCGGCATCGGCCCCAGGAGCGCGATGCCGGGCTGGTGGACGAGTTCGCTGCGCTGCTGGAAACCGAGATCGACCGCGCCCCGGGCGAGGAGTTCGCCGACCGGTACGCCCGGCGGCGCCTGGACGAGCCGGTCCTGCAGGGATCGCAGCATCCCCCACCGCGACAGCAGCGCCAGCAGGGCCTTGCCGCTGGGGCCGGTGGAATAGCCGACGGCGCGGGACGCCCGGAGCGTCTCCTGCAATTGCGCGACGGTGGCGACCCGCGGCGCCGTGCCGGCCCGGGCCGCGATGGCCACGCCGGACACGGCGATCGGCACGACGGCGCCCACGCGGCCCGAGGCCGCGAGCGTCTGCAGCGCATCGGCGGCGAGGACGGCGACGTCGAAGGCCTCGCCCGCGTCGATGCGCCGGGCCGCATCGACGCCGCCGACGGATTCGAGCCGGACCGCCTGTCCGCCGCGGTCGGTCCACCGGGCGCGCAGCGCCTGCAGGAGTGGGCGGGTCGCCATCGAGGAAATGCATTTCAAGGCGGGCATGGGTCCCTGCGCGATTGTTGGTCGATGCCGCGAACGTCCGACCGTCGGCGGAGCATAGATATCGAATTCGCCGCCCACAAGGCCGTTCCACCGGATGGAACGCACGCCCGGTTCCGCGGTCCGCGTCGAAAACCCGGACCCGCGCCGGTCGCTCCGGCGGCATCGGCGCGCCTCCTGCCGTGCGGTCGGCGATACCTCGACCCCGGTGCCGTCGATCGGGAGGTGGGGCCCGCCTCGGCCGGTCAGGACGTCGCCGCGGTCTTGGCGGCGTCCCAGCCCAGGTTCTTGGCGTCCTTGCCGGCCACGGAATACAGCGCCTTGGTGTTGCGGGTCTTCTGGAAGTCCTCCAGCGTCTCGCCCCGCATCGCCGCGTAGATGTGCAGGTTCGACACGCCCACCACCGCGCCCAGCTTCTCCAGCATGAAGAAGATCGCGCCGTAGCGGATCAGTCCCTGCCAGTCACGGTCGCGGATGAGTCGGCGCTCGACATCGTCCAAGTCGGCCTCGCGCATCGTGGCGGCCTCGTCGGCCAGGAAGCGCGCGCGGAACTCCGGCCGCACCAGCCCGTGCAGGAAGCGGTTGATGCGGTAGGCCCGCACGCTGCGCTCCAGCGTGAAGGGATAGGTGCCGGGGAGCTTGTCGATGCCGTCCAGCTGCCGGGCCGTATGCGCCCGGTGCCGCTCGGCGGCGGCCGGCGACATGCCCTGCTCCACCGGCTCGTAGATGGCGGTGGCGATGCCGGCCATCGACGGCAGGTAGTAGCTGCGATGGAGGCACTTGACCTGAGAGGCAAGCGCGCCGCGCATCACCAGCCACATGATGACCTCGGCGCCCTCGAAGCCGCCGAGCGTGGCGTACTCGGCGTGCGTCATGTTCGCCAGTTGCTCCGGATCGCTCTCCAGCAGATCGAGGAAACGCGCGTCCCACTCGGTATCGTTGAATCCGGCCCGCTCGCCGTGCACCTGGTGCGACAGGCCGCCGGTGGCGACGATGGCCACCTTCAGGTCCTCCGGATAGCTCTCGACCGCGCGGCGCAGCGCCTGGCCCAGGCGGTAGCAGCGGCGCGCGGTGGGGATCGGGAACTGGAGAACCCCGACCTGCACGGGAATCAACCGCACCGGCCATGCGGGCTCGTGCGGGCACATCACCGACAGCGGCGAGAAGCAGCCGTGGTCGAGCGGCTTGTCCTGGAAGAAGGACATGTCGAACTCGTCGGCCATGAGGGAACGGCCGATGTGCTCGGCCAACGCCGGATGGCCCTGGATCGGCGGCAGGTCGCGCGCGCCGCCGCCCTCGTCGGCCACCTCCCACCGCTCGCCCACGCCGAGGGTGAAGGCCGAGTAGTGGTCGAAGAAGAACGAGGTGACGTGGTCGTTGTAGACGAGCAGCAGCACGTCGGGCTGCTTCTCCTCGATCCACGCCCGCATCGGCGCGAAGGCTTCGAAGATCGGGGCCCAGACCGGGTCGGCCGACTTGTTCCGGTCGAGCGCGAAACCGATGGTGGGCGTGTGCGAAGCGGCGAGGCCGCCGATGATTTTGGCCATGGGATGTCGCAGCCTTTTCAGGCATGCGTGTCGCGGGTTTCGGTGAGCCAGGCAAGCGCTGCGTGGGCAGCCTTGGCGTCCGGCGTGCTGCGTGTTGCTTCGACGGGTTCGAAGCTGGGTGGGAGTCTAGGTAGCGGCTCCTTTTTTCGGGAGATGCCGCGTTGCGGTACGCGATAACGCGCAGTTATCATGAAAAGATGAAAACCAGCAGCCTTCGGGCCTTGGTGGCCGCCGTCGAGGAAGGCAGCATGCGATCGGCGGGGAAGCGGATCGGCATTTCGCAGCCGGCGCTGACCAAACTCATCCGCGAACTCGAGCGCGAGCTTTCCACCACGCTGCTCGTGCGCTCCACGACGGGGGTCAAGCCCACCACGCAGGGCCTGGTGCTGTACGAACGGGCGTTGGCGGCCGAGCGGGAGTTGGCGCAGGCGGTGGATCAGATCCGCCAGCTGGACGGCCGCATGACCGGGTCCATCACGATCGGTGCAGTCCCCCTCGCGGTCATGTTGCTGGTGCCCGAGACATTGCGCACATTCGGCCGTGCTTTCCCCGAAGTCCAGCTGCGCGTGTCCGAAGAGCTCTACATCGCGCAGCTCATCCGGTTGCGCAAGGGCGAGGTGGACATCGCGCTGGGTCCCCTCCCCGCCGACCTCCCCCTGGGCGAGTTCATCGTCGAGCCCCTCATGCCGATCGCGATGGTCGTCGTCGTCCGTCGCGGCAATTCCCTGGCGAGAGCACGCGATCTCGCCGAACTGGGCCAGGCGCCCTGGGTCTACACGGGCATGACTCCGGAGTCGGGCTACGCGCGGACGCTCTACGAGCGCAACGGACTGCCGCCGCCTCCGGCCGGCGCGCTCGTGAATTCGACGCTCGGGTTGCTATCGATCGTTGCCAGCGGCAACTTCGTCGGCCTGCTGCCCCGGCAGATCGCCGAGCATCCCCTGGCCGCCCGGTTTCTCGACATCGTCCAGGTGAGCGAAGGACCCCTGATGCTGGAACTGGTGGCGCTCGTCCGGCCGGAAACCAATCTGAAACCGAGCGTCCGGCAATTCCTCGCGCACCTGCACCGCGCGGTGCATCACCTGGGCGCTGGATTTCCTGCGGGCTAGGCACGATGCCAGGGCGCGGGGCCGCACCCGGCCCGGCGCGTGTCCCGCTCCGGTTGCATCGGCTATCCGGGAAACCACAGGCTCCGGATCGCGGTGCCGTCGCTGGATTTGTACGCATCGGTGGCGAAAGCGTGCGACAGCAAGCGCGCCGCCTCCACCAGCACAGCGACGTGGCGCTCCAGGTCCGCCACCGCCTTGTCGTTCGCCGGCGCGGCCACGCTCATCGCGCCCAGGAGGCTGCGCGGCGCGCCATGCACCGGCGCGGCGATGCTCGCCGAGCCGGCGTCGGCCTCGCCCACAGTCAGGTGCCACCCCCGCTCGCGGATGCGCGCGAGCATTCGCCCACGGCCTCCGGAGAACGCCAGGATGACCTGGCCCGCCGCTCCCTTCTCGAGCGGCAGGGGTTCGCCGACACGCGTCGGGGTGACGAAGCCGTCCTTGCCCCGAACCCGCAACAGCCGGACCCGTTGCCGGTCCTCCAAGGCGAAGAACGAGGCGCTGCGGCCGGTGTCTTCGGCCAACTTCTGCAGCGCAGGCTCGATCAGGTTGCTCAGGTCGAACCCCCGCTGATAGCGCGCGCCCAGCCGCGCCGCCGCCGGGCCGAGCCGCCAGGCACCCCCCTCCAGCGCCACCAGGTAGCCGGACAGCGACAAAGTCCGCGCGAGTCTGAGCACCGTCGGCTTCGGCAGATCCGTGCGCCGTGCCAGTTCCGCCAGAGCCAGGTGCGAATCGGCCATGCCGAAAGCGTCCATGATGCCGAGCGCCCGGGAGACCGCGGTGACGGCGTCCCCGCGATCGGCGACCGAGTGGGGCGTATCCGCAGGGGTCATCGACGGTCCAGGGTAATCCCGAGGGAGAACGTTCCATCAGGCAAAACGCAATTGTGCCAGCGGGTGGTGCTGCGTAAGCTCCGATCAAGGAGTTTCATCGCCATGCCCGCCAACCCTGTTTCCCGTCGCCGCACCTTGGCGACCCTGCTGCTCTCGATGCTCGCGGCCTCCGCCCGGGCGCAGGGCGGCTACCCCGGCAAGACCATCCATCTCGTCGTGCCCTTCGCCGCGGGTGGCGCGGTCGACACGGTGGGCCGCAGCGTCGGCGAACGGCTGGGCGCGCAGATGGGCCAGCCGGTCATCGTCGACAACAAGCCGGGGGCCAACGCCAATATCGGCACCGAATACGTCGCCAAGGCGCCAGCCGACGGCTACACCCTGCTGGTGGCCGCGAACGGCGTGGTGACCAACAACACGCTCTACCCCAAGCTGCGGTTCGACGGCCTGAAGGATTTCACCCCCGTCTCGAAACTGGGCTACGCGCCGCTGGTCCTGGTGACCGCCGCGTCCGAGCCGTACCGCTCGGTCGGGGAACTCATTGCGGCGGCGAAGGCCCGGCCGGGGGCGCTGACGTACGGCTCGGCCGGCAACGGGAGTTCGGGCCACCTGGCGGGCGCCCTCCTCGAGTCGGCGGGCAAGTTCGACGCGCTGCACGTCGCCTACAAGGGCGGATCGCCGGCCCTGATCGACCTGATCGCCGGCCGTGTGTCGTTCATGCTGCTCAACCCACTCGAAGCGCTGCCGCACATCCAGTCGGGCAAGCTCAAGGCTTTGGCGGTCAGCGGCGACAAGCGTGCAGCGATGCTCCCCGACGTACCCACGATGGCCGAAGCCGGACTGCCGAATTTCGAAGCCACGGTATGGTGGACCTTGCTGGCGCCGGTCGGCACACCCGCCGACGTGGTGGCCCGCCTGAACGCAGAGACGCGCAAGGCGCTGGCCGACGCAGCCGTGCGGGATCGCCTCAATGGCCTGGGCGCGGTCATCACGCCGTCGAGTCCGGCCGAGGCAGCCGACTTCCTGAAAGCCGAATCCATCAAGTGGGAGCGCGTCATCCGCGCGGCCCGCATCCAGGCCGACTGACGAAAACGCGCCGTCCCGCGCGCCGCAGGCGCGTCCGGCCCGCCTGCCCGTGGCGCGGGCTCCTGGGAGGGCGCTGGCGAAACCGACTGGCGAGAGCCCGCCCGCCGGGCAGGCTACGCGCCTCGCCGAGCCCCACCCGGGCGGCGGAGGCCGAGGTCTTGCGATCGCGGTGCGCGACGGGGATGGGGCGGCGGCCCCTCAGCGCCCCAGGTGCCGGTCGAAGAAGCGCGCGATGTCGGTGAACGCCTCGCGCGTCTCCGGCGCATCGGGGTTGAGGCCGTACTGCGCGTGCGACTGGCCCTCGTACACGTTGAGGTCGGCCTCGACGCCGGCCCGGCGCAGCTTGCGGTGCGTGCGCACCGTGTTCGAGAGGAACAGGTCGCGGGTGCCGCTCGTGAGGATGGCGGGCGGGAAGCCGGCGAAGTCGCCGTAGATGGGCGAGAGCTGCGGGTCCTTCGGGTCGCGGCCGTTGGCATAGAGCGATGCCGCGCGGCCCAGCCACCCGTCCCAGGTCACGAGGATGTTGTCGATCCATTCGGCCGTCTGGTAGGTGTCGCCGATCTTCGCGATGTCCGACCACGGGGTGCCGGGGGCGATGGCGCCGGGCAGCGGCACGCCTTCGGCCTTGGCGCGCAGCACCAGCGCCAGCGTCATCGCGCCGCCGGTGGAAGTGCCGAACACGGCCATGTTCCGCGGCGGGTTCGTGCGCGCGAGTTCCTTCCACACCGCCATGGCGTCGTCCATGGCCGCGGGATAGGGGAAGTCGGGCGGCATGCGGTAGTCGACCGAGACCACCCTGTAGCCGCCGAAGCTGGCCAGGAGCATGGCCTCGGGCAGCGCGGCCTCGCGGGGCCCGAACACGTAGCCCCCGCCGTGGACGTGCATGAGCAGGCGTCGCTCGTTGCCCGGCGCGATGGTGCGCGGCGTGACGACGAAGGCGTTCACGCCCGCGATGCGTGTCGGCTGCACGTCCACGCCCAGCGTCTCCTTCATGGCCGGAATGGCGGCGATGGTCGGCGCCGCGCGGCGTTCGACCAGGTCCTTCCATTCGGCCGCATCGCGCGGCGCCGCGTTGAAGTGCGGGGGGTACGGCGCCGCGATCAACGCCTGCATCTGCGGGCTGACCTCGGCCGTGGGCGGAGGGCTGGCCTGCGCGGGGGAGCGGCGCGCGCCGGCCTGGGCATTGGCGGCGGCCTGCGCGGCGGCCTTCTCGGCATAGCCGGTCGGCACCTGTGCGCAGGCGCCCAGAAAGGCCGCCAGTGCCAGCGTCGCGAGCGAACGGGTTCGTCGTTGCATCGTCGGGTCTCCGTGGTGGGCAGGATGCTCGCATCCGGGGCGGATGGCGCCTACCCGATCAAACCCGGAATCTGCCGATGCGGATGCACTGGCTGCCGCGTGCTTGACGGCAGGATTTGACGAGCGGCCAACCGAGTCGCGCGTGCGATTCCGGGGCGATACGGTCACCCGCCAGCGTCCGTTTCAGGCCGTCGGAGGCCCCCCCCAAAAAGGCTGCCCCCAGAGGGAGCGGCCTTCGCGGTTCGGCGGACCTGGGGAATCCGAACCGCCGTCCATTCTTCATGCCGCCAGGACTCGCGAAACACTCGCGCGATTCGCGTGCGATCGAGTGGAGGCGAAGGCCGATGCCCAACCGACGCGGCATCACCGCGCGCGCGTGGCTGCCGATACCGCGGCACGCAGACCGAGCAGGTAGCTGTCGATGCCGAATCCGCAAATCTGTCCCTTCACGATCTCCGCGAACACCGAGCGGTGCCGGAATTCCTCGCGCGCATGGATGTTGGACATGTGCAGTTCGACGACCGGTACCGTCAGGATCGCCAGCGCGTCGCGGATGCCGTAGCTGTAATGGGTCCACGCCCCGGCGTTGATGAGCACCGCGTCCACGCCCTCGACGAAGCCGCGGTGAATGCGCTCGCACATCGCGCCTTCGTCGTTGGTCTGGAAGCTGTCGACCTCGGCGCCGAGTTCCTTGCCGAGTGCTTGCAACTGCGCGTCGATCTCGGACAGCGTCGCCGTGCCGTATTGCTTCGGGTCGCGCTTGCCGAACATGTTGTGATTGATGCCGTGCAGCATGAGGATTTTCATGGGTGGTTCCGTCTCGTTGCGTCAGGCCAGGGGGATGGTCATGCGGTCGATGACGCCGCGCGTGTCGGGCCGTACGCCGCGCCACCACAGGAAGGCCTCCGCGGCCTGCTCCACGAGCATGCCGACGCCGTCGGCCAGCTTCGGCACGCCGGCGTCCCGCGCCAGGCGCAGGAAGGGCGTGAGCCCCTTGCCGTAGGCGAGCTCGTAGGCCAGCCCCGCTTCCCTCAGCGTTTCGGCGGGCAGGGGCGGCAGTTCGCCCTTGAGACTGGCCGAGGTAGCGTTGATGACGATGTCGAAGCGCTCTCCCGCCAGATCGTCGTAGCCGCAGCCCTGCACGCGGCCGTGCGTGGCGAACTGCTTCGCGAGCTCGATGGCCTTCGTCTCGGTGCGGTTCGCCAACACGACCGCCTCCGGTCGTTGCGAGAGAAAGGGCAGCAGCGCGCCGCGCGCCGCGCCGCCGGCGCCGATCACCAGCATGCGCGCCCCTTCGAGCGGGAAGCCCAGGTTGCGCTGGATGTCGTTGGCCAGGCCCACGCCGTCGAAGTTGTCGGCGACGATGCGATCGCCCTCGAACTTGAGCGCATTGGTCGCGCCGGCGAGTTCGGCGCGTTCCAGCCGTTCGGTGGCCAGCGCGTAGGCCTGCAGCTTGAAGGGGGCCGTGACGTTCATTCCCCGTCCGCCCGCCTCCCGGAACGCATGCACGTCCTCGGCGAAGCGGTCGAGCGAGCCCTCGATCGCCCGGTAGTCGATGTCCTGGCCGGTCGCCTCGGCGAAGCTGCCGTGGATCATCGGCGACTTGGTGTGCCCTATCGGATTGCCGATCACGGCGTACTTGTCGGTCATCGCTGCCTCCTTACTTGCTGAAGAGCACGCCGTCGGCCTGCATGTCGGCGATCTGCGTCGCGTCGAAACCGAGGCTGGCTGCGATTTCCGCGTTGTGCTCGCCCAGTTCGGGCGCCACCCGCGCGATCGAGGTGTCGCACCCCGACATCCGGAAAGGAAGGTTCGGCAGGCGGATCTTTCCGAGCGCCGGATGGTCCTGCTCGACCACCATGCCGCGCGCACGGATCTGCGGATCGGCGAGCACTTCGTCGATGCGTTGGACCTTGGCCGCAGGCACGTCGATGCCGTCCAGCATCTGCAGCACCCGGGCGACCGGCCGCGCCGCGACCCACGGCCTCACCACCGCGAGGATGTCCGCCCGGTGGGCATTCCGCCCGGCCGACGCGTGCAACCGCGCGTCGCTGCCGAACCCCGCGGGGCCGCCGTTCCTTTCGACCAGCGCGGCGAAGCGCCTCCACGCGTCGTCCACCTGCGCGGCGATCACGAGGTCGCCGTCCTGCGCGCGGAAGACGCCGTAGAGCGTGGAATTGGGCATGTCGTGGCCGGTCTGCACCGGCACCTCCCGTCCGTCGGAAAGCGTGTAGCACTGCACCGCGTATTCGTGCATCGACACCAGCGTGTCGTACAGCGCCATGTCGATGTGCTGCCCGCGGCCGGACTTCACGCGCCCCAGCAGCGCGGCATTGATCGCGGCGACCGCGTGGATGCCGGTGTACATGTCGCCGAGCGAGATGCGCAACAGCGGCGGCGCTTCGCCCGGATTGCCCACCATCTGCATGATGCCGCTCTTGGCCTCGGCGATGAGGCCGAAGCCCGCGCGGTGCGAGTCCGGGCCGGTGTGGCCGTAGGCCGAGATCGAGCAGTACACGAGTCCGGGGTTGGTTTCGGCGAGTTCGGCATAGCCCAGGCCGAGCTTGTCGAGCGCGCCGGGGCGGTAGTTCTCGACGAACACGTCGGCGCTGTCGACCAGCTTCTTCATCAACGCACGGCCGCGCGGATCCTTCGTGTTGACGCTCAGCCCTTTCTTGCCCATGTTCTGCTGCAGGAAGTAGCCGCTGTGCTCGCCGACGAACCACGCATGCTGGCGCCCCGCATCGCCCGTGCCGGGTCGCTCGACCTTGATGACCTCCGCGCCGAGCGCGGCGAGGCAGCGCCCGACATAGGGGCCGGCCAGGAAGTGGCTGTAATCGATGACGCGGAAGCCGGCCAGCGGCAGCGCCTGCTGCGGAGACGCGCTCATGACGGCCTCCTGGGCACCATCACGCGGTGCTCGCCCTTCTGCACGACCTCGTCGCGCTGGTTGACGAGTTCGGAGGGCAACACCAGGATGCCCCAGCCCGGTTTGCTTTTGGATTCGCGTTTGCTGCCGACGTGGAATTTCACCCGCACCGTATCGCCGAGCTTGATGGGTGCCACGAAACTCCATTCCCAGCCGAGGGACATGCCCGGCATGAAGCGCATGTCGCTCTTCGTCTTGAGCCCGTCGGCCACCGACAGGCCGAACAGCCCGTGCGCCACGCGGGTGCCGAACGGCGTGGTGCGCGCGTAGGCTTCGTCGGTGTGGACGGGGGTGTGGTCGCCGGTGAGGTCGGCGTAGGCCATCACGCGGGCCTCCGTCACCTCGTAGGGCGGGCTGGTGCATTCCTGGCCGACGACGGCGTCGTCCCAGTACTTGTCTTCGATGGTCGAGTCGGTCATGGTGTAGATGTCTCTGTTCGTGCGTCGGGTGACGGCTCTTCAGGCGCGGGGATCGATGGCGAGGGCGCGCGCCACGGCGCCAGCGCTGGCCTGGATGAATTCGACGGCCAGGCCGTCCGGCAGGCGCAGCCAGTTGCGGCCCTGCGGCATCTCGGTCACGCCGAAGGCCCGTGCCGCGGCGAGCGCGGCTTCGAGGTCCTCGCACATCACGCCGAGATGGCCGAGGCGGCCTTCGGGCCCCGCGTAGTCCGGTTTCGCCATGAACTGCATGCCGCCGAGGGTCCAGTACTGGACCGGTTCTTCGAGCGTGCCCTGCACCTCCCGCATCGTCATGCCGCAGACGTCGCGGAAGAACCCGATGTGCCAATGGATGTCTTTCACCCAGATGGCGACATGTTCCACATAGGCGCGTGGCGTGCTCATTTGGCCTCCAGCCGGCGTTCGATGCCCTTGATGGCGGCGACCAGCGTCTGGTTCACCGGCGTCGGCACGTTGTGCCTGTGCCCGGCGCGCACCACCGAGCCGTTGATGAAGTCGATTTCGGTGATGGATCCTTTCTCCAGGCTCTGCAGCATGGAGGTCTTGAACCCGTAAGGGAGGCCTTCGGCGGCCATCACCCATGCATCGCGCGGAGCCTCGATCGACAGCTTTACGCCGATGGCCTGCGCGACAGCCATCGCCTCGGCCACGGCCGCGATGGCCGTGGCCTCGATCTCGGGCACGGCGTAGAGGCTGCCGTACACCTGGCCCGTGATGCCGCTCAGCGCGCCGGTCGAGACGTTGATGAGCAGCTTGTCCCACATCACGCCCACGATGTTGTCGCTGACTTCGCACGGCAGTCCGGCGCGGGCGAACTCGGCCGCGATGGCGCGGGCGCGTTCGCTCACGTTGCCGTCGAGCTCGCCGATCACCGTCCGCTTGCCGCGCGTGCCGGCGATGATGCGGCCCGGGCCGAGCAGGACGCCGCCAACGTAGGTCTTGCCGGCCAGCACATGCGCACGGCCGGCGACGTCGGCCAGGATCTCCTCGTGGCCCATGCCGTTCTGCAGCGACATCAGCACGGTGTCGGGTCCGACGACCGACAGCGCGCCTTCGATGGCGGACCGCGTGTGGAAGGACTTGACCAGCACGATCACGAGGTCGGCTGGCGGCAGCCCCTCGACGCTCGTCGATGCGCGGACCACGACGCGGCGTTCCGCGTCGCCGTCCTGCATGAGGAGGCCGTTGCGCTGGATCGCGTCGACGTGCGCCTGGAACGGATCGATGAGCGTGACGTCCGACCCGCCCGCCGCGAGCGTGCCGCCGATGGCGCAGCCGAGGGCGCCGGCGCCGAGGAAGTAGATTTTCATGCGTGTCTCCCGAAGGAATATCTCGAAGGAATGCCTCGAAGATAGGTTCCGGCAGACATTTGGGCTATGACATGGATCGAATGATCTACATTTCGTTTTGAAATGGATGCAGGCAACGACAACCGCCAAGGAAGCGCGGACTTGCTCAGCCTCAAGCTGCTGTGCCTGTTCGACCTCCTCTACACCACGCGCAGCGTGACGCGTGCGGCCGATCAGCTTGGCCAAAGCCAGCCGACGGTGAGCAACTGGCTGGGCCGGCTGCGCAGGCATCTGGGCGACGAACTGTTCGTGCGCACCGCGGCAGGCATGCAGCCGACACCGCGGGCGGAAGAACTGATCGTTCCGGCGCGCGAGGCATTGGCCGCGCTGCGCCGTGTGGCTGCGCCGCCCGAGTCGTTCGACCCGTCCAGCTCCACCCGACGCTTTCGTATCTGCATGACGGATGCGAGCCACATCACGCTGCTGCCACGACTGCTCGCGCACGTCCGCGTCGTGGGCCCCGACATCCGCCTGGAGGCTGCGCGCATCGACGAGGAAACCGGACAGGCACTGCAGTCGGGCCAGGCCGACCTCGCGATCGGACTGGTCCCGTGGCTCGAATCAGGCTTCTACCAACAGGTGCTGTATCCCCAGGACTGGGTGTGCCTGGTCAATGCCCGACATCCGCGGATCACGGCAAAAGGCATGGGCCTGCGAGACTTCGAAGCCGAAGCGCACATCGGCATCGTCGGCGGCACGGGCGTTCAGCTGTTGGAGGCGGCGCTGTTGCGGCACCGTGTCGAACGACGAATCCTGCTGGAGCTACCCGGCTTCCTGGGACTGGCCGCCATCGTTTCGAGCACCGACCTCGTGGCCACGGTGCCCCGCCAGATCGGAGAGACGCTGGCCCGCGCCAACGGGCTCGCTGTCGTCGAGTGCCCGGTGCCGGTGCCGTCCTTCACCGTCAAGCAGCACTGGCATGCCCGATACAGACAAGACCCGGCGAATCGCTGGTTGCGCATGCTGTGCGAGCAGCTCTTCGCCAGGAAATCGAACTCATCCCAGAGGATGTAGACAG
>JAKOND010000232.1 GCA_022702125.1 Burkholderiaceae bacterium
CCGGGATCGTGCTCGATCGCGACGGCCACGAAGGCGGTCTGCAGGCCGGTCCTCGGCCTCCCTTGGCTGCAGGTGTGCAAAAAACATCCATGCGCAGTCCTCTGTAGGACATTGACGCTTTTAATTACACATATGCCGGGGTGGACACCCGGGGCGGATAGATTGCGCCCAAGGGAACATGATCTATGGCTTATTTGACCAACTCGCTCGGCTGGGATGTGTTTGCGGGGTCCGAGTCCCTCTTGGGGCTCTGGACGGGGGTGGTGCGCTTCGCTTGCGATGGGCAGGAAACGACTGGCATCGTTCGATGCGCGCAGCGCCATTTCGACGAGGCCGACGCCCTGGCGGATGCGCGATTGCTCGCCCGGGAATGGTCGGCAAGACTACAGGGAAGCCCTCTGTCCACGCGACAGTCGGCTGAAGCCGAATTGACAGCCGGCACTTTGAATTACGAATCGCCGGGCGATTCGTTCGCCGATACTGAGATCGACGTCCATTGCGCGTGACTCTCCGCATGTGGGAGTCATCGCAACATCCCTCGTGTTTCCCGCTCCCATTCGATCCACTCCATCCGCCTCCATCGGCCCTTATGCCGCACGGGAGGTCGCCTCGGCGCTCCATGGCGGGTGGGGTCTCCGAACCTGGATCGAATCCTGTGGCGTGTCCGTTCGGTGGCTGGCAAATCGAAAAAAGCAATTCGTAGCGCGTGGCGAAAATCAGCCTCAAGGTTCGATGGTTTCATCGTCTCCTGATTGTTATTTAGAAGAAATCGAAAAGAGATTCGCTGTGATCGATCAAACGGAAGCATCCCCGAAAAAAACTCGCGCAAAATCACTGCCGATGTCGATGCGGTAGTTGCGGAAATCGGAAGAATTCGGCCGCGGCTTTTTTGGGAGTGAATATTCATATCGCTCCTGGGCGACGCTCGGAAACCGGCAGTTCGTATCGGTTCGTCCCGTGACCGCCCGCGAGTGTTTCTCGGAGTTCGCGGACGCCGGCGTGCCGTCGATGCACTTGTTCATCGGGGCGATGTCGTCTCGGGAGGCGGCCGATGCGGAGAAAAGCGATGCCGCGGCTTTCACGCTGGGGAAGACCCGGTTGAACCTGGCGGTCGGGCGGGCATACTTAACGAAGTATGAATGACAGAATCCTCGATATCCCCAACGTGCGCCAGCAGGTCTCTTCCGAAGAATGGCGCACGCGCGTCGATTTGGCCGCCGCCTACCGGCTGGTGGCCCTCTTCGGCTGGGACGACCTCATCTTCACGCACATCACCGCCAAGGTGCCGGGCACCGAGGACTTCCTCATCAACCCCTACGGGCTGATGTTCGAGGAAATCACCGCCAGCAGCCTGGTGCGCATCGACCTGGCGGGCGCCAAGACGATGGATTCGCCGTTCGAGATCAACCCCGCCGGCTTCACCATCCACAGCTGCATCCACGCCGCGCGCCACGACGCCACCTGCGTGATGCACACCCACTCGCTCAACGGCATGGCGGTCTCGGCGCAGCGCGACGGGCTGCTGCCCATCTCGCAGTTCGCCTTCTCGGTGCTGCATTCGCTGAGCTACCACGGCTACGAAGGCTTGGCCCTCAACGAGGAAGAGAAGCCGCGGCTGGTGGCCGACCTGGGACAGAACAACGTCCTCATGCTGCGCAACCACGGCCTGCTGACCATCGGATCGTCCGTGGCCGAAGCCTTCCAGGCCATGCACCGGCTGGAGGCCGCGTGCATGGTGCAGGTGCGCGCGCTGGCCGGCGGCAAGGAACTGATCCCGATCCCCGAACCCATCCTGGCCGGCGCCCGCCAGCAGCTGCAGGCGGTGCGGCTCGGCAAGGGGGCATCGCTCACCTGGCCCGGCCTGCTGCGCCGGCTCGACCGGGTCAATCCCGGTTTCGACGCCTGATTCGGGGCATGGTCTCGGAAGGGCCGCTGGAATCTTCCCGATCTCCGCCGATCAGGCGGTGCGGCGGCGTGCCCATCCCAGCAGGCCCAGGCCCAGCAGCAGCATCGATGCGGCTCCGGGCTCGGGTACCTCGTTCGACCGGGGGGCCTGCAGAACGAAGGACAGGTTGTCCGCATAGCCGTCGTTGTCGCCCGACACCAGGCGTTCCATCGACAGCCAGAACGACAGGTTGCTGGTGCCCACGGGCAGGAACCCCTCGTTCGCGCGGAAGAACAGGCCGGTCTGGTTGTTGCGGTCCTGGGGCGTCACCGGCCCGATGGCGGAGTTGCCGAGTTCGTTGCCGGACCCGTCGAGGAACTGCACGTAGAACAGCGCGTTGTCGCCCTGGTTGGCCCAGCCGCCCAGCCATCCGGTCAGGGAGTACGCGATGTCCTGGGTCGTCGCCGTGCCGAAATCCAGCGTCTGGTAGCCGACGGCGTACTGGCCGAGGCCGGCGAACATCCTGCTGCCGCGGTCGGACGGGCCCGGCTGGGACGGCAGCACCCAGTTGCTGCCGTAGCTGACCGACTGGAACATGTTGTAGTTCGAGTAGCCCGTCCAGCCCGTGACGCCGGCTTCGGCATCGCCGTTGACGACGAGGTTGCTGCCGTAGACGACGGCGGCTTCGCTGCTGCAGGCCGCGGCGAGTAACGCGATGGCCATGAGATGTCGGATGTTCATCGGAAAACTCCTCCTGGTGTTCAGTTGATGCTGTATTGATCCAGTCGCGCCGCGCCCTGCATCGCGGGATCGCTGATCGAGGGCAGGCCGTTCTCGATGTGCCCGGCGAAGCGGCGCAGCCAGCCCGGGAGACCGTTCACGCGCAGGCTGAAGTCGTACCAGTTCGAGCTGACGGCCAGGGGCAGACGGACGTTGCTCCTGGAGCGCGCCACGACGCGCACCTCGGGCAGCGCGCTGGTGTAGTACTTGTTGGCGGTCAGCTGGAACGTGCAGGGCTGGCCGCCGTTGTTGACCAGTTCGACCACCAGTTCGCCGGTGCTGCGTTCCGCGCGCAGGACCATCTCGGGCAAGGCGGCATCGCTCGCGCGACGCACATCCCCGGCGATGTGGCGGTGGAAACCGTTCGGACCCAGTATCCAGAGGTCGTAGGCCGAACCGGTGTCCCAGCGTCCCTGCAACTGCTTGCCCGGCTCGACCGTGTAGCGCCGGGGTATCTGGTTCAGCGCCAGGCGGTCGTACACGTGGAACACCGCGCCGGCTTCGCCCGCGTTCTCGAAGGTCAGCACCACCTGGCCGCCGGTCGCGGGCACCTGGGCCTGCACCTGCAGTTCGTAGGGCAGGGCGCGCGCGGGACGCACACCCGCGGCCTGGACCGGTGCCGACAGCGTGGTCGGCGTCGCGGGGACCTTGGTCTTGGCCAGGCTCAATGCCATCGCGCGACGGGCGGCCGTCGCGGGCAGCAGCTGCATGAAGCCGTTGTCTTCCGGGTTCACGAAGTCGAAGCAGGACAGCAGGTTGCCGCTCACCGCGCGCCGCCACGGGCTGATCAATGGCTCCCGCACGCTGAAGCGGGCCTCGATGAATCGCAGCACCGAGCTGTGGTCGGCGACCTGCGAGTTCACCCAGCCGCCCTTGGTCCAGGGCGAGACCACGTACATCGGCACCCGCGGCCCGAGGCCGTAGGGGCGGTGCAGCGTGCGCGCGTCCGCGCCGTTGAGCACATGGTGGTATTCGCCGGTGGTGTCGACGGTCGATGCGCCGGCCAGCCGGGCCTGCGCCGGGTCGCCGCCGTAGGTCGTGTACGACGGCACGGCCGGGGGCGGCACATGATCGAAGAAGCCGTCGTTCTCGTCGAAGTTGACCAGGAGCACGGTCTTGCTCCAGCTCTCGGGGTTGGCGGTGAGCGCGTCCAGGACCCGCGCGGTGTAGTCCGCGCCGGAGGCGGGACTCGACGGCCCGGGATGCTCGGAGCCCTCGGCGGTGGCGACGATCCAGCTCACCTGCGGCAGGCGGTCGGCCAGCACGTCGGCCTTGAGCAGGTCGAGGTCCCGGGTGCCGACGCCGCGGTCGCGCAGGGCCTGCGAGTAGCCCGGGCGCTGGTACCACGCGTCGCGGAAGGGGCGGAAACCGGCCAGGGGGTTGTCGGTGTAGTTGTCCGCCATGTTCTGGTAGACCTGCCAGCTGATACCCGCGGCCTGCAATCGCTCGGCGTAGGTGACCCACCGGTAGTCCGTGGCCGGGTTCGGATCGAAGCTGTCGCGGCTGTTGTCCGTCGAGGGGCCGCCCGCCACCGCCAGCGGGTCGTTGTGCCCGGTCCACAGGAACAGCCGGTTGGTGTTGGTGCCGGTCTGGGTCGCGCAGTGGTAGTGGTCGCAGAGCGTGAAGGCCCGCGCGAGCGCGAACTGGAAAGGCAGGTCGGCCTCGGCGTAGTAGCCCATCGAGTGGTTCTGCTTGGCGTTGCACCAGTCGTTCATGCGGCCGTGGTCCCAGGCCAGCTGCGCATCCAGCCAGGAGTGGGGCGTCCCGGCCACGCGCATCACCGGGAAATCCTGCTCGGTGTTCAGGCGGAACGGCGCGATCGCGCGGCTCTGCGGCCAGTTGGGCCGGCCGGGCACCGGCGCGCCGCCCGCGGTCTGCTGCACGAAAACCGATTTGCGCTGGAAGAGGTTCTGCCGGTCCATCACCGGGACCGGGAACGGATCGCCGAACCCGCGGACGCCCTCGAGCGTGCCGAAGTAATGGTCGAAGCTGCGGTTCTCCTGCGTCAGCACCACGATGTGCTCGACGTCCTGCAGGGTGCGGGTGCGCTGGTGGGCGGGCAGCGCCAGGGCCCGCTGGATGGCGGGCGGAAACGCAGCGAGCACCGCGCTGGCGCCTCCGGCCTGGGCCAGCGTGCGCAGAAAATCACGACGGCTCATGACCGAGCCTCCGTGCGCGGGAATGCGGAACGGGTGGGATGCATCATCGTGGGCTCCAGCGGTTTGCGAGGCGCTGGCGACCACCTGCGGCCGGCCAGCGCGAGGCAATGTAGAAACCCGGGATGAACGGTTGATGACATGCCCGGATGCGCCGTGGACGCTCCGCAACCGTGCCCGTTCCGGCGGTACCCGCCGTATTTCCGTGCCGCGTCCGCAGGGCCGTGACCGGCGACACCGGTCGCATCGGCGCGTTCCCCCGTGAATTTCGGGACCTGCGCCGATGCGGTCGACCGGCTGCCCGGCAACCCTGGGTCGGCGACGGGTTCGGGCCGGCGGGGAGTCGGACTTCGCGGCGCTCGTCTGCCTACTGCGCGCCGTATTCTTCGTCGCTGACCTTCTCCAGCCAGTCGACCGTCTTTCCGTCCAGCGACTCGGCGATGGCGATGTGCGTCATGCCGGTCGCGGGCGTGGCGCCGTGCCAATGCTTGATGCCCGGTGGAATCCAGACGGTGTCGCCTGGCCGGATCTCCTGCACCGGCCCGCCGACCTGCTGGACCCGGCCGACTCCCGCGATGACGATCAGCGTCTGGCCCAGCGGATGCGTGTGCCAGGCGGTTCGGGCGCCCGGCGAAAACGTGACGGTGGCACCGCCGATGCGCGCGTCGCCCGAACCCTTGAACGGAGCGTCGATCCGTACCGGCCCGGTGAAATACGCTTCCGGCCCCGGTGCGCTGGGCTGCGATCCGACGCGCGTGACCGTCACGTTCTGGGCGAAGGCATCCGCGGATTCGCCAGCCGGGAGAGGCAGGCAGAGCGCGGTGGCTGCGATGCTGTTCATGGGTTCTCCCGGAAGTTCAGACCTGGGCCGGCAGGTGCGGCAGCAGCTTGTCGAGCGTGATCGGGTAGTCGCGGACCCGGGCGCCCGTGGCGTTGTAGATGGCGTTGGCCACCGCCGCGCCGACGCCGCACAGGCCCAGTTCGCCCACGCCCTTGGCCTTCATGGGCGAGGAGACCGGATCGGTCTCCGGCAGGAAGATCACGTCCTGGCGCGGGATGTCGGCGTGCACCGGCACCTCGTAGCCCGCGAGGTCGTGGTTCACGAAGAAGCCGCGGCGCTTGTCCACGGCCAGCTCCTCCATCAGCGCCGAGCCCACGCCCATGGTCATCGCGCCGATGACCTGGCTGCGCGCGGTCTTGGGATTGAGGATGCGGCCCGCGGCGCATACCGCCAGCATGCGGCGCACGCGGATTTCGCCGGTGTCCATCGCCACGCCGACCTCGACGAAGTGGCTGGCGAAGGTGGATTGCTGGTACTGCTTGTCGAGGTCGCCGTATTCGATGGAGTCTTCCCCCACCATGCCGGCATCGCCCACGGCCTCGGCCAGGGTCATCGACCGCCCCGCGGCGCGCACCATGCCGTCCGCGAACACGGCATCGGCCGGCGCCGCGCCGAGCTTGCGCGCAATGGCTTCGCGCAGCTTCATGCAGGCGGCGTAGACGCCGGCGGTCGCGTTGTTGGCGCCCCACTGGCCGCCGGAGCCCGCCGACACCGGGTAGGCGGAATCGCCCAGGCGCACGTCCACCTGCTCCAGCGCCACGCCCAGCATCTCGGCGGCGGTCTGGCCCATGATGGTGTAGCTGCCGGTGCCGATGTCGGTCATGTCGCTTTCGACGATCACCCGGCCCCGCCGGTCGATGCGCACCCGCGCGCCCGACTTGGTCAGCTGGTTGTTGCGGAACCCGGCGGCCACGCCCATGCCCACCAGCCAGCGTCCGTCGCGCCGCTGCCCGGGCGTCGCGCTGCGCTGCGACCAGCCGAAGCGCTCGGCCCCCAGGCGCAGGCACTCCACCAGCTGCCGCTGCGAGAACTTGCGGCCCGGCTTCTCGGGATCGTCCTGGGTGTCGTTGATGACGCGGAACGCGATCGGGTCGATGCCCAGCCGCTCGGCCATCTCGTCCATGGCGATCTCCAGCGCCATCAGCCCCGGCGCCTCGCCCGGCGCGCGCATCGCGTTGCCTTCGGGCAGGTCGAGCTGCGACAGCCGCAGCGCCGTGTAGCGGTGGGCGCCGGCGTAGAGCAGGCGCGTCTGCGCGATGGCGTTCTCGGGCTTGCCGCCCGGCAGGTTGCCCGACCAGCTCTCATGGCCGATGGCGGTGATGCGCCCGTCTTGCTGGGCGCCGATCCGGATGCGCTGGATGGTGGCCGGGCGGTGCGTGCTGTTGTTGGCGATGAGCGGCCTCTGCATCGCGACCTTGACCGGCCGGCCGGCGGCGCGGGCGCCGAGCGCGGCCAGCAGGGCATCGGCGCGCAGGAACAGCTTGCCGCCGAATCCGCCCCCGACGTAGGGCGACACCAGCCGCACCTTGTCGGGCGCCAGGCCCAGGGTGGCGGCCAGGTCGCCGACCGTCCAGGCGATCATCTGGTTGGAGGTCCAGACGGTGAGCCTGCCGTTGTCCCAGGCCGCCAGGGACGCGAAGGGCTCCATCATGGCGTGGGTGTTGTCGGGCGTGGTGTAGGTCGCGTCCAGCCGGACCGGCGCTGCCGGATAGGCTTCCGCGAAGTTCCCGAACGCGCTCTCGGGCCGGGGCGTCTTCGGCACGGTGGCGGAGGCGCGCGAGGCCTCCAGGTCGAACGCGCCGGGCGTTTCGGCGTACGCGATCTTCAACGACTGCGCCGCGGCCCGCGCCTGCTCGAAGGTCTCGGCCACGACCAGCGCGACCGCCTGGTGGTAGTGCTCGATGCCGGGTCCGCCCAGCAGCCTGGCCTCGTTGAACTTGCCCTTGCCGAGCTTGCCGGCGTTCTGGGCGTTCACGACCGCCAGCACGCCGGGCGCGGCCAGGGCGGCCTGCGTGTCCATGGAGACGATGCGCCCCTTGGCGATGGACGAGCCCACGATGTACCCGTAGGCCTGGCGGGGCACGACGTCGTGCTGTTCGTAGGCGTAGCGCGCCAGGCCGCTGGTCTTGAGCGGCCCGTCGATCCGGTCGAGCGGCTGGCCGACGACCTTCAGCTGGTCGATGGGATTGCGGGAGGCGGGGGTATCGAATTTCATGATTGGCCTTTCGCCTGTGCCAGCACGCCGGCGAGCGTCCGCTCGACCAGGGCCACCTTGAATCCGTTGTCGTGCGTCGGCCGGGCACCGCCCAGCAGGGCCGCGGCGGTCGCCCGCGCGCCCAGCGGCAGGAGGCTCTCGGCCTGCTCGACCCGCCAGGGCCTGTGCGCCACGCCGCCGAGCGCCACCCGGCCGGTGCCGTCGCGCTGGACGATGGCCGCGACCGAGACGAGCGCGAAGGCGTAGGAGGCCCGGTCGCGCACCTTGCGGTAGATCTGGGTGCCGCCGACCGGCGCGGGCAAGGTCACGGCGGTGACCAGTTCGCCGCGTTCGAGCGCGGTTTCGATGTGCGGCGTGTCGCCCGGCAGCCGGTGGAAGTCGGCGATGGGGATGCGGCGCCGCAGGCCGTCCGGGCGCATCGTCTCGACGGTCGCGTCCAGGGCGCGCAGGGCCACCGCCATGTCGCTGGGATGGGTCGCGATGCAGGCGTCGCTCGTGCCCACCACCGCGTGCTGGCGCGTGACGCCGCCGATGGCCGCGCAGCCGGCGCCGGGCTGGCGCTTGTTGCAGGGCATGTTGGTGTCGTAGAAGTACGGGCAGCGGGTCCGCTGCAGCAGGTTGCCCGCCGTGGTCGCCTTGTTGCGGAGCTGGCCGGAAGCGCCCGCCAGCAGGGAACGGGAGAGCAGGCCGTAGTCGCGCCGCACGTCGGCATGGGCCGCCAGATCGGTGTTGCGGACCAGCGCGCCGATGCGCAGGCCGCCTTCGGGGGTCTTCTCGACCTGGTCCAGGCCCAGGCCGTTGACGTCGATCAGGTGGTTCGGCGCCTCGATCTGCAGCTTCATCAGGTCCAGCAGGTTGGTGCCCCCGGCGATGAATCGGGCCTGGGGGTTGCCGGCGGCGGCGACGGCTGCGGCGCGGACGGACGTCGCGCGTTCGTAGGTGAACGACTTCATGCCGCGCCTCCGTTCGATTCGGCGACTTCGGTGATCGCGTCGAGGATGTTGGAGTACGCGCCGCAGCGGCAGATGTTGCCGCTCATGCGTTCGCGGATCTCGTCGGCCGACAGCAGGGGCCGCGCCGTCAGGTCGGCGCTGACATGGCTGGGGATGCCGGCCTTGATTTCGTCGAGCACGCCCACGGCGGAGCAGATCTGGCCCGGCGTGCAGTAACCGCACTGGTAGCCGTCGTGCTTCACGAAGGCGGCCTGCAGGGCATGGAGCTTCTGCGGGTTGCCCAGGCCTTCGATGGTGGTGACCTGCGCGCCTTCGTGCATCACCGCCAGCGTCAGGCAGGAGTTGATGCGTCGCCCGTCGACGATGACGGTGCAGGCACCGCACTGGCCGTGGTCGCAGCCCTTCTTGGTGCCGGTGAGCTGCAACTGCTCACGCAGGGCGTCGAGCAAGGTGGTGCGGGTATCCAGCGCCAGGGTCCGCATCTGGCCGTTGACGGTCATGCGGACCGACATGACGGCCTCGTCCCGGAGGGGGGGCGCGCCGTGCGCGGATGCGCCGGCCTCCGCCGCGGCGGCGGAATGCGCCGCCACCGCCGTGGCGGAGGCCGCCCCGACGATGAAGAGGTTTCGGCGGGTGAGGGCGGTGTTCGGAGGATTTTCCATCGGGGGCTTTCTTGTCCGAGGTCGGACGCGTACCAGGGCGGCATGGCCAGGAATTCACTATAGGGACCGCGACGCCTCCGGACTAGCCACAATCCACCGGTTAATCCATCATGTTTTTCTTGTCAATCAGGCCGGTTTTCGCCGGCTCCGACGCATGGCTTTCAACGAACTCCGCGCAATCGCAGTCTTTGTCAAGGCGGCCGAACTCGGCAGCCTGCGCAAGGCCGCAGAGGATCAGGGCGTGACGCCCCAGGCCGCGAGCCAGTCGCTAACGCAACTCGAGTCGCATCTGGGTGTGCGTTTGTTTCACCGCACCACGCGGCGCCTGAGCCTGACCGACGAGGGGGAGGCCTTCCTCGCGGCGGCCAAGCCCGGGCTGCACACCCTGCAGCGCGCCTTGCACAGCGCGCGCAAGGAAAGCGAAGGCATTTCCGGGCCGTTGCGCATCGTCGGCCCCCGGTCCATGATGCTGCGGATCCTGCCGCCCCTCCTCGCGGAGTTCTGCAAGCTCCACCCGGACGTCCGGCCCGACGTGCAGCTCGACGACCGGCTCGGCAATTGGGTCGAAAGCCGGGTCGACGTGGGCTTCCGGATCGGCAGCCAGCCCGACAGCGGGGTCATCGCCCGCCGCCTCCTGCCGATTCAACTCGTCGTCTGTGCCTCGCCGGCCTACCTGCTCGCCCACGGCACGCCGGCCGGCATCGACGATCTCGCGAACCATCGGTGCAGCGGTTTTCGGTCGCCGAGCGCTCCCGCCGTGCGCACCTGGGATTTCAAGGTGGGGCAGGAGATCGTGTCACGCACCGTACCGGCGGTCTTCACCACCAACGATCTCGACGTGGAGGCCGGCGCCGTCGTCGCCGGCGAGGTGATCGGCCAGCTCGACGGCGTGACCGCGACTCCGCTGGTGCGCAGCGGCGCGCTGGTGCCGGTGCTGGGCGAGCACGCGGTCGACCACCTCGGCCTCTACATCTACTACAGCAGTCGCGTGGCCCTGCCCAAACGCGTGCGGGCTTTCATCGATCTGGCGATCGAGAGCCTGGTGGACAACGACCAGTTCTTCCTGCACCGGCATGAACTGAACCCTCCGATCCGGAAAGTGAGACGCAAGCCTGCGTAGGACCGCCGTCGTCTTCGCCCTCATGCCGGCCCCCGGCGGGGCAGGTTCCCGTTCCCTCGTTCTTCAGAAGCGCGGCGTCTTGCCGCTGAACGACGGGTCGTAGCGGCGCATCTGCGTCAGGTCGTCGCGGTTGCGCACGCCGCATTCCAGGTACTGGGCGTGCAGTGCGGCCAGGGCGTCGCGGTCCAGTTCCACGCCCAGGCCCGGGGTGGCGGGCACCACGACCGAGCCCTGCTCGAAGCGGATCCGGCCGCCCTTGACCACCTCCTCCTCCTGCCACGGGTAGTGGGTGTCGCAGGCGTAGGTCAGGTTGGGCACGCTGGCGGCCACGTGGGTCATCGCCATCAGGCTGATGCCCAGGTGCGAGTTGGAATGCATCGACATGCCCAGCCCCCACAGCCGGCACATGCGCGCCAGGGTCTGGGTCGCGCGCAGGCCGCCCCAGTAGTGGTGGTCGGACAGCAGGACCTGGACCGATCCCATCTCGCAGCCCTTGCGGAAATCCTCCATGGTGGTGATGACCATGTTGGTGGCGAGCGGCAGTTTCGTGTGCCGGGCCAGCTCGGCCATGCCCTCCAGGCCGGGCGTGGGGTCTTCGTAGTACTCCAGGATCTCGTCGAGCGCCGGCGCGGCCGCGATGCTGGCGGCCAGCGACCAGTTGGCGTTGGGGTCCAGCCGGAGCGGCATGCCGGGGAAGGCCCGCGCCAGCGCCTGCATGCAGGCCACTTCGTGCGCCGGCTCGAACACCCCGCCCTTGAGCTTGATGCTCCGGAAACCGTAGAGGTCGATCATCCGGCGCGCCTGCGCAACGATCTGCTCGGGGCTGATGCCTTCGCCCCAGGCATCGGGGGCGTAGGGCTTGCCGACGTGTTCGGCGTACTTGAAGAACAGGTACGCGCTGTAGGGCACCGACGGACGCACGGCGCCGCCCAGCAGGTCGACCACGGGGGCGCCGACGATCTGGCCCTGGAGGTCGAGCATGCCCACCTCGAAGGTGCTGATCACCTTCGGCGCGTTCTTGGCCGCATGGGAGCCGGGCGCCAGCTCGAACTCCACCGCGCCCGGCACGGCCTTGATGGTGGCGCGCACGCGTTCCTCCATCGTGTTGAGCGCGAAGGGCGACAGGCCGATCAGCAGCGGCCGGGCCTGCTCCAGGACCCTGAGCATCGGCTCGTCGCCGTAGGTTTCGGAGATGCCCACGCGGCCGTCGCTCGTCTCGATCTCGACGATGGCGCGCAGTGCCCAGGGTTCATGGATGCCCGCCGCGTTGAGCAGCGGGCCGTCGCGGAAGGCGATGGGCGTGATCCGGACGTGGGTGATGGTGATGTCGTGCGCCATGGCTTCAAGGAATGTGGTGTCTGTTCAATCTACGGTCGCGCCGGATTTCCGCACCAGCTCGCCCAGGCGCGCGGTGTCGGCGGCGGTGACGGCGGCCAGTTCGGCCGGCGTGCTGCCGACGACCTGCATGCCGAACTGCGTCTCCAGCTTGCCCTTGAGGTCCGGGGACTTCAGGGCCTTGACGATCTCGGTGTTGAGGCGGGAGACCACCTCCTTGGGCGTGCCCTTGGGCGCGTAGACGGCCTGCCAGGACACCAGGTCCAGTCCCGGGAAACCGGCCTCGGCGGTGGTGGGCACATCGGGCGCGAGGGGCGAGCGGGTCTTGGTCGTGACGGCCAGGAACTTCAGCTTGCCGGCCTTGACCAGCGGCATGCCCGCGGTGAGCTGGTCGAACAGGAAGGGCACGTTGCCGGCGGCCACGTCCTGCAGGGCCTGCGGGCTGCCCTTGTAGGCGATGTGCTGCATCGGCACCTTGATCAGCTCGGCCATCTGCGCGCCGGTCAGGTGGGTGGACGTGCCCGCGCCGGACGACGCGTAGGACGCCTTCTCGGGATTCTTGCGGATCCACGCGACCAGCTCCTGCACCGTGTTCACCCCGAGGGCGCTGTTGACCATCAGCACGTTGGGCACGTAGGCGATCAGCGCGACCGGCTCGAAATCCTTGACCGGATCGTAGGGCAACTTCTTGTAGAGGGCCGTGTTGATGGCATGGGTGCTGATGGTGCCGCCGATGAGGGTGTAGCCGTCGGCCGGCGCCCGGGCCACGGCCTGGACCCCGATGGCGCCGCCGGCACCGGGCCGGTTGTCGATCACGACCGACTGCTTCAGCGCGACGGAAAGCTCATGCCCCACGAGGCGGGCGACGACATCGGTCGAGCCGCCCGCGGCGAAGGGGACGACCCAGGTGATGGCCTTGGCGGCAGGCCAGTCGGATGCATGGGCCGCACTGGCAAGAAGTGAAAGGGCACTGCAGGCGGCAGCAGCGGCCAGGGCGAATCGACGGTTCATGGCATGTCTCCACATTAACGATTCCGGGCATTGAAGCACTAATACATTAGTGCGTCAATGCAGGCATATCCTAAAATCGTCCGTCAAAAGCCCCCCGATGAAAACCACCCACAAGCTCGACCGTACGCGCCAAGCCGCGCCCCAGGTCCTGGAATGGCTGCGCGAAGCCATCATCTCGCTGGAACTGGCGCCCGGAACGCCCCTGGTCCGTACCGAACTCGCCGACCGGTTCGACCTGAGCCAGACCCCCGTGCGCGACGCGCTCCTGCAGCTCAGCCAGGAAGGACTGGTGGACATCTTCCCGCAGCACGCCACGCTGGTGAGCCGCATCGACACCTCGTCGGCCGAGCAGGCGCAGTTCCTGCGCTGCTCCATCGAGTTGGAGGTGGTGCGCACCCTGGCGCTGGCGGACGATTCCGCGGTGCGCGCCCGACTGACGGCCCTGGTGGACCAGCAGGCCGCCTTGGCGGCCGGGGACGCCGAAGAATTCATCGCCTCCGACCAGGCTTTCCATCGCACGATGTACGAAGCCGCCCGCGTGCCGGAACTCTACGACCTGGTGCGCCGCCGCAGCGGCCACCTGGACCGGCTTCGCCGCCTCGACCTGCCGTCGTCCGGCAATGCCGAGCGCGTGGTGCGCGACCATCGCCGCATCGTCGAGGCGATCGTCGGCCGCGACCCCGAGGCCGCGCAAACTGCGATGCGCGCGCACCTTTCGGGCACGCTGGGCCGCATCGCGGACATCCGGATGCGGCATCCGGATTACGTCAATGCATGAGGCCTCCGGAGCGGCGTCCGGATGCCAGCCCGTAGGAGACGGAGACGACTTTACGGGTTAACGCGCATGGCGCCCGGATTTCCCGCTAAGGTGCGATCTCACATGAGGTCCAGCGTATGAACTCTCCTTCTATTGCCACGCGCACCGCAGCTCTCGGAACGGCCGAGCACGTCAAGCAGCTCCGCGACCGTGGTCTGCCGGAAAGGCTCTCGACCGCGGACGCCTTCTCGATGGCCCTCCAGGTCGGCCAGATCATCAATTCCAGTCAGCGCCGGGGCCTCGCGGCAAACCAGCTGATCGAGCTGCACGAACAGTTGATGGGCGATGCCGACCCGGAGAAGAGGGCCTTGGGCGCGGTCGTCGAAGGTTTTTTGATCGGGTGGATCAACACGGACGGAACCTGAAGCCTTCGCCGTTCGCCCGCCGGCCCGGCGACAATGCTTCCTTCTTCCTCCGACCGAGTGATTCCGTGAGACCGTCTTCCCCCTGGCCCGGCAAGGTCATGGCGCTCCTGCGCGCCGGCAACCCGGACGCCGCGGTCGCCCAGATCCGGGTGGCGCCCAGTGTTCGTGAGCTGCGGGCGCTGGAGAGCGCGCTGGCCGAAGCGCAGCTGCGCGGGCGGTGGCGCAACGTCGATGCCGCCATCGCCGAGAGCCTGCAGGCGCTTTCCGCGCCCAGGCTGCACCGGTCGCCCTGACCGCGTCCGCTCCGTCGAGGGACGCGGGTCGCCGGCTCGGGTGTCCCGGAAGACCCCCGAGCCCGGCTCCCATCCGAAGCGCACCGTGAATTCCGGTCGGATGCTGTGTTCGAGCAGCAACTCCAGGCGCGCCGGGCTTTCGCGAGGCGCCGGCCCGCCGGTGGCGGATAGGAAACCGGGACTCACGAGCCACGGCTTGAGGCCCGTCTCCGGAGGCGCGCGCACCAGCGGATGCTCGCTGGGCAAAGGCTGCTGCTGGACGTTCCACCGGGACGGATTGCCGGCCTGGGGGTCCGCGGGCGGTGCGAACCGACGCGGGCCGCGCAGGCCATCGCTGGAGTTGCGTATCCACGCGATCTCGGTGGAGGGAACCGCTTCATGACATCCGTCGCGAATGCGGCGAACGCTTCGCAGTTCCTGGTGCCCGCCGCGCCATGAGCGGCGGCAGGCACCCGGTCCAGCGGTTGCGGTCGTACCGGGCAACGCAGGCCGTACCGGTTCTCCGCTAGGAGGCCGGCGCCGCGTGGATTTTCTCCAGGGCTTTGAACTGGTCGATCGGCAGGCGCCCGGCCTCGACCTCGGTGCGCAGCATCTGGGCGCAGGCGCCGGGATCGACCTTCTCGGCCATGGCGGTGTTCTGGACGATCCGGCGGATCGCCTCGGGCGCCATGTCGGGCACCAGTTCGTGGAGGGCTGCGATGCCGGATTCGAAATCGCTTTCGGCACCCGCCGGCGGGTCGGACTCGTTCGTCATGGAGGCTCCTGCAAAAACGCCCAGGATAGGCGCGGCCCCGCGGTGGCCGGCAAGCGAATGTTCCGGGTGCCCGCCGGAGCGCGCCATGGGGCCCGGGTCGTGCTCGGGCCGGATGTGCGTCTGTGCACGGCGTTCGGCGATGCGCTCGATGGCGCCGCTCGGCGCGCCCGGGCCGCCGACACGGCCCGGCCCGCCGGGGCCTCGACCGTCATCGATGCGCGGTTGACTTCGGTGCCTCCCCGATCGCCGGCGCATGCCGCTGCGCCCACCAGAACATCGGCAACGCGATGAGCGCGACCGCCGACAGCGCGACGAACGCCGGGCCGAAGCGCTGGGCCGCGCCGACCACCGAATTGGCCAGGGTCGGGCTCATCGCGGCGCCCACGCCCTGCAGCGTCATGACGAAGCCCAGCGCGGTGTTGAACCGGCCGCTGCCCTGGGTGAAGCGCTGCACCAGCAGCGGCGTGGCCACGCCCAGCGCCCCGGCGGCCAAGCCATCCAGGATCTGCACCGGCACGTTGCCCCAGTCGCTGGCGATGGCGTAGGCGAGCGCGCCGCGCACCGGCAATACCAGGATGGCGGCGTACACGAACCAGGCGACGTCGAAGCGCCTGCTGCGCGATACCCACAGCGCCACCGGGATCATGGTGAGCTGCGCCACCACGATGGCGATGCCGGTCCACAGCAGCGGCGCGGAGTCGGCCACGGTGGCGGCCAGCCGCTGGTTGAGCAGCGGCAGCATGGCGGCATTGCCGAGGTGGAAGAACAGGCAGGTCAGGCCGAACAGCAGGAGCGGACGGTTGGCGAACAGCGCTCCCCAACCGGTGTCCGGCTCGACCGACTCGCCGAGCGCCTCGGGCGACTCGCAACCGCGCGCGGCCCGGTGGTCGATGTCGTCGGCGCGGATCGACCACACCGCCAGCAGCGCGCCGACGGTCATGGCCGCCATCACCGTCAGCATCCACGGCGCGCCGAACAGGTGGGCCATCAGCCCCGCGCCGATGGCCGAGGCCATGTTGCCGGCGTGGCTCCAGGCCTCGTTGCGGCCGGTCTGGCGCTTGAACCCCGATGCGCGCGAGAGGCCGAGCGTGAGCGCCGCGAGGGTCGCCGTCAGCAGCGCGCCCGCCACGCCGGTGACGACCTGCGAGACGATCAGCCAGATGTCGTTGAGCGTGGAGAAAGCCAGCCCGCTGGCCGCCAGGATCGCCAGCGCGGAAACCACGACCATGGTGCGCTTGGCGGTCGAGCGGTCGATCCAGGCGCCGGCCAGCGGCGTCATGGCGACGCCCGCCAGCCCGCCGGCGGTCATGGTGTAGCCGATCAGCTGCTGCCGGACATGGTTCTCCTGCAGGTAGGTGGCCAGGAAAGGGCCGAGCCCGTCGCGCACGTCGGCCATGAAGAAAGCCAGCAGGGTGAGCGCCAGCAGCGACCGTGGCAGGGTCGGGCTGCCGGACGCGGCGCCGGCGCCCAGGCCGGTCCGAACGGGCAGGGCGGCCCCGACAGCGGCGGCGTCAGCCATGGGCCGCCCCGACCGGCTGGCCGTTGACGACCCGCGCCTCCAGCACGCGGCCGGTGCCGACGGCCAGCGGACGGGCGTCGCCCTCGGCCTCCACCGTGTCGCCGATCTGCAGCCCCAACCGTTCCAGGCCCTCGGGCCGGGTGTGGACGAAATCGCCGTTGTCGAGCACCACCCCGTTGGGGGCGCCGTGCTTCGCGTAGTTGAACCGCACCACCGTGCCGGACAACCGGGCGGGCACGCGGGGTGCCGTCGCGGGTCGGCCATCGACCGAAACCAGGCGCTTGAGGTGATAGACCGGATGGGGGGCGGATGCGCCTTTCGGCGAAGCCTCGGTGGCGGTGCCTTCGAGCACCACCGTCTGGCCTTCCTGCAGGTCGGCCAGGCCGGTGGAGGCCGCTTGGTCGTGCGCATCGCACATGAACTGGGTCGGTTCGCCGTTGTGGTCGACCAAGAGGCCCTCGATGGCGCCCTTGGGGCTGAAGACCAGATGCAGGAATCGGCCTTCGAGGCTCAGGAGATAGACGGGGTGGTTTTTTTCGGACATGGGGCGGCTCGTGTGAGGAAGGGGAGAGGGAAATGCGGGGCAGGGCGACCGGGCGCCAGGCCCCGCTCAGGACTGGGGCGGCGCGGCCGGCAGGCCGGCCGGCGGCAGGTCCGGTGCGCCGGGCGCCATTGCGGGCCCGCGGGGCGGGCGGAGGCCGCGCGAGCCGGGCATCGGCTCCACGCCCGGGCCGGCGAACAGTTCGCGTGCGTTGTCCGCGGAAGCGCCGAGGGCGGTCGCCTCCAGGGCGCTGCCCTGCGGGCTGCGGCTGCCCCAGCCGCGGGCGAACAGCGGGCGGCCCGGTTGCAGGGCGGCCGCCAGGGCGACGCCCACATGCGGCGGGAAACGCACGATGCTGCCGTTGTCGAGCAGTACGCCGTTGGCGTCGCCCCGGGGCGTGTAGAGCACCCGTGCCACCCGGCCGCTGACGCTCATGGCGGTCAGCGCGGCGGGCTCCGGCGGAGCGGGCGGCGCGCTGCCGACGGCCGGCGGCGTGTCCTCGACGGTGCGGCCGCCGGCGGTCAGCCGGACCGCCCGCAGCACCGGCGCATTGGGTGCGCGCCAGCCCTGGACCTGCACCGTGTCGCCGGGCCGCGCGGCCCGCAGCAGATCGGCCGACACATGGGGCGGGACGTTCACCTGCGTGCCGTCGGCCAGCAGGAAACCGTCGACCTGCCCGTTGGGGTTGACCAGCCAGCGCTGCAGCCGGCCGGTGAGGGTGGGCGCGGCGGCCGCGGCGAGTTCGGCCGGGGGAACGGGCGGTGCGCCCGGATCGGCGGAAACGCCGGCCTGCGGCGCGGGCGGCGCGGGAGGAAGCTGCGCGAAGGCGGCACTGGCGAGGCCGAGGGCGGCGGACAGCACGATGGAGCGGGAAGCGGTTCGCATGGACGATCTCCGGAGGGGGGATGCGCTGTCTGTAATCACATTGCGTGCCAGCCTCCGATTCCTTGCGAATCAACGGCTTGCAAGGCGATTGCGCATCCGGTGCATGCGTCCGGGACACCGGTGCGTCCGCTTTGCGGACAGGCGCCTCACCCGAGCCGCAGCAGCAGCGCAGAGAGGCCGCACACGACCAGGAACGGGATGCTGAGCCGGTGGAATTCGCGCAGCCCGTTCGGCAGCCGCGCCAGCCGCAGCGCGATCAGGTTGGCGAGCGAGCCCAGCACGCAGCCGAAGCCGCCCACGCTGACGCCGGCCGCCAGCGCGGGCAGGTCGCGCACCGTGCCGTCGAGCAGGATCGTGGCCGGCACGTTGCTGATGAACTGCGAGGCCACGATGGCCGCCAGGTAGGCGCGCCAGCCCTCGGCGATGGGCGCGTGGTGCAGCAGCGCGGCGACCGCCGGCAGCTCCGCCAGCTGGCGCAGGTCGACGAACATCAGCGCGATGATCGCGAGCAGCGCCCAGTCCACGCCGCGCAGCACCCGCGGGCTGACCGCCAGGAAGGCCACGGCCACCAGGCCCAGGCCGGCCAGCAGCCAGTGCCGCTCCAGCGCCACCACGAAGGCGACGAACAGCACGCCGGCCAGCGCCAGCAGGCGCGGCTGCACCTGCGCGGTCTCGGTCGCCGGCTTGAGGGCGATGGCGGTGCGCGGCACCAGCACCCAGACCGCCACGAACAGCCAGAACAGCATGATCGCCACGGTCGGCGCCATCATGCCCATGAAGCCCAGGAAGCTGTCGCCGGTGCGGTGCCAGAGGTAGAGGTTCTGCGGATTGCCGATGGGCGTGAGCGCCGAGCCGGCATTGACCGCCAGCGCCTGCAGCACCACCAGCCGCGCCAGCGGCAGGTGCGCCTGGGTGGCCAGCACCCGCGTCAGCGGCACCAGCAGGAACAGGCTCACGTCGTTGGTGACCAGCGCCGAGAGCAGCGCGGCGCCGCCGGTCAGCAGCAGCGCCAGGCCGCGCAGGTCGGTCATGCGGCCCAGCAGGCGCTGGGCGGTGGATTGCAGCATGCCGCTCTTCTCCACGCCCTGGGTGATGGCCAGCAGGCCGGCCAGCGCGCCGACGGTCTGCCAGTCCACCAGGCGGAGGTAGTCCATCGGCGCGCGCGGCCGCAGCACGGCCAGCACCACCGCCACCGCCAGCAGCAGCCAGAGCAACCCGTTGCCGCCCTCGGGCGCATCCTGCGGGGAGGCATTCGACTGCGCGGCGGATGCGGCATGGGGAGCGGTCTGGGAAGCGGAATCGGACATGGGCGGAAGGAGGAGGGACGGAAAGAAAGGCGCACGGTGGTGCGCAGCGCACGCTGCGGCACTCAAGTCCCGTGCCCGCAGGCCGCAGCCGGCGCGCGGGGGGCGCGACGCGGGACGGCCTTGCTGGCCGGTGGATGCGGAGCGTACAGCCAGTGTCCCGTTAGCGGACACCCGGGTGCCTCCGTACCGGACAGAACCGCGGCCGGCGCCTGCGGCTATTCCAGGCCGTACTGCGCGAGCTTGCGGTAGAGCAGCTGGCGGTGGATGCCCAGCCGGCGCGCGGCCTCGGCGCGGTTGCCGTGGGCGCGCGCCAGCGCCTGCGCGATCAGCAGGCGCTCCAGCCGCTCCACCGCCGCCGGCAGTTCGGTATCGAACCAGTCGGCCGGCAGCGCCGCCGCCGCGAAGCCGCCGACGGCCGGCGCCGGGGCGGTTGCGCCGCCGCCGCCTGACGCGCAGGTCTGCGCGGACAGGCTGCCGTCCAGGTCCGCCGCTTCGATCACCCGGTGGCGCACCAGCGCCTGGCAGCGCTCCATCAGGTTGCGGAGTTCGCGCACGTTGCCGGGCCAGCGGTGCTGCAGCAGCGCCTGCGCCGCGCCGGACGACAGCGCCTTGGGCGGCGCGCCGCCGGCCGCGCGGCGCAGGAAGTGCTCGGCCAGCGGCACGATGTCCGCCAGGCGCTCGCGCAGCGGCGGCACCCGGACCGACAGCACGTCCAGCCGGTAGTAGAGGTCTTCCCGGAAGCGGCCGTCGCGCACCGCGGCGGCCAGGTCGTGGTGCGTGGCGGCGACCACCCGCACGTCGACCCGCACCGTGCGGTGGCTGCCCAGCGGCGTGACCTCGCCCTGCTGCAGCGCCCGCAGGATCTTGGCCTGCACCGGCAGCGCCATGTCGCCGATCTCGTCGAGCAGCAGCACGCCGCGGTCGGCGGCGCGGAAGCAGCCGGGCCGGTCGCCGGCGGCGCCGGTGAAGGCGCCGCGCACATGGCCGAACAGCTCGCTCTCCAGC
Organism: Burkholderiaceae bacterium; assembly: GCA_022702125.1. Classification (GTDB taxonomy): domain Bacteria; phylum Pseudomonadota; class Gammaproteobacteria; order Burkholderiales; family Burkholderiaceae_C; genus JAKOND01. The sequence continues at coordinate 20,445 of JAKOND010000232.1, forward strand.
AATTCGGGCGGGATCGCCGCGCAGTTGATCGCCACGAAGGGCGCGCCGGCCCGGGCCGAATGCCGGTGCAGCGCCCGCGCCACCAGGTCCTTGCCGGTGCCCGTCTCGCCCAGCACCAGCACCGGCGCCGTGCTGGCCGCCGCCAGCCCGATGCGCTTGTGAACCTGGCGCATCGCCTGGCTGGAGCCGACGAGTTCGCCGTCGTCCCCGTCGTCCGCGCCGTCGCCGTCGGCGGGGCCGGCCGGCGCGGGCGATGCGCCCGCGTGCCGCAGCGCGCGGCCCAGCACCTCGATCAGCGCCTCGCGGCCGATCGGCTTGGCCAGGTGGTCGAAGGCGCCCAGGCGCATCGCCTCGATGATGTTCGCGTTGCTGGCGTAGGCGGTCAGCATCACCACCGGCGGCAGGCAGGGCAGGCGCGCCTGCAGGGCGGCCAGGGTCTGCAGGCCGTCCATGCCGGGCATGCGCTGGTCGAGGAAGGCGGCGTCGAAGCCCCGCTGCGGCAGGCGTTCGAGCGCCTCGGCGCCGCCGGCGGCCTGGTCCACCGTGTGGCCCAGGTCCTCCAGCGTCTCGGCCAGGGTTTCGCGGAAGGTGGTGTCGTCGTCGACGATCAGGAGGCGGGCCATGGCAGTTCCAGTGCAAAACGGGTGCCATGCCGCGGCGCGGCGTCCGGCGGGGTGGTGGCGGGCAGGCCCTCGGACGGAGCTTCGGGCGGCACGTGGCGCAAGTCGCCGCCGTGGGCCAGCGCCACCTCGCGCGCCAGGGCCAGGCCCAGTCCGGTGCCGTCGGCGCGGCCGGTGGCGAAGGGTTCGAACAGCCGGTCCTGCAGCGTCTCGGGAATGCCCGGCCCGTCGTCGTCCACCAGCAGGACCAGGCGATCCGGCGCCAGGCGGCCCGGCGCGGTGGCGGCGGCGGCGCCGAGCACGACGCGGCCGCCCGCGGGCGCGTGGCGCACCGCGTTGTCCAGCAGGTTGTCGATGGCGCGCGCCAGGTGCTGCGGATCGAAGGTGGCCTGCGCGGGTCCGCCCGGCCGCAACGCCAGCGTCACGCCGCGCTCCGCCGCCCGCGGCGCGACGGCGTCGAGCCGCTCCTGCAGCCAGGCCGGCAGGGCGACCGGCCGGGGCGCCAGGTTCAGCGGCTGCACCAGCGCCAGCAGGCTCTGCACCAGGCCTTCGAGCCGGTCGATCTGCCCGACGATGGCGTGCAGCGCCGCCGACTGGCGCTCGGGCGTCGCGGCCAGCGCGTTCTCGGCCTTCAGGCGCATCGCGGCGATGGGGTTGCGGATCTCGTGCGCCAGCCCGCCGGTCATGCGGCCCAGCGCGGCCAGCCGCTGGTCGCGGCTGCGCTGCCGGGCGGCGGCCTGCAGTTGCGCCCGGGCATCCTCGAAGCGCAGGCGGTAGCGGTTGAAACCGTCCACGATGCGGTCGATCTCGCGCACGCCGGTGCGGTCGAGGACCGGCACCGCGTCGTCCTGGGCTTCCACCAGACGGGTTTCCAGCCGCCGTACCGCCTGCAGTCCCCGCAGCAGGACCAGGCCCAGCCAGCCGCCCGACGCCAGCACCAGGAACAGCAGCACGCCGAGGCCGGCGCGCAGGCTGGCTTCGGCGGCCAGCGCGCCGGCATGCGTGCGGGTCATGGTCCAGGCGGCCAGGTCGGCGCCCGGCGCCGCCAGCGGGCAGGCGGTGACGATCAGCGCCTCCCGGCTGCCCCGGACCACGTCGGTCTGCGGCTGCCGGGTGCGCGCGGCGAGTTCGGCCATCTCCAGGATCAGCGGCTGCTCCGCCACCGGAATGTCGCGCTTGACGCCGCTGCCCTCGTAGGTCGGGTAGGCGTAGGCGACGAGTCCGCCGCCCGCCAGCCAGATGCCGCCCTCCACATGCGGCGTCTCGATCAGCACCAGCTGCAGCAGCACCTGCAGCAGGTCGAGCTGCGGCCGCGCCGGCGGCGGCTGGGGCACCGAGCGCTGGTAGCGCGCCGCGATGGCCTGGCAGGCGCCTTCGGCCGTCCGGCGGCCCTGGTCCAGTTGCGCACCGGCGCTGCTGCGGTAGAGCGAGACCATCATCACCGCCAGCGTCGCGCAGAAGACGAACAGCAATACCCAGAAAAATATCAGCTGGCTTCGGAGCGATCGCATGCGGGCACGGCGGAAGAAAAAAGGGCCGCCAGTATCCATCGGGCGCCGGCCCCCGTCGGTAACCGCCGGGCCGTCAGGAGGCGCGGGGCGCCGCGGCGTTTGAATCCCTACGCGGCGACGAACCGGTTGCGCAGCGTGCCCAGCCCGGTGATCCCGACCTCCACCACGTCGCCCGGGTGCAGGGCGGGCGACTGGCCGTCGGTGCCCATCCAGATCACGTCGCCGGGATGAAGCGTCAGGTAGCGCGTCATGCGGCTGATGAAGGTCGGCAGGTCGAACAGCATGTCGGCCGTCCGGAACCGGGTGCGCGGCTCGCCGTTGAGGCGCACGGTGGTCTCGGCGTTTTCGAGGTCGAACGCGGTCTCGATCCACGGACCCATCGGCTTGAAGGTGTCGGCGTTCTTGGCGCGCCAGAAGGTGCGGTCGGACTTCTGCCAGATTCGCTCGCTCACGTCGTTGCCGATGGTGTAGCCGAAGACGCAGTCGAGCGCCCGCTCCGGAGCCAGGTCGCGAGCCTTCTTCCCGATCACGACGACCAGCTCGCCTTCGTACTCCACCTGCCGGGCGTCGGCGGGAATCACGACGTTCTCCTCGTGCGCCACCAGGGCGTTGACCGCGCGGTAGCCGATGTCGGCCTGCTGGGGGACGTTCGCCGCGATGCCGCTGTGCGCGGCGTACTCGTGGATGTGCTTCACGTAGTTGAGGCCGGCCGCGTAGAAGGTGCGCGGCACCAGCGGCACCCCGATCCGCACGTCGGCCAGGCGCAGCAGCTGGCCGGTATTCTCGTGCGCGCCCCAGGGCGTGCCGCGCACCGCGTGGACCCGGTCCTCGTCGTCGAGCCGGCCGTATCCGCCGGCGTCCGCGCCGGGGAGGGCGAAATGGATCCAGCGCATCACTCGGCCTTGATGTTGGCGGTCTGGATCAGCTGCGCCCAGCGCGCCCGGTCCTGGCCCAGCCAGTCGCGGTAGGCGGCGGGGCCGCGGTATGTGACCTCCGCGCCCAGCGTCCTCAGGCGGGCCTCGACGGCCGGCTTGGCCAGCGCGGCGGCGACGGCCCTGTCGAGCTTGTCCACCACCGGCGCGGGCAGGCCGGCCGGGCCGATGAAGCCGATGGGCTGGGCATAGTCCTCGAAGCCGGTGTAGCCCGTCTCGGTGGTGGTGGGCACGTTCGGATAGTCGGGATGGCGCTTGGCGGCGGCCACGGCCAGCACCCGGAGCTTGCCGCTGCCGACGTATTCGGCGGCGCCGATCATCGGGAAGAACATGAAGTCGACCCGTCCCGACATCACCTCGGTCAGCGCCGGGCCGTTGCCCTTGAAGGGGATGTGGTTCATGCGGGTCTTGGTGCGCTGCTCCAGCAGGACCGCGGCCAGGTGCGCCGAGCCGCCGACGCCCGCGGTGCCGTAGCTCACCGCCTCGGGCCGGGTCTGGGCTTTCTTCGTCAGGTCGGCCAGGGTCTTGTAGGGCGAGTCCCCGGCGACCACGATGATCTGCGGCAGCACCGCGACCTGGGCGATGGGCGTGAAGTCCTTCACCGGGTCGTACCTGATGCGCTCCGGCTGCAGCAGCGGGTTCACGTTGTGCGAGAGCGTGTTCATGATGATCGTGTAGCCGTCCGGCGGCGCGTTCTGCACGAACTCGGTGGCGATGTTGCCGTTGACGCCCGGCTTGTTCTCCACCACGACCGGCTGGCCGAGGGAGAGCGACATCTCCTGGCCGAGCACGCGCGCCAGCACGTCGGTGGGGCCGCCGGCGCTGTAGCCCACGATGAGGCGGATCGGCTTGGAGGGGTAGTCGGGCTGCGCGAACGCGGCGGGGCCGGCGGCGCCCAGCAGGGCGGACAGGGCGGCGAGGCGCAGCGCGCCGCGGCGGGAGAGGGGGCGGTGGGTCACGGATGTCTCCTTTGTCGGTGTTCTCAGGAAGCGACCGGCTCCTGCGCCGGCGCGCGGTCTTCGGCACGCGGGGGGGCCGCGCCGTTCGCGCGGGCCGGCGTCCCCGCCCACGGCATGCCGGCCGCGGGGGCGGGCGACGGCATCGGAGGGGTCCGCACCGGCGCGGGCCGGGCCGGGCGCAGAAGGTCCGGCGTCAGGTGCTGCACGGTGGGCGCGCCGCACAGGCGCTGGGTGCGCAGCAGCTCGTCGTGCAGGATGTCCAGGGCGCGCTGGGCGCCCGCGTCGCCGGCCGCGACCGCGCCGTAGAGCGTGGCGCGCCCCAGCAGCACGCCCTGGGCGCCGAGCGCCAGGGCCTTGGCGATGTCGCCGCCCCGGCGGATGCCGCCGTCGACCAGCACCGGCAGCCGCCCGCCCACGGCCGCCAGCACCTCGGGCAGCGCGTGCAGCGTGGGCACGGCGCCGTCGAGCTGGCGGCCGCCGTGGTTCGACACCACGACCGCATCGACGCCCATCGCCAGCAGCCGCCGCGCGTCGTCGCCCCGGCTCACGCCCTTGACGACGAGCGTGCGCGGCCAGCGGTCGCGCACCTGGGCCAGGCGCGACCAGTCGAAGGCCGGGTCGTAGCTGCGGCCCACCGACGAGGCGATGGCCGTCGCGCTGGTGGCCGCCGCTTCCAGGCCGCGCAGGTTCTCCATCGCCGGCATGCCGCGCAGCAGCATCTCCAGCGCCCAGCGCGGCCGGGACGCGAAATCCAGCACGTTGCGCGCCGAGAAGCGGAACGGGATCGAGAAATGGTTGTGGAAGTCGCGCTCGCGCTTGCCGCCCACCGGCAGGTCCACGGTGATGACCAGGGCCTCGTAGTCGGCGACGCGGGCGCGCCCGACCAGCCCCCAGAAGAATTCCTGGTTGCGCAGCACGTAGGCCTGGAACCAGTGCCGGCCGGGCGCCTGGTCGGCGATGGTCTCGATGGCGGTGGTGGCGCTGCTCGACAGGGTGTAGGGAATGCCCATCCGCGCGGCCGCCCGCGCCAGCGCGAGGTCGGCGCCGCGCCATCCGAAGCCGGCCGCGCCGGTCGGGGCGATGGCGGCCGGCAGGGCGGCGGGGGCGCCCAGCAGCGTGCATCGCGTGCTGGCCCCGGCCACGTCCACCAGCACGCGCGGCGCCAGGCGCCAGTCGTCGTAGGCGGCGCGGTTCTCGGCCAGCGTGGTCTCGTCCTCGGCGCCGCCGTCGTAGAAGTCGAACACCGCGCGCGGCAGGCGCCGGCGCGCCAGGGTCCGCAGGTCCTCGATGCTGTAGCAGCCGGCGGCGTCGCGCGGCGCCGGGGGGCGGCGGGAGGTCACGCGGCCTGCGCCGCGTCGGCGCGTGCGTCGGGCCGCGCCGCGGCCTGGGCGCGGGGCGTGCCGTCGTCGTGGAAGAAGCGGGTGGCCATGACTGGCAGCGCTTGATCAGCCGCGGCTCGTCCGGGCGGTAGTCGGGGATGGCGTTGTGGATGGTGCCCATGTTGTCCCACATCAGCACGTCGCCCACCTGCCAGCGGTGCGCGTAGCGGTACTCGGGTCGGGTCTGGTGCTCGAACAGGAAGTCCAGCGTGCGCTGGCTCTCCGCTTCGTCCATCTCGTTGATGCGCACCGCGTAGCCGGGATTGCAGTACAGCACCTTGCGGCCGGTGATCGGGTGGCGCAGGAAGACCGGATGCGACACCGGCGGCTTGGCGGCGCGCTGGGCCGGGGTGAGCGGCGGCCGGGCGCTGCCGCGCTCGCGCCGCATCATTTCCCAGAACTTGTCGAAGTCGTGCAGCACGGTCATGCCGTCGAGGCGCTGCCTGAGTTCCTCGGGCAGCCCGTCGTAGGCCGCGTGCATGTTGCAGAACGCGGTGTTGCCCAGCGGCTGGCCGTCGCGGTGCGGGATCTCGATGCCGTAGAGCACGTTGGCGAAGGCGATCATGCGGCTGTACGACATGTCGGTGTGCCAGTCCTGGCCGGCGTCGGACAGGCCGAGGGGCTTGCCGTCCTTCACGATGTTGGACAGCACCATCACCTCGGGCAGGCCGGCTTCCTGGTAGGCGCCGGAGACGTTGATCTCCAGCGCGCCGAAGCGCTGCGAGAAGTCGCGCAGCTGCCGGGGCGTGAGGTCCTGCTTCGGATAGCTCAGGACGCCGTGGCGGCCCAGGGCCTGCAGCACGGTCTGGAATGCGTCGTCGGACAGGGGCCGGGACAGGTCCAGGCCGTCGATGCGGGCGCCGAGCGTGGCGCCGGAGGGAACGATGCGGAGCGTCATGGGGATTTCCTCGGAGGAGCTGGGTCAGAAGGCCGCGCCCAGCAGGGCGCGCAGTTCGGCCGCGCCGCTCACCGGGCGCGGGTTGTAGTAGAGGCCGCGCTCGCCCAGGGTCTTGGCGGCGATGCGGTCCAGGGCCTCGGCCGGCACGCCGATGTCGCGCAGCCGCACGGGCACGCCGGCGGCGGCCTGCAGGGCGCGCAGCGCGCGGACCAGCGCGGCGGCGTCGTCGCCCGCGCCGAGCGCCGCGGCGGCGCGGGCCAGCGGTGCGGCAGCCGCCCCGGCGTTGAAGGCCACGCTGTGCGGCAGCATCACCGCGTTGGCGTCGCCGTGGCCCGCGCCGGTGACCGCGCCGATGGCATGGCAGAGCGCGTGGTGCAGGCAGGTGCGGGCGTTGAGCAGCACCAGGCCGGAGAGGTGGGCCGCGTAGAGCAGCGCGGCGCGGGCGGCGGCGTCTTCCGGCCGCCGGTGCACCGCCGGCAGGGCGTCGGCGAACCGGACCATCGCGTCGAGCGCGAGGGTCTCGGCCAGGGGCGTGCGTTCGCGCGAGTACAGGCCCTCGATGCAGTGCGCCAGGCCGTTCATGCCGGTGGCGCACATCAGCGCGGCGGGCACTTCGAGGTTGGCCCGCGGATCGATCAGCACCAGGCGCGCGGCCAGCCGCAGGTCGGTGAAGAGGAGCTTGGCGCCATGGTCGTCGTCGCGCACGCCCAGGCTGGCGGTGACCTCGGCGCCCGAGGCGGTCCCGGGGACCGCCACGATGGGCAGCTTGGCCGCGTGCAGCGGCGGCGACACCAGCATCGCGGGCGGAACGAAGCGCACCGCGTGGTCGGCCAGGCGGCCGCCCTCGGCCAGCAGCAGCGCGACCGCCTTGGCGGTATCGGAGGCGCTGCCGCCGCCGAAAGCGACGAAGCCGTCTACGGCCGCCATGCGGGCCTGACCGGCCAGGCGCTCCACCAGGCTCGTGCTGGAATGGGCGGGCACCGCTTCGGCCAGGACGTGGGGCAGGTCGCCCAGGACCGCCAGCGCACGGCCGAACAGCGCCGAGCAGCGGGTTCGCCGGCCGGCCAGCAGCATCGGCCGGCGGATGCCCAACATGCCCAGCTCGTCGCGCAGGCGGTCGATGGCGCCGTCGGCCAGCACCAGCCGGGTGGCCGGGCTGCGGTGCACGAAGCCCGGCGGCAAGACCGGCCGGGCCGCCAGGGCCGGCAGGAGCGGGCGGGCGGTCACCGGGCCGCTCCCGCGAATTCGACGGCCGGCACCATGCGCTGCTCGGCGATGCGCCAGTCCTGTCCGGGCGCGCGGCGGAACATGGTGGTGACCAGGTTCAGCCGGAGCGGGCCGGCGGTCCGCGGCGTGGCCTCCGGCGCCGCCGGGTCCGCGGCCGGGTAGCGGTAGGCGGTCATGCAGGCCTCCAGGACCGCGTGTCCGTCCGCCAGTTCGGCGACATGGGCATTGCTCAGGACGTGGCGGGTGTCGGTATCGGCCGGACGGGCCTCCAGCGCATCGCGCACGGCGGCCTTGCCCTCCAGCCACCGGCCCTGCCGCAGCCACCGGCAGTCGTCGGTGAACAGGTCCAGCATGCCGTCGTAGCCGCGCCCGTCCATCAGGTGGAAGAAGCGGTGCAGCTGCTGCGTCAGCGCGGGCAGGACCGCCGCCGCGGACGTGCTGGATATCGGGGAAGGGGCCATCGGGTGGTGCGCGCCGGGAGGCGCCGTGTCTCCGTGTCTTTGTGCCCCGAGTCTAGGAATCCGCTTGGCGGCTGGAGCACCGTGTTCGACAATCCGATGTTTCCAAAACAGAAACTGAGCACCGCGCATGGACCGTCTCCAGTGCCTCCGGGTCTTCGCCGAAGTCGCGCGCTGCGGGAGCTTCTCCCGGGCGGCGATGCAGCTGTCGCTGTCCAGGGGGACCGTCACCAAGCAGGTGGCGGCCCTGGAGTCGGCGATGGGCGCCCAGTTGCTCAAACGCAGTTCCAAGCAGGTGGCGCTGACCGAGGCCGGCGCGCGGGTGCTGGCCTCGGGCCGGGAGCTGCTGGAGCGCTACGAGGCGATGGAGGGCGAGGTGCGCGACGCGGTGCACCTGCCGCGCGGCGCGATCCGCGTCGGCACCCCGCCGTCCTTCGGCACCCACCACCTGATGCGGCGGGTGGCGGAGTTCACCGCGCGCTACCCGGACATCGAGGTGACGGTGGTGCACGACGACGGCCGCTCGGACCTGGTGGCCGAGGCGCTCGACCTGTCGATCCGGATCGCCGCCTCGCTGGAGGACGCGAGCTACGTGGCGCAGCTGCTGATGACCTCGCCCCAGGTGGTGGTCGCGGCCCCGGCGTACCTGCGCCGCTTCGGCCGGCCGGCGACCGCGCAGGACCTGGAGCGGCACAACTGCCTGGTGCACACCGTCAAGTCGGAATCCGGCATCTGGCGGTTCCGGGGCGACCCGCCGCGCGAGATCCGGGTGCGCGGCACGGTGCGCTCCAACCTGGGCGACGCGCTCAAGCAGGCGGCGCTGCTCGGCGCCGGCATCTCGGTGCATCCGCACTACATGGTGGCGGAGGAGCTGGAGGCCGGCACGCTGGAAGCCCTGCTGCCGGACGACGAACCCGAGGCGATGGACATCCACGTGGTGTTCTCGACCCGGCGCAACATGCCCACGCGGGTGCGGCACCTGCTGGAATTCCTCAAGGACTGGGCGCGCCACCCGCCGGTGTGGGCGGCCGGTGCGCGAGAGCCGGTCCGGTCTTCCGCGCAAAATCGATAATCGATTCATTGCTATGGACGACCATCGCGGTCCGTACCCGACATGCCCCTCGCCGAACCGCCCGTTGCGCTGCCCGATGCCGAAAACGAGTCGATCGATCCGCCGTCCGCGGCCGCCGATCCGCTCTTCAACCAGTCGCTCGAAAAGGGCCTCATGGTGCTGCGCGCCTTCGACGCGGCACACCGCACCCTGACCCTGGGCGAGCTGGCCGCGCTGACCGGCATGACCAAGGGCTCGGCGCAGCGCACGGTGCACACGCTGCAGGTGCTGGGCTATGTCGGCAAGCATCCGCAGACGCGCCGCTTCCAGCTGCTGCCCAAGGTGATCGAGATCGGCTTCAACTACCTCGCGGCGCATCCGCTGATCCGGGTGGCGCATCCCTACCTGTCGCAGCTCGCCAACGCCAGCGGCGAAACCGCGAGCCTGACCGAGGCCGTCGGCACCGACATGGTGTACGTGGCGCAGCTGGTGACCTCGCAGTTCATCCCGGTGCTGACGCCGGTGGGCATGCGCATCCCGATGTACTGCACCAGTTCGGGACGGGCCTACCTGAGCTGCCTGCCGCAGGAGCAGGCGCGCGCGCTGCTGGAATCGGCCCCGCGCCCGGCGCGCACGCCCTCCACGCTCACCGCGACGGACGCCATCCTGGAGCGCGTCGCCGAGTGCCGGCAGGTGGGCTACGCGCTCAACTGCGAGGAGCTGTTCCTGGGCGACATGGGCGTGGGCGCGCCGATCCAGGACAGCGGCGGGCGGGTCCTGGGCGCGGTGCACCTGTCGCCGCCGAGCAGCCGCTGGACCCCGGACGGCCTGCGCCAGAAGCTCGCGCCGCTGGTGATCGAGTGCGCGCGGGCGATCTCGCATTCGATCGCGCACTGATTCCGGCGGGCGCATGGTGCGGCGCACGCCGTGGGGCGTCCGCCAGGCACCAAAGCGGGCCGCCTGCTGCCCGAATGCGTTTTTCTTGCCTATAAATATCGATTAACGATACGTTCAGTTAGGCATGGTCGTTGCATAGCCACCCGGTGTCCGTTTTTCCTCGCGTTCCGACGCAACGACCCGGAGTGAATCCATGCCCCTGAACCCGCTGCCGTCCCTCCATTGCCTTTCCGGTTTCCGTCCCGCGACCCGCGCGCCGCGCCTGGCGCTGGCCGCCGCCGCGCTGGCGCTGGCCTGCGGAGCCGCCTCGGCCCAGAACAAGACGCTGCGCATCGCGATGACCGCCGGCGACATCCCGCGCACCTCGGGCCAGCCGGACCAGGGCTACGAAGGCAACCGGTTCACCGGCATCACCATGTACGACGGCCTGACGCAATGGGACCTGTCGTCGTCCACCCAACCCAGCGTGGTGATCCCGGGGCTGGCGCTGTCCTGGGCGGTGAACGACAAGGACAAGACCAAGTGGATCTTCAAGCTGCGCCCGGACGTGAAGTTCCACGACGGCACTCCCTTCGACGCCGACGCGGTGGTCTGGAACCTGGGCAAGGTGCTCGACAAGGACGCGCCGCAGTTCGACCCGGCGCAGATCGGCGTGACCGCCTCGCGCATGCCCACGCTGCGCAGCGCCCGCAAGGTCGACGACCTGACGGTCGAGCTGACCACCTCGGAGCCGGACTCCTTCCTGCCGATCAACCTCACCAACCTCTACATGGCCTCGCCCGCGCAGTGGGCGAAGAAGCTGGCGGCGGTGCCGGCCTCGGCCACCGACAAGGCCGAGCGCGGCAAGCAGGCCTGGGCCGCCTTCGCCGCCGACCCGTCGGGCACCGGGCCCTTCAAGCAGTCGAAGTTCGTGCCGCGCGAGCGGCTGGAGCTGGTCGCCAACGCCGCCTACTGGGACGCGAAGCGGCGCCCGAAGATCGACCGCGTGGTGCTGCTGCCGCTGCCCGAGGCCAGCGCCCGCACCGCGGCGCTGATGTCGGGGCAGGTGGACTGGATCGAGGCGCCGTCGCCCGACGCGCTGGACGCGATCAAGGCGCGCGGCTTCAAGCTCTACTCCAACCTGCAGCCGCACCTCTGGCCGTGGCAGTTCTCGCTGCTGCCCGACTCGCCCTTCAAGGACCGCAAGGTGCGCCAGGCGGCCAACCTGTGCGTCAACCGCGCCGCGCTCAAGGAGCTGCTGGGCGGGCTGATGGTCGAGGCCACCGGCATCGCCGAGCCGGGCGATCCGTGGCGCGGCAACCCCACCTTCCGGATCCGGTACGACGCCGCCGCCGGTAAGAAGCTGATGCAGGAGGCCGGCTACTCGGCCGCCAAGCCGGCGAAGGTGAAGGTGCAGACCTCGGCCTCGGGCTCGGGGCAGATGCAGCCGCTGCCGATGAACGAGTTCATCCAGCAGAGCCTCAAGGACTGCTTCTTCGACGTGCAGTTCGACGTGGTCGAGTGGAACACGCTGTTCTCGGGCTGGCGCCTGGGCGCCAAGGACCCGGGCGCGCACGGGGCGCACGCCACCAACATCAGCGCCGCGACGATGGACCCCTTCTTCGCGATGGTGCGCTTCGTGAGCACCAAGGCGCAGCCGCCGGTGGCCAACAACTGGGGCTACTTCGGCGATCCGAAGATGGACGCGCTGGTGGACAAGGCCCGCACCACCTTCGACGAGAAGCAGCGCGACGCCGCGCTGGCCGCGCTGCACGCCAACGTGGTGGACGAGGCGCCGTTCCTGTTCGTGGCGCACGACGTGGGCCCGCGCGCGATGTCGGCCAAGGTCAAGGGCGTGGTGCAGCCCAGGAGCTGGTTCATCGACATCGCCACGATGTCGATGGACTGACGCCCCGGCCCCCGCGTACTTCCGCACACTCCCGAGGATTCCTCCGATGCTCGCCTACCTCCTGCGCCGCGCGGGCTACGCCCTGCCCATCATGCTGGGCGTGTCGTTCCTGTGCTTCATGCTGGTCCACATCGCGCCGGGCGACCCGCTGGTGGCGATCCTGCCGGCCGACGCCTCGGTCGACCTGCAGCGGCAGATGATGTCGCTCTACGGCTTCGACCGCAGCCTGCCGGAGCAGTTCGGCCACTGGCTCTGGCGCGCGCTGCAGGGCGACCTGGGCACCTCCATCGCCACCAGCCGGCCGGTGGCGCAGGAGGTGATGAAGGCGGTGGGCAACACCTTCATGCTGGCGATGATGGCCACCCTGATCGGCTTCCTGTCCGGGTCGCTGTTCGGCTTCGTGGCGGGCTACTTCCGCGACTCCTGGGCCGACCGGCTGGCGTCCTTCCTGTCGGTCGTCGGCGTGAGCGTGCCGCACTACTGGCTGGGCATGGTGCTGGTGATCGTGTTCTCCAGCCAGCTGATGTGGCTGCCCGCCACCGGCGCGGGGCCGGACGGCTCGGGCGCCTGGAAGTGGGACCCGGAGCACCTGCGCTACATGGTGCTGCCGGCGGTGACCATGTCCTTCATCCCGATGGGCATCGTGGCGCGCACCGTGCGCGCGCTGGTGGCCGACATCCTGTCGCAGGAGTTCGTGGTCGGGCTGCGGGCGCGCGGGCTGTCGGAGTTCGGCGTGTTCCGGCACGTGGTCAAGAACTGCGCGCCCACCGCGCTGGCGGTGATGGGCCTGCAGCTGGGCTACCTGCTCGGCGGCTCGATCCTGATCGAGACGGTGTTCTCCTGGCCCGGCACCGGCTTCCTGCTCAACCAGGCGATCTTCCAGCGCGACCTGCCGCTGCTGCAGGGGACCATCCTGGTGCTGGCGCTGTTCTTCGTCGCGCTCAACCTGCTGGTCGACGTGCTGCAGACCGTCTTCGACCCGCGCATCGAAAGGGCCTGACATGGCTGTCGTCCTGCCTCCGGGCTCCGCTGTCCCGCAGCTCCCGCCGTCCTCGCCATCGCCGCGCCCCGCGCCGGTGGCGCGCTCGCGCAGCCACGGCGCCAACGTGCTGCGGCGGCTGGTGCGCAACCCGGTCGCCATGGGCGCGGCCGCGGTCATCGCGCTGCTGGTGCTGGCCGCCGTGCTGGCGCCGTGGATCGCGCCGGCCGATCCCTTCGCCACCTCGATGTTCAAGCGCCTGCGGCCGATCGGCGCGCCGGGCTTCCCGCTGGGCACCGACGAGCTGGGCCGCGACATGCTCTCGCGGCTGATGCTGGGCGGGCGGCTGTCGCTCTTTATGGGCATCGCGCCGGTGCTGATGGCCTTCGTCGTCGGCAGCGCCGTCGGCATCCTGGCCGGCTACGCGGGCGGGCGCACCAACACGGTGGTGATGCGCTGCATCGACGTGCTCTACGCCTTCCCCTCGGTGCTGCTGGCCATCGCGCTGTCGGGCGCGCTGGGCGCGGGCATCGCCAACGCGCTGATCTCGCTGACGGTGGTCTTCGTGCCGCAGATCGCGCGCATCGCCGAGAGCGTCACCACCCAGGTGCGGCGCAGCGACTACGTGGACGCGGCGCGGGCCTCGGGCGCACCGGCGCTGACCATCGTGCGCCGGCACGTGCTGGGCAACGTGGTCGGGCCGATCTTCGTCTACGCCACCAGCCTGATCTCGGTGTCGATGATCCTGGCCTCGGGCCTGTCCTTCCTGGGGCTGGGCGTCAAGCCGCCGGAGCCGGAGTGGGGGCTGATGCTCAACACGCTGCGCACTGCCATCTACAGCCAGCCCTGGGTGGCGGCGCTGCCGGGGGCGCTGATCTTCGTGACCTCGGTCTCGTTCAACATGTTCGCCGACGGCCTGCGCCAGGCGATGGAGGTCAAGCGATGAATCCCGTCCGACGCATCACCCCGGCCGCGCTGGCCGACCCGCGCGACCTGGGCGGCCCGCGCCAGCCGCTGCTGCGGGTGCGCCACCTGCAGAAGCACTTCCCGCTGCGGCGCGCCGGGCCGGGCTGGGGCGGCCCGCGGCCCGCGGTGCGGGCGGTGGACGACGTGAGCTTCGACATCCGCAAGGGCGAGACGCTCGGCGTGGTGGGCGAGTCGGGCTGCGGCAAGTCCACCACCGCGCGGCTGCTGATGCAGCTGACGGCGCAGGACCGGGGCGAGCTGGTCTTCGACGGCCAGACGGTCGGCGGCCGGACGCTGCCGCTGCGCGAGTTCCGCCGGCAGGCGCAGATGGTGTTCCAGGACAGCTATTCGTCGCTCAACCCGCGCATGACCATCGAGGATTCGGTCGCCTTCGGCCCCTCGGTGCACGGCGTGCCGGCGCGCGAGGCGATGGCCCGGGCGCACGACCTGCTGGCCCGCGTCGGGCTGGAGCCGGCGCGCTTCGCGGGACGCTATCCGCACGAGCTGTCGGGCGGCCAGCGCCAGCGGGTCAACATCGCCCGCGCGCTGGCGCTGCGGCCGCGGCTGGTGATCCTGGACGAGGCGGTGTCCGCGCTCGACAAGTCGGTCGAGGCGCAGGTGCTCAACCTGCTCGACGACCTCAAGCGCGACTTCGGCCTGACCTACCTCTTCATCAGCCACGACCTGCAGGTGGTGCGCCACGTGAGCGACCGGGTGCTGGTGATGTACCTAGGGCAGGTGGTGGAGGTGGGGCCGGCGGAGCAGGTCTTCGACGCGCCGCGCCACCCCTACACCCAGGCGCTGCTGCGCTCCATGCCCAGCACCGACCCGCTGCGCCGCACCACCGAGGCGCCGCTCGCCGGCGATCCGCCCAACCCGATCGATCCGCCGCCGGGCTGCCGCTTCCACACCCGTTGCGCCTTCGCCCAGCCGGTGTGCGGCCGGCAGGCGCCGGCCTTCACCGAGCCGGCCCCCGGCCACGGCGTGGCCTGCCTGCGCTGGCAGCCGGAATCGGACTACGAGCCGGCCGCCGGTTTCCCCGAGGCGCTGCCCGCCGCCACCCGCGAGCCGCTGCCCTTCGGCACGCTGCCCGACATCTTTCCGGAGACGCGCCATGGCTGACGCAGGCGACACGCCCCTCGCACGCGGGTCCTCGCCCGAGGCCCTGCCCGACACCGCGCCCGACGCGCCGCCGGCCATGCGCATGCGGGGCCTGACGGTCGAGTTCCACGCGCCCGGCAAGCGGGTGCAGGCGGTCAACGGGGTCGACCTGTCGCTGCGCCAGGGCGAGGTGGTGGCGCTGATCGGCGAGTCCGGATCGGGCAAGAGCGTGACGCTGCGCGCGATCATGCGGCTGCATTCCGAGCGCGGCACCCGCTACGGCGGCCGGCTCGACGTGGCCGGCGAGGACGTGCTGGCGATGGCGCCGCGCCGCCTCGCGTCGATGCGCGGCCGGCAGGTGGCGATGATCTTCCAGGAGCCGCTGCTGGCGCTGGACCCGGTCTACCCGGTGGGCGCGCAGATCGTCGAGGCGATCCGCCGGCACGAGGACGTCTCCCGCGCCGAGGCCCGCGCCCGCGCGCTGGCGCTGTTCGAGCGGGTGCGCATCCCCAGCCCCGAGCGGCGGCTGGCGGCCCATGCCCACGAGATGTCGGGCGGCATGCGGCAGCGGGCCATGATCGCCCTGGCGCTGGCCTGCCGGCCCCGGCTGCTGCTGGCCGACGAGCCGACCACCGCGCTCGACGCCACGGTGCAGATCCAGATCCTGCTGCTGCTGCGCGAACTGCAGCAGGAGATGGGCCTGGCCATCGTCTTCGTGACCCACGACATCGGCGCCGCCGCCGAGGTGGCCGACCGCATGGCCGTGATGTACGCCGGCCGCATCGTGGAGCAGGGCCCGGCCGCGGTGCTGCTGACCCGGCCGCGCCATCCGTACACCCTGTCGCTGCTGCAGAGCCGCAGCCACGGCGCGATGCGCAAGGGCCAGCGGCTGCAGACCATCCCCGGGTCGCCGCCCGACCTGTCGGCGCTGCCGCCGGGCTGCGCCTTCGCCCCGCGCTGCGCCTGGGCCGCCGACGCCTGCCGCGCCGCCGAGCCGCCCGACGTGCCGCTGGGCGCCGGCCACAGCGCCCGCTGCCTGCGGCTGGACGCGGTGGCGGCCTCGCGGCCGATGCCGATGCAGCAGGCGCAGCCGTCCCGGACGTCGCCCCAGGCGCCGGCGAATCCCCTGGCGGCCTGATGCGCCCGCCGGAGCCCTTCGCTTGTCCGGCGAAGCCGATGCATCGAAAACCATAGCAGGAAGCCAAGGTGCTTCCCGGGCATCCACCGCTTTTCACCACCGGAGTCCTTCCCCGCCATGACCGCACGCCTGCCCGCCGATCCCGAAACCCCGTCCGGCCCCGCGCCGGCCGCGCCGTCGCACTGCTTCGTGCCCTATCCCGCGCCGCCCGGCGGCACGCCGCACGCGGCGGACGGACCGCTGGCCGGGCTCGGCTTCGCGGTCAAGGACATCTACGACGTCGCCGGCTACCCGACGGGCTGCGGCAACCCGCACCTGCTGGCGATGTCGGGCACCCGGGCGGCCTCGGCGCCGGTGGTGGTGGCGCTGCTGGCGGCCGGCGCGGCTTTCGTCGGCAAGGTGGTGACCGACGAACTGGCCTTCTCGATGAACGGCCGCAACGCGCATTTCGGCGCGCCGCGCAACGGCGCCGCGCCGGACCGCATCACCGGCGGCTCCAGCTCCGGCTCGGCCTCGGCGGTGTCCTGCGGGCTGGCGGACATCGCGCTCGGGTCGGACACCGGCGGCTCGGTCCGGGCGCCGGCCAGCCACTGCGGCCTGGTCGGGCTGCGGCCGAGCCACGGCCGGGTGCCGCTCGACGGCTGCATGCCGCTGTCCCCGCGCTTCGACACCTGCGGCTGGTTCGCCCGCGACATGGAAACCTTCTCCCGGGTGGCCGCGGTGCTGCTGGGCGAGGACGACGCCTCGCGCGGGCCGGACGCCGCGCCGCGCTGGCTGGTGGCCGACGACGTGCTGCGGATGCTGGCGCCGCCGGTGCGGGCCGCTTTCGACGCCGCGCTCGGCCGGCTGCGGCCTGCGCTGGGCACGCCGATGCCGGTGGAGGCGGCCGCCGGCCCCGGCTTCGACGCGCTGTACTGGGCCTTCCGCCACCTGCAGGGCGCCGAGGCCTGGGCGAGCCACGGGGCCGCCATCGAGCGGTACGGCCTGCAGCTGGGGCCGGGCGTGCGCGAGCGCTTCGCATGGTCGCGCGCGGTGGCGTCCCAGGGCCTCGACGCCCACGAGGCGGTGCAGCGGGATTTCCGCGCGCGCTTCGACGCGCTGCTCGGCGCCGACGGCGTGCTGCTGATGCCCACCATGCCCGACGTCGCGCCGCGCCTGTCCGATGCGGAGG
>JAKOND010000241.1 GCA_022702125.1 Burkholderiaceae bacterium
GCCGGGCTGCGCGGCGGGCTGGAGGGGGGAGGCGTTCATGGATGCGGTGCTCGTGGAAGAGGCGCGGCGGACGCCGGGGTCGACCTGCTGCCGGGGGTCACGATACGGCAAACCCCCGGGGCCGGGCCTTTGCCGAAATTGATGCGGCCCCTCGGAAAAACCGAAACGCCCGGGCGCCCCGACGGCGGCGCGCCCGCGCGCGGCGCTTTGCTTTTTCCGAAGCCCCGCGTCCGAAAAACAGGGTTACCAAACCGCGCCCGCTTCCGCACACTCGCGGCGGTCGGAGCCCCCGTGCCCGCACGGCGAACGGGGGCCGATCATCCCGAGGAACCTCACATGGCAGTGGAAACAATCAATACCGTGGTCGTCGGCGCGGGCCAGGCGGGCATCGCGATGAGCGAGCATCTCTCGCTCATGGGCGTGCCGCATGTCGTGCTGGAACGCAGCCGGATCGCGGAGCGCTGGCGCTCCGAGCGCTGGGATTCCCTGGTCGCCAACGGGCCGGCATGGCACGACCGCTTCCCGGCGCTGGCGTTCGACGACGTGTCGCCGGAGGCCTTCCCGCCCAAGGAGCGCATGGCGCGGTACTTCGAGGACTACGCCGCGATGCTCGAGGCGCCGGTGCGCACCGGCGTGGACGTCCTGCGGGTGGCCCGCCACCAGGGCCGGCCGGGCTTCCGGGTCACGACCTCGGAGGGCGCGATCGATGCGACCAACGTCGTCGCGGCCACCGGGCCGTTCCAGGTGCCGGTCCACCCGAAGATCGTCCCGGACGACGCGCCGATCCGGCAGCTGCATTCCTCGGCCTACAAGAATCCGGGCCAGCTGCCCGAGGGGGCGGTGCTGGTGGTCGGCGCCGGCGCCTCCGGCTCGCAGATCGCCGAGGAGCTGCGCAAGGCCGGCCGCGCGGTGTACCTCTCGGTCGGCGAGCACTACCGTCCGCCGCGCTCCTACCGCGGCCGGGACTACTGCTGGTGGCTGGGCGCGCTGGGCCTGTGGGACGAGGTCAAGATCCGGCCCAAGAAGCAGCATGTCGCCTTCGCCGTCAGCGGCTACGAGGGCGGCAAGACGGTCGATTTCCGGCGACTGGCGCACCAGGGCATCACGCTGGTCGGGCTGACCCGGTCCTACCGGGACGGCACCGTCGCCTTTGAGGAGGGCCTGGCCCGCAACATCGCCGAGGGCGACCAGGCGTACTTCGACGTGCTGCGCGAGGCCGATGCCTACATCGCGCAGAACGGCCTGCCGTTCCCGCCCGAGCCCGGGGCCTGGGAAATGCTGCCGGACCCGGACTGCCTGACGAACCCGGTCCTCCAACTCGACCTGGCCGCCGCCGGCGTCACCACCATCCTCTGGGCGACCGGCTTCACCTTCGACTACCGCTGGCTGCAGGTCAACGCCTTCGACGAGCAGGGCCAGCCCTTCCACAAGCGGGGCATCTCCGCCGAGAGCGGCATCTACTTCCTGGGCCTGCCGAACCTGGTCAACCGGGCCTCGTCCT
Source organism: Burkholderiaceae bacterium (assembly GCA_022702125.1). GTDB lineage: Bacteria > Pseudomonadota > Gammaproteobacteria > Burkholderiales > Burkholderiaceae_C > JAKOND01. The sequence goes on from JAKOND010000241.1 coordinate 1,502, forward strand.
TCATCTACGGGGTATGGCACGACGCGAAGTACATCGCCGACCACATCCTGCTGCAGGAAGGCTACCTGCGCTACGGCAAGCCCTGACCGGGGAGGCCCCCGGCGGTCCGGGGACCCGGTTCACGGGTTCGAGATGTGGGGGTCGAAGAAGCTCGCGGCGCTCATGCCGGGGATGTACTGGTCCGAGATGTAGGCCCGGCAGCGGTCCAGGAAGACCCGCGCCAGCCGCGACGGCTTCATCGGCTTGTAGGTGGCCAGGCCGAGCAGCATCGGCCGGTGGGTGCCGGCCAGCCGCAGCCGCACCATGCGCTTGCCGTCGAGCGACTGGTTGGAGCGGGGGCGCACGTTGAAGAGCGCGTAGCCGATGCCGTTGGCCACCATGGAGCGCACCACCTCCTCGGAGCGCGACCGCGCCACGATGTTCGGGGCCACGCCGGCCTGGGCGAAGAGCGAGGTGAAGTAGTCCCGGCTCATCGGCAGGTCCAGCAGCACCAGGGGCTGGGGCGCCAGCTCCTCGAAGGTCACCGCCTTCTGCTGCGCCAGCGGATGCAGCTCGCCGACCAGCACGTAGGGCGGCAGGGTCGCCAGGCTCTCGAACCGGATGTCGTCGCCCAGGCGCAGGTCGTAGGTGATCGCCAGGTCGATCTCCAGCGCGTGGAGCTTGTGCATCAGCACCTCCTGGTCGCCCTCGACCATCTGGACGTCGACCTTGTCGAAGGCGCGGGCGAATCCGAAGATGACCTCCGGCGCGATCATCGCGGTGAGGGACTGGAAGCTGCCCACCCGCAGGGTGCCCTGGATGGCGTCGCTCGAATCGGAGGCGATCTCGTACAGGCGGGACGACCGCTCCAGCACGTCCTCGCACTGCGCCAGCACCAGCGTGCCGATGGCCGTCAGGCCCAGGCCCCTGGACGGGTGGCGCACGAACAGCTGCACGTCGAGTTCGGATTCGATGTGCGCGATGGCGGCCGAGATCGAGGGGGAGGAGATGTGGATCTGCGCCGAGGCCGCGGCGATGCTGCCGTGCTTGGCCGTGGCGACGAAATACTCCATCTGGCGCAGGGAAACGCGGTTGAGCATGTCGGGATGAGCAGGTGCGGCGCCGCCGTGACAACGCGTGGAAGGTCAACGGGCCAGTGTAGCGAAGCCCGCATGCGGGCCGAACGCGGGAGCCGGTTCCGCCGCGCGGCGACCCGCCGCCGGCCGCCGGCTCAGAGATCGCCGGGCACGCCGAAGCTGGGCGCGGCGCGCGGGTCGAGCGCGCGGGTGACGTAGGCCTGCTGCTGCGGTTCGTAGACCTTCCAGGCGGCGTGGAGGGCCTGCGCCGGATCGGCGTCCACCCAATCCATCCGCAGGTCCACCACCGGCCAGTCCTGCGCGCCGTACACCAGCAGGCCGGCCGAATGCACCGGGCCTTCCTCGCCACCGGCGGCCTCGCCGGCGAGCAGCGCCTGCATCAGCCGCTCCGCCAGCGGGCCCTCGGCGCGCTCGAACGCGTCGAGCATGGCCTGCGGCACCGCGCGGTTGCGCAGCATGTTGCCGGCGCAGGCCGCATGCGCGCCGACCGCGCTGGCCAGGGTGCCGAGCGCCCGGTCGCCGGTGAAGACCGCCGGCGGATGGCGCGCGTCGATGGCCATGAGCTGGCGGTAGGCGATGTGGGGCCGCTGCCGCAGTTCGGCCAGGGCCTGCTCGGGCGTCCGGCCGGCGGCCAGGAGGTCGAGGGCCGCGGGGCCGAGGGCCGGATCGGTGATGTTCTGGCTGGCGGCGGCGCCCACGCCCGAGCGGCCGCGGATGCAGCGCGCGGCGACCGCCGGAGACGAGGACGCCACGGCCGCGCCGAACTGGCCCGTGGCCGGGCAGCGCGCGATGAGGGAGAAGGTCATGGCCGGCTCAGTCGGGGATGACCGCGGTGGCGTCGATCTCCACCAGCCATTCGGGCCGGGCCAGGGCCGAGACCACGATGCCGGTCGAGACCGGGAACACGCCTTTGAGCCATCGGCCCACCACCCGGTAGACCGCCTCGCGGTAGCGCGGATCGACGAGGTAGATGGTGATCTTGCAGATGTCCTCCAGCTCGCCGCCGGCTTCCTCGATCAGCATGGCGATGTTGGCCATGGCCTGCTCCGCCTGCCCGGCGACGTCGCCGATGCAGACGCTCTCGGAGGTGTCGAGGTTCTGCCCGATCTGCCCGCGCAGGAAGACGGTGCTGCCCCGCGCCACGACGGCCTGGCACAGGTCGTTGTCGAGCTTCTGCTCGGGATAGGTGACCTGGGTGTTGAAGGGGCGGATGCGGGTGTGTTTCATGGCGGCTCGGCAGGTGGCGAAGGGGTCGGGCGCATGGTCCCGCGCGGCGGCCGTCCGCGCCATTTGTTTTTTCCGGCCGGCCGTTTAGGAATTTCCGACCGCCCGCCCGGACGCGCGCCGCCGCGCGGGCCGGGCGGCCCCCTCGGGAAATGTGAGGCACCTCTACGTAAAACGCGACTTGGCCGCGGGGCGAGGGTTTCCCATCATTCGTGCGGTGATCCGGGCCGATCCGGCAGATGTTCCACTTTTCGATTGGGGAAGAAAATGATTCGCACGCTTTTGACGCTGTCCGTCGCCGCCGCCGCGCTCTGCGGCACCCTGGCCCGGGCCCAGGACGCCCTGGTGGTGAGCACCTGGGGCGGCAGTTTCCGCGACCTGATCGACGAGAACATCGGCAAGGAATTCACGCGGCAGACCGGCGTGCCGGTCCGGTACGTGACCGGCGGCACCATCGACCGCCTGAACAAGGCCAAGCTCGCTTCGAAGCCCGAGAGCGACATCACCTTCACCACCTCGCACGTCGGCTGGCTCTACGTCAGCGGCAACCTGTTCGAGCAGCTCGACACCGCCAAGATCCCGAACTACGGCCGCCTGGTGGAGCGCGCGAGGATCAGCCCGTACCACATCGGCAGCTGGGCCTATGTCTACTCCATCGGCTACCGCCCCGACCTGCTTCCGGCGGGCGTCAGGTTCGACAGCTGGAACGACCTGTGGAACCCCGCCCTGAAGGGCAAGGTCGGCGTGCCGGACTTCGATCCGAGCCACGTGATCGCGGTGTCCGCGATGCTCTCGGGCGGCGACGCGAAATCGTGGGAGAAGGGCCAGGACAAGCTCAAGGCGCTCAAGCCCAACCTCAAGGCCTTCTACACCAACGACGCCAACGCGCAGCAGCTGATCGCCACCGGCGAGACGCCGGTGCAGGTCATCCTGTCCATGAACGCTTACCACATGGCCGGCCAGGGCGTGCCGATCAAGGTGGCCATGCCCAAGGAGGGCGCGGTGCTCGGCGTCGACACCATGGCCATCATGAAGGGAAGCGCCAAGGCCGACCTGGCCTACAAGTTCCTCAACATCGCCCTGTCGTCCGACGTGCAGTCGAAGATCGTCGCCTCGAAGAAGGCCAGCCCGGTGGTGGACAACGCCAAGGTGTCGGCCGAGGACGCCAGGCTGCCCGGCGTGTTCACCACCAAGGAGCAGTGGGACACCCAGACCATCGTGATCGACAACAAGCTGCGCGCCGAGAAGACCGCCGAGTGGCGCAAGTGGTTCACCGAAAACATCATGAACTGAGGCCGCGGCTCCCGTCCAGCATCTGGAAGAAGGTCCTGTAATGCGCTCCGAACTCCGGGCCTGGCTGGTCTCGCCGGCGGCCTTCGTCGCCCTGTGCATCGCGGTCTCGCTGCTCGCGGTGTTCCAGTTCAGCTTCCGGGCCTTCGTGCCGGGCTCGCTGGACGTGGGCGGGCTCACGCTGGAGAACTTCAGCGGCATGGGCAAGTCGATCTACGTCGACGCGTTCTCCAACACCCTGCGGCTGAGCGTGGAGACCACGGTCTTCTCGCTGCTGGCCGCCTATCCGCTGGCCTACGCGCTGGTCCGCGTCCGGAACCGGGCGCTCAAGTCCTTCATCCTGGTGGTGTCGATCACGCCCCTGTTCCTGGGCGAGATCGTGCGGACCTACTCCTGGATCGCGGTCCTGGGCAGCAACGGCTTCATCAACGGCGCGCTGCGCGGGCTCGGCCTGATCGACGCGCCGCTCGCGCTGATGTTCACCCACCTGGGCGTGCTGGTCGCGCTGGTGCACGTGACGATCCCGGTGGTGGTGCTGATGCTGTCCACCGCCATCTCCCACATCGACCGGGACTACGAGAAGGCCGCGCAGAGCCTGGGCGCCGGCCCGGTCCGCACCTTCCTCACGGTCACGCTGCCGCTGTCGCTGCCGGGCATCCTGGCCAGCGTCACCACCGCCTTCGCCTGGACCTTCAGCGCTTTCGCGACGCCGCAGATGATCGGCGGCGGCCGCGTGCCGACGGTTTCCACGCTGGTCTACCAGCTCGGCTTCTCGTCCATGAATTTCCCGCTGGCGGCCAGCCTGAGCGTGATGGGCCTGGCGCTGACCGCCGCCGCGCTCTTCGCCCTGGGGCGATTCACCCGGCGCCTCAAGAGCCTCGGAGGCCACTGATGGGACACCGTGCCGTGAAGATCCGAAGCTCCGTCCCCCTGCCGCTGCGCATCGCCGGCCCGCTGCTGGTCGCCGTCCTGCTGGCGTTCGTGCTGCTGCCGGTGGCGGTGGTGACCATCGCCGCGTTCAACGAGCGGGCGATCCTCTCGTTCCCGCCCACCGCCTACTCGCTGAAATGGTTCGAGCGGGTCTTCGGCTATCCGGATTTCCGGGAGGGCTTCCGCGCCAGCATGGTCATCACCGGCTGGTCGTCCTTCCTGGCGCTGGTGATCGGCACCTGCCTGTCCATCGCGGTCAAGCGGCTGGAATTCGGCGGCAAGCGGACGCTGCTGGCGATCCTGCACTCGCCGCTGGTGGTGCCGCACTTCACGCTGGGGCTGGGCCTGCTCATCCTGGTGTCGCAGGCCTCGGTGCAGCGCGGCTACGGCGTGGTGATCCTGTGCCACGTCATGCTGGTGCTGCCCTTCGTGCTGCGCAGCGTGTACGTCTCGATGGAGAACCTGGACGAACGGCTGGAGCAGGTAGCCGCGAGCCTGGGCGCCTCGCCGGTGAAGGTGCTGTTCACGGTGACGATCCCGCTGCTGGCGCCCGGGCTCTTCGGCGGCTGGCTGTTCGCCGCGATCATGTCCTTCAGCGAATTCACCGCCTCGCTCTTCGTGACGACGCAGGACACGCAGACGCTGCCGGTGGCCATGTACAACTACGTGCGCGAGTTCGCCGACCCGACGCTGGCGGCGCTGTCGGTCGTCTACATCGCGGTGACGGCGACCGTGCTCGCCTTCGCCAACTACTTCCTGGGGCTGGGCAGGATCCTCAACATCGAGGATCGCCGCTGACCGGCGCCCGTCTCCCGCATCGCAACCCCCTCCCGCACGACCATGACCGCCTCCTATCCCGCCTTCCAGCCCGACGGCAACGGCACGCTCGCGCGCATCGGGCTGATCTACATCGCATCGAGCATCGTGATGGACGCCGAGATGGCCGCCATGTCCGCGCCGGGCGTGGCGGTGCACACCACGCGCCTCAAGCTGCCGAAGGTGACGGTCGAGGGCATCGAGGAGATGATGCGCTCGCCCGAGGTGGAGCAGGCCGCGCGGCTGGTGGGCTCGGCCCCCATCGACGCGCTGTGCTTCGGCGGCACCAGCGCCTCCTTCCTGCACGGCACCGCCTACGACCGCGCCCTGATGGCGAAGCTCGCCCAGTGGGTGCCCGGTCCGCGCGTCACCACCGCCAGCACCGCCACGCTCGCCGCGCTGCGCGAGGTGGGCGCGGGCACGGTCGCGCTGGCCACGCCCTACGTCCCGGCCATCCACGAGCGCGCCATCCGCTTCCTGCAGGAGAACGGCCACGGCGTGGTGCGCCATGCCCACCTGGGCATCGACAGCGACCACGCGCTGGCGGAGGTGCCGGCGGAGCAGGTGTACGACCTGGTGCGCTCGGTCGATCACCCGGACGCCACCGCCGTCTTCATCAGCTGCACCAACTTCCGCTCGGCCGCCGTGATCGCCGCGCTGGAGGCGGACCTGGGCAAGCCGGTCATCTCGGCGGTGCAGGCGTCGTTCTGGCACTGCCTCGAACTGCTCGGCGTCGATGGCGCACGGCCCGGCTACGGCCGGCTGTTCGACCGCCGGCTCGCGCCGGGCCGCTGAATCCCTTTCTTCAACCATCCTTCGACGGAGCCACTCCATGCATTCCCTCAGACGACGTTTCCTGGTGTCCGCGGCGGCCGGCGCCCTGGCGGTGGCGGGCCTGCGGACGGCCCATGCCCAGTCGGCGCTGGACCAGATCGGCAAGACGAAGCTGGTGCGCATCGGCATTCCGGCCGACTACCCGCCGTACGGCTTCGTCGGCCCGGACATGCAGCCGCAGGGCCTGGACGTGGACATGGCGCGCTACATCGCGGCGGCGCTGGGGGCGCGGGCCGAACTGGTTCCGGTGACCAGCACCAACCGCATCCCTTACCTGCAGACCGGCAAGGTGGACCTCATGGTCTCGACGCTGGCGCGCAACGCCGAGCGCGAGAAGGTCATCGACTTCACCCGGACCGCTTACTCGCCCTTCATCAGCGGCGTGTTCGCCCGCAAGGATCTCGACATCAAGCGCATGGCCGACCTCTCGGGCAAGACCCTCGGCGTGACCCGGGGCACCATCGAGGACCAGACCGTCACCGGCCTGCTGCCGGCCGATGCGAAGCTCCTGCGCTTCGAGGACCATGCCGCCACCATGGCCGCCTTCGGATCCGGCCAGGTCCAGGCGGTGGGCATCAGCCAGCCGGCCGTCGAGGCCATGCTGCGCCGCAGCCCGCAGATGGCGATCGAGTACAAGCTGCCCATCAGCCTGAGCCCCAATTTCATCGGCGTGCCCAAGGGCGATGCGGCCCTGCTCGAGCGGGTGGAGGCCATCGTGCGCGAAGCACGCGGTTCCGGCGAGGTCGAGCGGTTGTCCCAGAAATGGCTCAAGCGGCCCGCCGGCGAGCTCCCGCAGTAGGAATCGCGGCGGGCGTCCCTTTCTCCCGGAGCGGCCTGCGCTGCGGTCGCTGCCCGGGCGCCCTCGGGCAGCCCGGCAGCGGATCGGATGCTCACGCCGACTTCGATTTTTGGGCGACCGCACCGACCATGTGGTCCGCCAGCGCCTCGTAGAGCGGCCGGCTGATCATGCGGGACACCAGGCTCGCGAGCATCGCGCTGGCCATGAGGCTCAGGACCATCGCGTGCCCGTCGACCATCTCCATGACGATGATGAAGGCCGTCAGCGGCGCCTGGGTCACCGCCGCCAGGAAGCCCGCCATGCCCATGGCGATCAGGGCCGGACCGAGCGCCGGTCCCGCGAACTGCCCGATGCCGTCGCCGATGCCGGCGCCGATCGACAGCGAGGGCGCGAAGATGCCGCCCGGCACCCCGCACCATGCGGTGAGCCAGGTCGCGATGAATTTCAGCAGCGTGTAGAGCGGCGTGAGTTCGTCGTGGCCGACCAGCATGCGCTTGACCGCCTCGGAGCCGGCCCCGAAGGTGACGCCGCCCGACACCAGCCCGATCACCGCGATCAGCAGCCCGCCGGCGGCCGCGAAGCGCACCGGCCAACGGGCACGCCACCGGTTCAGGCGCTCCGGCGCGCCGGTCAGCGATGCGATCATGAGCCTCGCGAAAACCCCGCCGGCGGCTCCGCTCAGGAGCGCCACCAGCAGGCCGGGCGCGACCAGGTCCCAGTCCAGCGGCGGCACCTTGATGATGCCGAAATAGCTCAGGTTGCCGAAGACCGACACGGCCACCAGGCCGGCGAGCACGATGGCGGTGATGATCACGCCGCTGGCGCGGGCTTCCAGCCGGCCCGAAAGCTCCTCGATGGCGAACACGACGCCGGCCAGCGGCGCATTGAACGCCGCGGCGATCCCGGCCGCGCCCCCTGCGATCAACAGCGCGCGCGCATCGATCGTGCTGCCGGGGGACAGCCAGCGCCGGGCGTGCTGCATGACGCCAGCCGCCACTTGGACGGACGGCCCTTCGCGCCCGATCGACAGCCCCGCGGCGAAGCCGGCGACGCCGAGCGCGATCTTGGCGACGGTGAGTCGCAGCGACGCGAACCGGCCGCGCTCCCCGGGCGGCATCGCCGGGTCGAGCGCGGCCTTGATCTGCGGGATGCCGGAGCCGGCGGCGCCCGGGAACCAGCGGCGCGTGATCCAGACGATTCCCGCGGTCACCGCAGGCGTCCAGAGCAGGACCGCCCAGGGCGCCGCATGGTGCAGCCGCTCGAACAGGCCGAAGGCCCATTCCGCCGCGACCGTGAAACCCACCACGAAGAGTCCCGCCATGACCGCGTAGCCCAGCACGATGGCCCGGTCGCGCCACAGGCGCCAGTTGGAAACCTCGGCGCGCAGGTTCTGCAGGAAGTCCGGATCGTGGCTCATGCCGGCGATTCTGGCATCCTGCCATCCGCCTTCCCGAGGACGAAGCGCGTGGAGCGGACGCGGGCCTTCACAGGAACACGAACGCCGCCGCCGCGATGGCGGTCGGCCCCAGGGCGCCGAGCAGCAACCCCACCGCGCCGACCGTCCCGTCGGCGAAGCCCTGCTTGAGCAGGGCCACGCCTGCGGGATTGGGCGCGTTGGCGATCACGGTCAGGCCGCCTCCGGCGACGGCGCCGGCCACCAGCATGTACTTGGATGCGTCCGGGATGCCGACGATCAGCGAACCGAGGTACGTCAGCGCCGCGTTGTCCGTGATGGCCGTGAGGCCCAGCGCCCCCAGGAACAGCGCCGCCGGCGCGAGGCTGGAGACGATGGGCTGCAGCCACCACTGCTGCATGCCGCCCAGCACCACCAGGCCCGCCAGGAAGAAGCCCACCAGCAGGGCTTCCTTGATGATGAGCCGGCTCTGGTGCCGTTCGTAGGCCTGCGTGAAGCCCAGGAACAGCAGGAACAGGCCGAGGAAGACCACGGGATGGTGGGCGAACGACACCACGCCCGCCAGCAATGCCAGGTGCACGACCGCCACCGACCGCGGAACGCGGGCCTCGACCGGCGGCGCGTCGTTGCCGACCGGCGCGGGCTGCAGATGCCGGCGCAGCGCGAAGGTGGCGACCGTGGCGTTCAAGGCGACGGCCAGCGCCGCCTTCCACCCGAACGTCGCCAGCATGAAGGCACTGTCCCACCGCCAGGCGGCCGCCACCATCAGCACCGGCGGGGCCGCATAGGAGGTCAGCGTGCCACCGATCGACACGTTCACGAACAGGACGCCCAGCGCCAGGTACTTCGCGCGTTCGGGCACCTGCGGACGGAAGATCCGCGGCGCCAGCATCAGCGCAGCGATGGTCATCGCGGCCGGCTCGGTGACGAACGATCCCAGCAAAGGCACCGCGGCCAGGCCCAGCCATGCGGTGGCGAGCGGCGTGCGCACGGGCACGATTTCGGCGATGGCGTCGACCAGCGACATCACCGTGCGCGACACGGGCCGCGAAGCAGCGATCACCATCACCACGAAGACGAAGAGCGGTTCGGTGTAATTGCGCGACTCCGCATACGCCAGGGCATCGCCGCCGCCGACGATCAGCGCCATCGACAGGATCAGGACGATGGCCCAGAAACCGAATACCACCTCGACCTCGCCCAGCAAATGGAAGAGGCCCGCATGGCGCGGATGACGTTGGGAAAGACGCTCGAACCGCTTGGCGGCGAAGGTGTGCAGCAGCGCGATGGCGAAGATCGCTGCGGCGATCCAGTGGACGGGAGTGGGGCTCATGGAATGCGGATCGTGAAGGAGCCGCGAGGCGGCCCGACCTTCGCAGTACCTGGCAGGCCCGAACCGGCATGCCACCCGAGGCGAATTCTAAGCTGGCGGCGCGGGCCCGGCGTTCGTCCGCGGAACGCTGCCGAACAGCCCTTCGCCATCGAGCAGGTCGAAGGCGATCCGGGGGTGCCGTTCCATGCTCCTGCGGATCGCCGCGGCGATGTTCTGCCGTGTCTTGCGGCACAGGCCGGGCTGCTCGAGCACCAGGATCGCGATGCCGCGCAGGCTCTGCACCTCCTGCGGGCCGGTCGTGATGCGCAGGCGCACGCCGAGCTGGTCCGCCATGCGCGTCTCGATGTGCCGCAATTCGGGCAGGCTGGCCACGCGCTCGAGCCGTTCGAGGAGCCGGCGCTCCTCCTCGCGCGTCAGGCGCAGCACCCGCAGGTCGCCAGCGGGCGCGGCCAGCAGCGTTTCACGCCCGCAGGTGCATGCCCCGGGCGGGCATCCGGTGCGGATCACGGTGGCGGACGGGTGCATCGGCGGGCATCGGGTAACGCGACGGCCACAGCGTACCAGCGTCCGGCCGGGCCCCATCCCGCCAAACCGGTTACGCCATGGATGCCGGCACGTCGTATCGTCCCTCCAGCGTGTCCCGGCCGCGGATCCCAACTCCCGGCCTCCGACCTTCCCCATCCCCTATTTCGTGCCCTCATGGAAATCGCCATACTCTTCGCGCTCATTCTGCTCAACGGGCTTTTCGCCATGTCCGAGATCGCGCTGGTCACCGCCCGCAAGGCGCGCCTGCAGAAGCTGGTGGACGAGGGCAACCGCGGCGCGGCCGCCGCCGTCGAACTCGGGCAGGACCCCACGCGGTTCCTCTCGACCATCCAGATCGGCATCACCTCCATCGGGGTGCTCAACGGCATCGTCGGCGAGTCCGCGCTGGCCGCGCCCCTGGCGGTCTGGCTGTCGGAACTGGGGGTTCCGGTGCGCTACGCCTCCTACGCGGCCACCGGCATGGTCGTGCTGCTGATCACCTACTTCTCCATCGTCGTGGGCGAACTCGTTCCGAAGCGCATCGGGCAGTCCCATCCCGAAACCTTCGCGCGGCTGGCCGCGCGCCCGATCAACTGGCTCGCGATCGCGACCAAGCCCTTCGTGGTGCTGCTCTCGGTATCCACCCGGACGCTGCTGCGCGTCCTCGGCGTCAAGGAGACCAGCGGCAGCCCGGTGACCGAGGAGGAGATCCACGCGATGCTGGTCGAGGGCACGACGGCCGGGGTCATCGAATCGCACGAGCACACGATGGTCCGCAACGTGTTCCGGCTCGACGACCGAGAAATCGGCTCCCTGATGGTGCCGCGCAGCGATGTCGCCGTGCTGGACGTGGACCTCGCGTTCGAAGAGAACTTCGCGCGCATCGATGTGTCGGACCACGAGCACTTCCCGGTCGTGCGCGGCAGCCTCGACAACATCCTGGGCATCGTCAACGCGCGGCAGTGGCTCTCCCAGGCGCTGCGCGGCGACCCGCGCGAACTGACCGGCCAGAACCTGCAGACGCCGCTCTACGTGCCGGAGACGCTGACGGGCATGGAACTGCTCGACAACTTCCGGTCCTCCGACGTGCGGATGGCGTTCGTCGTGGACGAGTACGGCGCGGTCCAGGGCATCGTGACCCTCCAGGACCTGATCGAGGCGATCACCGGGGAATTCCAGCTCCGCAACCCGGACACGTCCTGGGCCGTGCAGCGCGACGACGGCAGCTGGCTGCTCGACGGGCACATCCCGGTGCCCGAACTGAAGGACCGGCTTGCGCTGCGCGCCGTGCCCGAGGAGCAGCGGGGCCGCTACCACACCCTCAGCGGCATGATGATGCTGCTGACCGGGCGCCTGCCGAAGGTGGCCGATGCGGTCGAGTGGGAGCACTGGCGCTTCGAGATCGTGGACATGGACGGCAAGACCATCGACAAGGTCCTCGCGTCGCGGTTGCCGGCGCTTCCCGCCGTGCTCTCCGTCCCGGGGGATGCGGGGCACGGATAGGTGCGGCGGAGCCGCCCCGTCGGCGGCCGGCATTCTCCAAATAAAACACATCTGCGTCGCAGGAACCGGACGGGACCGCTCCTAGCATGCGTGCATCCACCAACGAAGGAGACATCGATGAACGGTCGTAGAAAATTCGTGAATGCCGGCGCGACGGGGATCGCCACGGCGCTGCTGGGCGGATGCGCCGCGGCGGCGCGGGAGCCGGAGGCCGCGCAGAAGACGGTCTTCCCCGTTCCGCGGACCGTGGTCCCGGTGCAGGGCTCCGCCGAGCTGTTCCCGGTGCGCCGGATCTACTGCATCGGCCGGAACTACGCCGCGCATGCCCGGGAGATGGGGTCCGACCCGACCCGCGAGCCGCCGTTCTTCTTCCAGAAGCCGACCGACGCGATCCAGTACGTGCCGGCGGGCACCGTGGCGGACCATCCCTATCCGTCCCTGACGAAGAACTACCACTACGAGGCCGAGCTGGTGGCGGTGCTCGGCGCGGGCGGGCGCGACATCCCGGTCGACAAGGCGCTGGACCTGGTGTGGGGCTATGCCGTCGGGCTGGACATGACGCGGCGCGACCTGCAGCGCGGCATGGGCGACCAGAAGAAGCCCTGGGAGATCGGGAAGAGCTTCGACCGCTCGGCGCCGATCGGTCCGGTCCACCGGGTCGCCTCGACGGGGCATTTCAAGGAGGGGGCGATCTGGCTGAAGGTCAACGGCGCGACGAAGCAGAGCGCCGACCTCCGGCAGATGATCTGGTCGGTCGCCGAGCAGATCAGCAACCTGTCGGCGGCGTTCGAGCTGATGCCGGGCGACATCATCTACTCGGGCACGCCCGAGAATGTCGGGCCGGTCGTCAAAGGCGACGTCATCGAGATGCACATCGACGGACTGCCCAACCTGAGCATCAAAATCACCTGACCCTCCACCGATGCCGCCCGCCCGCCCGATCCGCTGTCGCCGACGGGGATCGGGCACCGGCCGTCCCGGATCGCTCAACGCTCCCTCTTCACAGGCCCATGAAAACCTTGCCCTCCCTGGCCCTCGGCGCCGCCTTCCTCGCGGGCTTGGCCGCCAACGCCGCATCCGCCGCCGAACTGTCCGCCGCATCCGCCGCCCGCCACGCGCAGGCCAGCTACCGCGAGTACTTCGACCTGCTGACGCTGCCCAACGATGCGATCGTGCCGGCCGACGTGCGCCGGAACGTCGAATTCCTGGAGGCATCGTTCCGCAAGCGCGGATTCGCCACGCAGCAGCTGGCCAACGACGGCAAGCCGATGCTGTTCGCCGAGCTGCCCGGCGCCGACCCCCAGCGCAAGACCGTGCTGTTCTACATGCACCTCGACGGCCAGCCGGTGATTCCGGAGCAGTGGGCGCAGAAGAGCCCGTGGATTCCGGTGCTCAAGCGCCGGACCGCCCAAGGCGAATGGGAGGAGATCGATTCCGCGCGGCTCTTCGACGGCCCGGTCGATCCGGAGTGGAGGGTGTTCGGCCGCTCCTCGGCGGACGACAAGGCGCCCATCATGATGTTCCTCTCGGCCATCGACGCCCTCCGGGCGGACGGGGCCGCCTTGGGCGTGAACGTGAAGGTGGTGCTCGACAGCGAGGAGGAGAAGGGCTCGCCCTCGATCGGCAAGGTGATGGCGGCCCACCGCGACCTGCTGCGCTCGGACGCGATCGTGATCCACGACGGGCCGATGCACGCCACCAACCGCCCCACGCTGATCTTCGGCAACCGCGGAGCGGCCAAGGCCGCCCTGACGGTCTACGGCGCCAAGGTGGCGCTGCACAGCGGCCACTACGGCAACTACTCGCCCAACCCGGCGCAGCGGCTGGCCACGCTGCTGGCCTCGATGAAGGACGACCGGGGCCGCGTGACCGTGCCCGGCTACTACGACCGGGTGAAGCTCGGCGAGGCCGAGCGCAGGATCATGGCCGCGGTCCCCGACGACGAAGCGGCGATGCGCAAGCGCCTGGGCATCGCGAAGCCCGATGCCGTCGGCGCCAACTACCAGGAGGCGATGCAGTACCCGTCGCTCAACGTGCGCGGGATGGCGTCCGCCGCGGTCGGCGACAAGGTCGCGAACATCGTCCCCAACGCCGCCGTGGCCGAACTCGACCTGCGCACGACGCCCGATTCCGACGCCCGCTACCTCGGCGGGCTGATCGAAGCGCACCTCCGGAAGCAGGGCTACCACCTGGTCCCGGGCGCGCCGACCGACGACGACCGCGCCCGCTACGAGAAGCTGGCCAGCTTCTCGTACCAGGGCGAAGGCGGGAACGCCGCCGGCACCCCGATCGATTCGGCGGTGGGCCAGTGGGCGTACGAGGCCATGGTCGAGGCCTTCGGCGCGAAGCCCGAGCCGGTCCGCATCCGGATGATGGGGGGCACCGTGCCCACGGCGGAGATCGTGGAAGCCCTGCGGGTGCCGTTCGCGATCGTGCCCCTGGTCAATGCCGACAACAACCAGCACGCGAGCAACGAGAACATGCGCATGGGCAACTACCTGGACGGCATCCGCACCATCTACAGCCTGGTCACCCGGCCTTTCTGAACTTTCCAGCCCGGGCCGACCACCATGCCGCGTTTCGCCGCCAATCTCTCGATGCTCTACCCCGAGCTGGATTTCCTCGACCGGTTCGACGCCGCGGCGGAGGACGGCTTCCGGGCGGTCGAGTGCCAGTTTCCCTACGCCTTCGACGCCCATGCCCTCCAGGCGCGCCTGCGGGCCAACGGCCTGCGGCAGGTGCTGTTCAACGCGCCGCCCGGCCGCTGGGACGCGGGCGAGCGCGGCCTGGCCTGCCTGCCGGGGCGGGAGGCGGAATTCCGCGAGGGCATCCTCCGGGCGCTCGACTACGCGACGGCGCTCGACTGCCCGCGCATCCATGTGATGGCCGGGTTGCTGCCGCCGGGCCTCGGCCGCGATGCCGCGGAGGCGGTCTACCTCGACAACCTGCGCTGGGCTTCCGAGGCGGCCGGACGGGCCGGTCGCGGCCCCGACCTGCTGATCGAGCCGATCAACGCCCGCGACATGCCCGGGTTCTTCCTCAACCGCCAGGACCATGCCCACGCGATCGTCGAACGGCTGGGCGTGCCCAACGTGAAGGTGCAGATGGATCTCTACCATTGCCAGATCGTCGAGGGCGACGTGGCCACGAAGATCCGCCGCTACCTGCCGACCGGCCGCGTCGGCCACCTGCAGATCGCGGGCGTGCCCGACCGGCACGAGCCCGACGACGGGGAGCTGCGCTATCCCTATCTGTTCGACGTCATCGACGAGGTGGCGGCGCAATGCGGCTGGGACGGATGGATCGGCTGCGAATACCGGCCGCGGCGCGGAGCGGCGCCGCGCGGAACCACCGAGGGCCTCGGCTGGATGCCCGCGGCGCAGCCACCGGCCGGGGCGTGAGGGCGATCACTCCGCCGACGCGCCGGAGCGCCGCACCGCGTCGCCCCACTTCACGATTTCCGACTGGAC
>JAKOND010000271.1 GCA_022702125.1 Burkholderiaceae bacterium
CGCGCTCGCACGCAAGAATCCGGGCAAGTACACCTACGCCACCGCCGGCAACGGCAGCGCCAACCACATTGCGGCCAAGATGCTCGAGGCGATGGCGAAGATCGAACTGGTGCATGTTCCCTATAAGGGTGGTGCGCCGGCGATCGTCGATGCGCTCGGAGGCCAGGTGGACACGGTGATGGCCTTCCCGCTGGCCGCCTTGCCGCACATCAAGTCCGGGAAGCTGGTCCCGCTCGCCACCACGGGATCGAATCGGTCGAAGGCATTGCCCGATGTGCCGACCGTTGCGGAAAGCGGCGTCCCCGGCTACGAGTTCTCGTCCTGGTTCGGGCTGGTGGTGCCCAAGGGCACGCCCACCGAAGCCGTCGACAAGATCAACGCGGCCGCCACGGCAGCGCTCAAGGTGCCGGAGAACATCGAGAAGCTGCGCGCCGGCCTGACCGAGCCCATCGCCGGCGGACCGAAGGAATTTGCCGAACTCGTCGCCCGGGAAACGAAGCGCTGGCCGCCCTTGATCAAGCAGTACGGCATTCGATTGGAATAAACCTCGTTCTACGGGTCGCGGCTTTCATTTATCGCCTGGAGAAATCCGTCATGAACGGCATCGGCGTCTTTCGCAGGATCATGACCGGAGCAGTTGCGGTCCTGGCAACGGCCGCCGCCCTTGCCCAGCAATGGCCTTCACGCCCCGTCAAGGAGATCGCCCCCTTTCCACCGGGAGGTTTCACCGACCTGGTGACACGGCAGGTCGCGGCCCGCTTAGGGACGGAATTGGGTCAGCCGGTCAAGGCTGGCAGGGTCAAGGCGTTGGGGGTCACCACCGTCGCCCCGGTGCCCTCGGTCGGTCCGGTGCCGCCCATCAACGCCACGGTCAAGGGCTACGAGGTGATCTACTGGCTGGGCCTCTTCGCTTCGTCACGCACGCCCCAAGCCATCTTGGACCGGCTCGCCACCGCCCGGCGCAAGGTCGCCACCTCGGATGACATGCGGCAGCATCTTCAAGAAGTCGGCGCCGAAGCGCGATTTCTGGATCCGGCTGCCGCCCGTGCCCTTTTGCGGCGCGATAGCGACAACTGGCGCCAGGTCGTCCGCGACTCAGGCGCAAAGGTGGACTGACGTGCCGCGACACGACCTGGTGCTGATTCCGGGGCATATGTGCACCGCGGCATTGTGGAGCCCGCAATGCCGGGAATTAGGTGACATCGCGCATTGCGTCGCGCTCGAGCTCGATGAGGGGGATTCGATGTCGGCCATGGCCGATTCGGTGCTGCGCCGGGCGCCCGCCCACTTCGCGCCCGCCGGGCTGTCGATGGGCGGCCACGTGGCCATGGAAATTATGCGAAAGGCTCCCGAGCGGGTGGAGCGCCTGGCATTGGTCGGTACGCGCGCGGATGTGGACTCTCCCGAACGCTTGCGGCTGCGTAAGGAGGACGAGGATCTTGTCGCGACTTCGGGGCTTCCCGCCTTGATCGAGCGGTTCCCCGACCGGTGGCTCTCTCCGGAGCATGCCGCGGATCCATCGTTTCGACTGCGCGTGATCGGCATGGCCACCGCCGTCGGCCCCGAGACCCGCGAAAAGCAGCGCCACGCTCTGCTGACGCGCATCGACTCGCGCTCGAGCCTCGCCAATATCGCTTGTCCCACACTCGTGATGTGCGGTCGCGAGGATTTGGCCAATCCCGCGTGGATGCACCTGGATATGGCATCGCGTATCGCCGGAACCCGGCTGCGGATCCTGGAGGACTGCGGGCACTTGGCGCCGATCGAGCAGCCCGAAGCCGTGACACGTGCGCTGCGCGACTGGCTCGCTTCGGAAAAGGGCTCCTAGACTATGTTGATGCGTACCAAGGACACCCCCGCCCTCACCCCCCTCCAGCAACATATCGCCCGCGAGATCGTGGCCCTCGCCCGCCGCGACGGTCTCAAGGCAGAAGACCACCTTCGGGAGGTGCCGATCGCCGAGGCCATTGGCACCTCCCGCACGCCGGTGAAGGTCGCACTCCACCATCTCGCGGAGCTGGGTCTGGTCCAGCGCGATGCGAACCGCGGTTACTTCCTCGTCAAGGACGCGAGCGAATGGGCCGACGTGGCGGCGCAGTTTTCTTCGGCGCCCGACGACCCGCTCTACCTTGCCATCGCCGATGCGCGTCAGTCCGGCGAACTCGCCGACGAGGTGAGCGAATCCGAGCTGATGCGGCGCTTCGACGTCGCGCGCAGCACGCTGCGCAAAGTACTGGCTCGGATTTCCGAAGAAGGCTGGATCGAGCAGCGCATCGGCCAAGGCTGGTGTTTCCTGCCGATGATCGATTCGCCCGATGCCTATGAGGAGAGCTACCTCTTCCGGCAGTCGATCGAGCCGACCGGCCTGCTCAGCCCGTCTTTCCGGGCCGACCCCGTGGAGCTCGGGGAGTTGCGTCGCGAACAGCAACGGGTGGTGGACGGGGGCTACCTCACCATGACCGCGATCGAACTGTTCGAGGCGAACAGCCGATTTCACGAGACGTTGGCCGCGTGGTCCCGC
>JAKOND010000222.1 GCA_022702125.1 Burkholderiaceae bacterium
AACCTGGGCCGCAAGTCGCTCAACGAAATCAAGGAAGTGCTGGCATCGCGCGGGCTCACGCTCGGCATGAAGCTCGAAAGCTGGCCGCCGGCCGGCCTGGACAAGCGCTGATAGAATCCCGGCCTTCGAAAATTCGAAGGCCAGTGCCTCGGGCGGTACCTGATACGGCCATCCGATTTAATAACCGAAGGAAAAAGCACCATGCGTCACGGACACGGACTCCGCAAACTCAACCGCACCAGCTCGCACCGCCTTGCGATGCTGCAGAACATGATGAATTCGCTCATCGAGCACGAAGCCATCAAGACCACCGTCCCCAAAGCCAAGGAACTGCGTCGCGTCATCGAGCCGATGATCACGCTGGCCAAGGAAGACACCCTGTCCAACCGCCGTCTGGCCTTCGACCGCCTGCGCGACCGCGACAGCGTGACCAAGCTGTTCACCGTGCTGGGCCCGCGCTTCAAGGCGCGTCCGGGCGGATACACCCGCATTCTGAAGATGGGCTTCCGCGTGGGCGACAACGCTCCGATGGCTTTCGTCGAGCTGGTCGAGCGTTCAGCAGCAGAAGAAGTTTCTGCAGACACTGCAGCAGCTGAATAATTAAGGTATACTACGTTTCTTGTCGCGCGATGGAGCAGCCTGGTAGCTCGTTGGGCTCATAACCCAAAGGTCGCAAGTTCAAATCTTGCTCGCGCAACCAAAACTTTTCAGGAAAGCCCGCTTTTGCGGGCTTTTTTGCGTTTGTGCTTTGCGGCGGTGTACGGTGCAGTCGCGTGGAGTGTCGGGATTGCCGAGTCCGAGTCCGAGACGCGACTTGGCGTCGATCAGTTCCAGCGGCGGATGAGTTGCGTCCCGGCATGGATGCCCAGGCCGACGAGGCCGCCCACCAGCGTGCCGTTGATGCGGATGAACTGCAGGTCGCGTCCAACGGTGCGTTCGAGTTCGAGGGTCATCTCGCGCGCATCCCAGTCGTGCACCCGGGCCACGACATAGCGCCGGATGTCTTCGCGGTATTGATCGATCCAGCGTGGCGCGGCTTCCAGCAGGGCGTCGTCGATCCAGGCGCGGGCTTCGGCATTGCCTTCGAGGCGTGCGCCGGCCTGGCGGACCGTGGCGGCCAGGCGATGCTGGAGCGCGGAATCCGGATCGGCGAGCGCCCCTTGGAGATAGGCCACCAGTTGGTCCCACAGGCCGTGCAGGTAGCTGCCGAGGGCGGGATGGGCCAGCAGTTCGTCGCGCAGTGCGCGGCCGCGTTCCTGCAGGCCGGCATCGTGCTGCAACTGCAGGATGTAGCGCTGCGCCGCGTCCTCGAAGCGCTGGCGCAGCGGATGCTGCGGATCATCGGCCATGTCGTGCAGGGTATGGGCGACGGCGGCGACGATCTTGCCGGTGGCGGCCCGCGCGGCGACGTGGTCGAGCCGGATATAGCGCAATGCCCGGATCTCGTGGGCGATGGCGGTGCTGAGCTGCGCCTGCAGTTCGGCATCGTCCAGCATCGCTGCGAGCCGGCGCAGCATGTCGTCGAGCAGGGGCCGGTGCCGCCCGTCCGCGCTCAGCAGCTGCAGGACCCGCCCGAGCAGCGGTGCGGGATCGACCTGCCGCAGGCCCGCGGTCGCCAGCCGCTGCAGGGTTCCGCGCATGCCGTCCTGGTCCAGCCAGCCCAGCCCTTGCCGGAGGGCACGCGTGGCCACGGCACCGATCTTTTCCGCACGGGCCGGCTGGGCGAGCCAGCGCGCAAGGCTGCCCGACGGATCGGCCTTCCGGATGCGGGCCATCAGCTGCGTCGTGCCGAGGAAATGGGTGCAGAGGAAGTTCGCGAGGCTTTCGCCGAGACGGTCCTTGCTGCGCGGAATGATGGCGGTGTGCGGGATCGGCAGGCCGAGCGGGTGGCGGAACAGCGCCACCACGGCGAACCAGTCCGCGATGGCGCCCACCATCGCCGCCTCGGCGAAAGCGGCGACATAGCCCCAGGCGGGATGCCGGCCCTGCAGCGCTTCGGCGATGGCGTAGAGCAGCGCGGCCGTGGCCAGCAGCAGCAGCGCGATCGCCTTCATGCGCGCCAGCGAGGCGCCCGGCCGGCGTGGGGCGTGCGGGGGGACGGGGGCGGCGGGCATCCGGGGGGACGGCGGACGGTTCAGGCCGCCGTGGCGTCGGCGGCCGCCAAGTGCGTCGCGACCGGTGCCGGCGCGGTTTCCACCTCGACCAGGCAGTCGTAGAACGTCGGCGCGCGTCCCAGGTCGGTGAGCCGCTGGCTGGTGAGCTGGTTGACGTTGGTGCCGGCGAGGCCGGACTTGCGCCACCAGATGCCCAGCCCGTGCACCACGCCGGGCCGCGCGCGGTCGGTGACGTCGGCCTTGCAGGCGTATTCCCCGCGCGCGTTGAAGACGCGCACCACGGTGCCGTCGGCGATGCCCCGCGCCGCCGCGTCCTGCGGATGGATCTCCAGGACCGGCTCGCGCTCGATGTCGCGCAGGCTGGTGACGTTGACGAAGGTGGAGTTGAGGAAGTTGCGCGCCGGCGGCGAGATCATGGCCAGCGGGTAGGCGGCCGAACTGCCGGCCGCCTCGTGGTTGGGCAGGTGGTCGGGCAGGCCGTCGTGGCCCTGCGCCGCCAGCCGTGCGCTGAAGAATTCGCACTTGCCCGAAGGCGTGGGGAACCCGCCGTGGGCGAAGGGCGCCTCGGGCAGGCGCAGGCTGGCGAAGCCCTGGCGCAGCAGGGTGTCGAAATCCACCTGCGCGGGAGCGAAGGCCTGTCGGCACAGGGCCTCGTCGTCGTCGCGGAAGGCCGGATCGTCCAGGCCCATGCGCTGCGCGAGTTCGCGGAACACCGCGGTGTTGGGGCGGGCCTCGCCCTGCGGCGCGATGGCCGGGCGGTTGAGCAGCACGTCGGTGTGGCCGTAGGAGGGGTGGATGTCCCAGTGCTCCAGCTGCGTGGTGGCCGGCAGCAGGTAGTCGGCGTAGTCGGCGGTGTCGGTTCGGAAGTGCTCCAGCACCACGGTGAACAGGTCCTCGCGCGCGAAGCCGCGCACCACCTGGGCCGAGTCCGGCGCGACCGCCACCGGATTGCTGTTGTAGACGACCAGCGCCTCGATGCGGGGGCCGAAGGCGGGACCCGCTTCGCGCAGCAGGTCGTCGCCGATGGTGGACATGTTGATGGTGCGCGGCCGGCGGCCGGCCAGCAGGTCGGGTCGCTGCAGCGCGGCCCGCTGGACCGGGAAGTTGCTGGAACTGCTCATCAGCAGCCCGCCCGCGGGATGGCGCCAGGCGCCGACGAGCGCCGGCAGGCAGGCGATGGCGCGGGTGGCGTTGCCGCCGCCGCGCACCCGCTGCATGCCGTAGTTGAGCCGGATGGCCGCCGGGCCCAGGGTGCCGTAGTCGCGGGCCAGGGCCCGGATCTGCTCGGCCGGCAGGCCGCACACGGCCGCGGCGCGCTCCACCGGCCACTCCAGCGCCCGGGCGCGCAGTTCCGGCCAGCCCAGGGTGTGGTCGGCCAGGTAGGCGTGGTCGAGCCAGTCGTGCACGATGAGTTCGTGCATCAGCGCGAAGGCCAGCGCGGCGTCGGTGCCCGGCAGCAGGGCCAGGTGCTCGTGGCACTTGTCGGCGGTTTCGGTGCGGCGCGGGTCGATGCAGACGACGCGGGCGCCGCGGCGCTTGGCCTCCTGCACGTGGCGCCAGAAATGCAGGTTGCTGCCGATCGAGTTGCTGCCCCAGATCAGGATGAGCCTGGATTCGGCGAAATGCTGGATCCGCATGCCCAGCTTGCCGCCGAGCGTCTGGACCAGCCCCTCGGCGCCGGCCGAGGCGCAGATGGTCCGGTCGAGCAGCGAGGCACCCAGGCGGTGGAAGAAGCGCCCGGCCATGCTCTCGCCCTGGACGAGGCCCATGGTGCCCGCGTAGCTGTAGGGGAGGATGGCCTGCGGGTCGCGCCGGGCGATCGCGGACAGGCGGGCGGCGATGTCGGCCAGGGCGTCGTCCCAACCGACCTCGACGAACCGGCCGCTGCCCTTGGGGCCGACCCGCTTCTGCGGGCGCAACAGCCGTTCAGGATGGTAGGTGCGCTCGGTGTAGCGCGAGACCTTGTTGCACAGCACGCCGCCGGTATGCGCGTGGTCGGGATTGCCCTGGACCCGGACCGCCACGCCGGCCTGCACGGTGGTCACCAGCGAACAGGTATCGGGACAGTCGTGGGGGCAGGCGCCGAGCACCCGGGTGCTGCCGTTCGCCGCGGATGAGAGGGAAGACGGCCGGGAAGGTTCGTGCGGAAGCATGGGATCGTGCAGAAGAAAGAGCGGGAAAACCCGGAATCCGTACAATTGGTAACCAATGGGGCGGCCTGCGAACCTGCATCGGTGCGTGCGGTACGGCCTTGCCACCGGAACTGTTCGTTCGATTGTCACCCGGAGATCATTCTCGTGAATTCCCGTCCGTGTTTTGGCGCCGACTCCCCGTCCGGCGGCCTTCGCCGTCGCCAGGTCCTGCTGTCCGGCGCCGCCGCGCTCGCCGGCGCCGCGCGGTCCGTGCGGGCCGAGGCGCCGATCGTCCTGGGCCAGTCGGCGCCGCTCACCGGTCCGGCGGCGCAACTGGGCCTGCAGTACCGCGACGGCGCCCGTCTCTACTTCGACCAAGTCAACGCGCAGGGCGGCATCGGCCGGCGGGCGATCGAGCTGCGCACACTCGACGACGGCTACGAGCCCGACCGCTGCGCCGAGAACACGCGCCGGCTGCTGGACGACGACACTTTCGCGCTGTTCGGCTACGTGGGCACGCCGACCAGCCTGGCGGCGCTGCCGCAGGTCCAGCGCGCGAAGGTGCCCTTCTTCGCGCCGCTGACCGGCGCGATGGCGCTGCGCCAGCCGGGCCAGAAGAACGTCTTCCACCTGCGCGCGTCCTACGACGACGAGACCGCCGCGATCGTCAAGCACTGCATGGGCCTGGGCACGACGCGGATCGGGGTCGTGCGGCAGAACGACAGCTACGGCCAGGCCGGGCTCGATGGCATCGCCGCGGCCCTGGCCCGGCACGGCCTCAAGCCCGGCGCGGTCGCGGCGGTGGAGCGCAATTCCAGCGACGTGGCGGCGGCGGTGCGCAGCATGGCCGACGCGAAGCCGGACGTGGTGGTGCTGGTCTGCACCTATGCCGCCAGCGCCGCCTTCACCCGGGCGGTGCGCGCCGCGGGCTACGGCGGCGTGCTGTGCAACCTGTCGTTCGTCGGGACGCAGGCCCTGGCCACCGCGCTGGGACCGGCGGCGACGGGCGTGGTGGTGACGCAGGTGGTGCCGTCGCCGTCGAGCCCGGCGCGGCAGGCCTCGCGCGAATTCATGGCGGCGGTGGGCAGATCCGCCGGCAAGGTGGGGCCGGATTATTCGGCGTTCGAAGGCTACCTGGCCGCCCGGCTGCTGGTCGAGGGGCTGCGCGCGGCCGATGCGAAAGGAACGATGACGCGCGAAGGCCTGGTCGCGGGGCTGGAGTCGCTGGGATCGCGCAGCCTGGGCGGCTTCTCCGTCGCGTTCGGACCGGAGAGCCGCGTGGCATCGGGCTTCGTCGAGCTGTCGATGCTCTCGGCCGACGGCCGGGTGAAGGTCTAGCGGGGCCGCGCTGCGCAGGCCCGGTCAGGACAGGCTGCTGGGGGCCGGTACCGGGAGCGTGGCCGTCGGTGCCTGGGCGGTCGCGCCGGCATCGGCGGCGGCCGGTGCGTCGAAATCGTCCTGGCCGGCCACCATGGCGTCCATGTTGCGCGCGATCTCGGTTTCGATCCGGTCCTTGAAAGCGCTGAGCAGGAAGCCCAGCTTCGCGTTCATCTCGAAGCCGTCGGGAGCGACGCGCAACGCGCCGTCCACGCCCGAGCGGGTGAAATGCAGCAGGTCGCCGGACTCGGTCTCTTCGTAGGTGCATTCCATGCCGAACTTGTCGACCGCGCGTTCGGCCCAGTGGCGGGCGATCTTCCGGGCGGGCAGCAGGCCGAGGTCGTGGGAGCGCTGGATATGGATTTCGGACAAAACATTCTCCTCGTCGAAGCGGTGCGACCCTGCGGCGCGGGTGGCCGGCGGGGGTCGGCGGATGCCAATGATAGGTCCGGCCGGCGGGGCGCGGCGCAGCTGGCGCGCCCGTCCGCAGCCAGATTGCGGCCTTGTCCGACAGGGGCGGGTTGACGCCGGGGGCGCGTCGGAAAAGAATTTGCGCAGGGCTGCCCCAGCATTGCCGGTGAAGGAACTGCGTAGGTCACGAAACGGCAGCCCGCGTGCTGCCGCCCGACCTTTCCCGGATGAACGAGAAAAGAAACCACACCATGCTCTACCGCTTCAAGTCCCGTGCCACTGCCGATGTCGTCATGCTCGAGCACAACGGCCGCCATATCCTGGAGATCATCGGGAAGGACGCATCGGCGCAGGGCATCATCACGGTCGCGCAGATTCCCGGCGCCCTCGCCAAGCTCGAAGCCGCCATCGCCCGCGAGGAGGAGACGCTGCCCGCCAGCGCCCGCCCGGCCCTGGTGTCGGCCCATGCCAACGTCGCGCACGGGACCCACCCGGTCATGCAGAACGGCCTGCGCGCCGATGTGCACACCCCCCTCCACGAGCCGGTCGACGGCGACGAGGTGCTGCAGGAGGAGGCGATCTCGCTGCGCCACCGCTCGGCGCCTTTCGTCGACATGCTGCGCCGCAGCGCGGACGAGGACAAGGACGTGGTCTGGGGCGTCTGAAGCGATGGCCGCCCAGGGCGGCCCGGCCATGAAGAAAGCCGCTCCGAGGAGCGGCTTTCTTCATGGAGCGGCGGGCGCGGGGCCCGCGGGGGATCAATCGGCGTAGACGCCGGCCGCCTTGATGATGGGCGACCACTTGGCGATCTCGGCCTGCACGAACTGCTTGTGGCCGGCGGGCTCGATGCGCTGGTCGCTGGCGATCACCGCGCCCAGGGCCTCCTGGCGCTTGATGAATTCCGGGTCCTTGAGCGCGGTCTTGATGGCGCTGTTGATCTTGGCGATCACCGGCGCCGGGGTGCCCTTCGGCGCGTACAGGCCGTGCCAGACGGTGACCTCGAAGTTCGGCAGGCCGGAGGAGGCCAGCGTCGGCAGGCTCTTGAGCGCCGGCGTGGTCAGCGGGGCCTTGGTGGTCACGCCGTAGGCCTTGACCTTCTTGGCCTCGATCTGGCTGGTGGTGTTGGTGGTCTGGTCGCAGAGGACGTCGACCTGGCGGCCCATCAGGTCGGCGATGGCGGGTGCGGCGCCCTTGTAGGGCACGGGCGTCATCTCGGTCTTGACGGCCGATTGGAACAGCAGGCCGCACAGGTGCGAGGCCGAGCCGACGCCGGCGTTGGCCAGGTTGATCTTGCCCTTGTTCTGGTTGATCCAGCCGAGCAGTTCCTTGAGGTTGTTGGCCGGCAGGTCGGGGCGGCCGATCAGCGTCATCGGCACGTCGTTGACGATGCCGAGGTACTCGAAGTCGGTTTCCACCTTGAAGGGCAGGGTCCGGTACAGCGAGGGCAGGGTGGACATGCCGATGTGGTTGATCAGCAGGGTGTAGCCGTCGGGTGCCGCGCGGGCGACCTTCGCCGCGCCGATCGAGCTGCCGGCGCCGGCGACGTTCTCGATGACGATGGTGGCGCCGGGCAGCGGCTTGCGCAGGGCTTCGGCCAGGTCGCGCGCGACCCGGTCGGTCGGGCCGCCGGCGGTGAAGGGCACGACCAGGGTGATCTGCTTCGAAGGATAGTCCTGGGCGTGGGCACCGAAGGCCGCCGCCAGGGCCAGGCTGAGAGTCAGCAAACGTGTCATAGCATCCCTTCAGGGAAAGTTCATAAAAGGCCGGCGCATCATAAATAGGCGCGGGCCGTTTTCCTAGGGGGAATACCAGTAGACAAGACGCCCGCCGCGGCGGCGTGCCGATGCTCGCGGGGAAGGCGCGCGCTGCCCGGGGAACCTCGGGGGATCGTCGCGCCGATCCGCTCGGGCGGCCGCTTGCCGGTCCTCCGGCGCGGGACCGCAGGGAGCGGAGGGCAGGACTGTCTAGACTCTGCCTTGTGCCCCATGCCCGCCATCCCCCGCGTTCATGCCGCCCGGCGCGGCGGGTGCCCGGTCGCGCCGGGCCTGCGTGCACGGGGAGGCCGGCGTGAGTTCCCCGCCGACCTCGCCGCACCGTGCCCGTGCCCGGGGCTTCATGACCTGGCGCCTGTCCAGCCGCATCATCCTGCTGGTGTTCGGCCTGCTGCTGGTGGTGCAGGCCGCCGGTTTCGGCCTGGTGCGCCAGGCCATCGAGTCGAACGCCCGCCGGCAGATCGCCCGCGAGCTGGCCTTCGACGAGCGCATGTGGAGCTACCTGCTGCAGCAGAACGCCGAGCGGCTGCGGCAGGTCGGCGCGGCCCTGGCGGCGAGCCCCGGGTTCGCCCGCGCGATCGGCGGGGGCGATGCGGGCGACATCGCCGCCACGATCCGGCGCCTGGGCGGGCCGGAGGGCCTGGGGATCGGCGCGTGGCTCGATCCGGACCTGGACCTCCGCGCCGTCGACGCCGGCCATGCCGCGGGGAATCCGGCGATGCTCGACACCCTGCTGCGCGACGTGGCCGGCATGCTGGCCGGCGAGGACGGCGAGGGCAGCCGCCTGGTGCTGGTCGATGGCATCCCCTACCAGTTCGTGCTGTTGCCGGTGCGGCCGCCGAACGAGTCCGGCTGGATGCTCGCCGGCATCGCCATCAACAGCACGCTGGTCGAGCAGTTCGCCGGGCTGATGGACGGCCAGCTGGCCCTGCTGACGCAGATGCCGGGCCGGCCGCCGCAGCTGGTGCAGACCACGCTGCCCGCGCGCTACGACCGCCTGCTGGTGGAAGGCGGCGCCTCGCTCAAGGAACTGCACACCGCCGACGGCCGCCTGCTGGCGCGGCGCATGCGCATGCCGGTGGCCTGGGGCCAGGCGGACACCCTGCTGCTGCGCTCCACCGAGCCGGTGGTGCGGCCGTTCCGGCAGCTGCAGGCGCTGCTCGGCGGCGTCACGCTGCTGGGGCTGGCGCTGTTCGGCATCGGCATGGCCTGGATGGTGCGGCGGGTGACGACGCCGCTGCGCGCGGTGATCGCCGCCACCGAGCGCATCGGCCGCGGCGACTACGACGGCGCGCCGCCGGACGCCTACGCGGCGCGCCCCGACGAGGTGGGCGAGCTGGCCCGGGCGCTCGACCGGATGCGCCTGTCCATCGCCGCGCAGCGGGCCGAGATGCGCGATCTGGCCTACCGCGACCGGCTCACCGGCCTGCCCAACCGGCTGCGCCTGCGCGAGGCGGTGGCCCAGGCGCTCGCCCACCACCACACCCTGGCGGCGGCGCCGCCGCCGCGTCCGATCGCGGTCCTGACGCTGGACCTGGACCGCTTCAAGCATGTCAACGACGTGCTGGGCTATGCCTTCGGCGACCGCCTGCTGGTGGCGGTCGCCGAGCGCATGGCGCAGGCCCTGGAGGGGCCGGGCGACATGGTCGCGCGCATCGGCGGCAACGAATTCGCATTGCTGCTGTGGGGCGAGGACGCCGCGGGCGCCCTGGCGCGCGCGCGCGACCTGCTGCACGCCTTCGAGGTGCCGCTGGCCTTCGCAGGCCAGACGGTCGACCTCAGCGCCGCGATCGGCATCGCCTGCTGGCCGGCGCACGCGGCCGATGCCGACGCGCTGCTGGGCCGCTCGGAGGTGGCGATGTACGCCGCCAAGCGCAGCACGGCCGGCGTGCTGCTGTACGAGCCGGCGATGGAGTCGGCCGGCAGCCAGCCGCTGTCGCTGCTGACCGAGCTGCGCCAGGCCCTGGAACGGGGCGAGCTGCGCTTCTTCCTGCAGCCGCAGGTCGACCTGCGCAGCGGCCGGGTGTCCGGCGTCGAGGCGCTGCTGCGCTGGCAGCATCCGCGCCGCGGCCTGCTGGCGCCGATGGAGTTCATCCCCTTCGCGGAGCGGACCGGCTTCGTGCGCCGCATCACCGGCTGGGTGCTGGAGGAGGCGGCGCGGCACTGGCACGGTCTGCAGCCGGCCGGCGCGGCGGACGGGGCGCCCCCGGTGCGCATCGCGGTCAACCTGTCGGTGCGCGACCTGCTCGACCTGGAGATGCCGCAACGCATGGCCGAACTGCTCGAACGCCACGCGATCCCGGCGCAGGGCCTGTGCCTGGAGATCACCGAGGGCGCGATGATGGACGACCCGCAGCGCACCGAGGCCATCCTGGGCCGCCTGGCCGCGCTCGGCCTGCGGCTGTCGATCGACGACTTCGGCACCGGGTATTCGTCCCTGGCCTACCTCAAGCGGCTGCCGGTGCACGAACTCAAGATCGACAAGTCCTTCGTGATCGGGATGCGGGCCAGCGGGGACGATGCCACCATCGTGCGCTCGACCATCGACCTGGCGCACAACCTGGGCCTGCAGGTGGTGGCCGAGGGCGTGGAGGATGCGGGGCTCTACCGGAAGCTGCACGCGCTGGACTGCGACGAAGCGCAGGGCTACCACCTGGGCCGGCCGATGCCCGCGGGCGATTTCGCGGCCTGGCATGCGCGGTGGCAGGCCGGCGGCGCCCCCGCCTAGAATCCGTCCCCCATGACCGCCACCCCGCCGCCCGCCCCGCCCCGCCGTTTTCCGGCGCCGCCCCTCCGCCCGGCCGCGCCCGGCCGGCCCGGTTCGCCGGGCGCCGCGCCCGCCGTTCCCCGGGCATCGGGCCCGCTGCGCCGCGCGCCCGCGCCGGTGCTGCCGGCCGGCGACGGCCCGCAGCGCCTGAACAAGCGCATGGCCGAGCTGGGCATGTGCTCCCGGCGCGAGGCCGACGACTGGATCGCGCAGGGCTGGGTGCGGGTCAACGGCGCGGTCGCCGAGATGGGCGTCAAGGTGGGGCCGTCCGACCGCATCGAGGTGGACCGCCGCGCCCGCGGCCAGCAGGAGCAGCAGGTCACCATCCTGCTGCACAAGCCGATGGGCTACGTCAGCGGCCAGGCCGAGGACGGCCACCAGCCCGCGGCCACGCTGATCGGGCCGGGCAGCCACTGGCGCGAGGACCGCAGCCCGCACCGCTTCCATCCGCAGCAGCTGCGCGGCCTGGCGCCGGCCGGCCGGCTCGACATCGACTCGGTCGGCCTGCTGGTGCTGACCCAGGACGGCCGGGTCGCCCGGCAGCTGATCGGCGAGGACTCGGGCACCGAGAAGGAATACCTGGTGCGGGTGACCTGCGCCGTGCCGGGCCGGGGCGACGTCGCCGAGAACGTGCAGGACGTCTTCCCGCCCGCGCAGCTGGCGCGGCTGCGGCACGGCCTGAGCCTGGACGGCAAGCCGCTGCGCCCGGCGCGGGTCGACTGGCAGAACCCCGAGCAGCTGCGCTTCGTGCTGACCGAGGGCAAGAAGCGCCAGATCCGCCGCATGTGCGAGCAGGTCGGCCTGAAGGTGGTCGGGCTCAAGCGCATCCGCATCGGCGGCGTGGTGCTGGGCAGCCTGCCGGTCGGGCAGTGGCGCTACCTGGCGCCGAACGAGCGGTTCTGAGGCGTTCGGATCGCCGGATTTGCTCTCTTATCGGTAGCTGATAGCGAAGACGATACCTGGGCAGGCAGCTGTTTTCATGCCGAAACGTTGTCGAAGGCGCCGGCCTGGTAGTCGCGGATCGCGTCCTGGATCTCCTCGCGGGTGTTCATCACGAAGGGTCCGTAGCTGACCACCGGCTCGCCCAGCGGCGCGGCATGGCCCAGGAGCAGCAGCGTGTCGTCGGCGGTGGCCTCGATCCGCAGGGCGTCCCCGTCGTCCGACAGCCGCGCCAGCCGGTGCGCGGGCACCGCGGCGCCTTCGATGGACACGGCGCCGCGCACCACGTAGAGGAAGACGTTGCGCCCGGCCAGTCCGTCGAAGGCGGCGCGGGCGCCGGCGGCCATCTCCAGCGTGCCGAGGAAGACGCCGGTCGGCGGGCGCACCGGTCCCTCCGTGCCGCGCCAGGACCCGGCGACGAGCCGCAGCGTGGCCCGGCCGTCCTCGCTGGCGACGGCGGGAACGTCCTGCCGCCGCAGGCCGGTGTAGCGTGGCGCGGTCATCTTCAGCGCGCCGGGCAGGTTGACCCAGAGCTGCAGGATCTCCAGCGGGCCGCCGTCGCGCTTGAAGGCCTCGGGCGAGAGTTCGGCGTGCACCAGCCCGCGGCCGGCGGTCATCCACTGCACGCCGCCGGCGTCGATGACGCTCTCGTGGCCGGCCGAATCCCGGTGCGCCAGGCTGCCCGCGAGGATGAAGGTGACCGTCTCGAAGCCGCGGTGCGGATGCGGCCCGAAGGGCAGGCCGCGATTGCCCGGCGGGTAGGTTTGCGGACCGTGGTGGTTGAGGAACAGGAACGGGTCCACCTGCTCCAGGCCCGGCCCCGGGACCGGCCGGCGGGTGACCAGGTCGGCGATGTCGTCGCGCGCGGCGGGATGGAGGTGGACGAGGGTGCGGTAGGGCATGGGCGTTCGGCGGGGGGCGGTTCGGCGGGGGCGGCGCGGGGCAGGGCGTGCCGCGCGCATGCCATTGTCGACCCGGACCGCCGTCTTGAAGCGGCGAGAATGCATCCCCATCTCCCCTCGCGTCGCGAGCGCCGGACCCGGCGACTGCGCACCCTGCACTTTTTCTCCGACCTCATCCTTTCGACATCTCCAACATCATGAGCAAACAGACCCTGTCCTTCCAGGCCGAAGTCGCGCAACTGCTGCACCTCGTCACCCACTCGCTCTACTCCAACAAGGAGATCTTCCTGCGCGAGCTGGTGTCCAACGCGTCGGACGCCTGCGACAAGCTGCGTTTCGAGGCGATCAACGACCCGTCGCTCTACGAGAACCAGGCCGGCCTGGAAGTGCGCGTGTCCTTCGACAAGGCCGCCCGGACCCTGACCATCGCCGACAACGGCATCGGCCTGAGCCAGCAGGAGGCGATCGACAACCTCGGCACCATCGCCAAGAGCGGCACCAAGGACTTCATGAGCAAGCTCTCGGGCGACCAGAAGTCCGACGCGCAGCTCATCGGCCAGTTCGGCG
The DNA here is from genome assembly GCA_022702125.1 of Burkholderiaceae bacterium. GTDB lineage: Bacteria > Pseudomonadota > Gammaproteobacteria > Burkholderiales > Burkholderiaceae_C > JAKOND01. Next base: position 12,982 of record JAKOND010000222.1, read on the forward strand.
TGGGCTTCTACTCGGGCTTCATCGTGGCCGACAAGATCGTGGTCGAGTCGCGCCGCGCCGGCCTGCCGGCGTCCGAAGGCGTGCGCTGGACCAGCGGCGGCGCGGGCGATTTCGAGGTCGAGCAGATCGAGCGCCCCCAGCGCGGCACCGCCGTCACCCTGCACCTGCGCGAGGACGCGACCGACTACCTGTCGGCCTGGAAGCTCAAGTCCATCATCTCGAAGTACTCCGACCACATCAGCCTGCCGATCCTGATGGAGAAGGAGGAGTGGAAGGAAGGGGAGAACGACCAGCCCGGCGACATGGCCAAGACCGGCGAGTGGGAGACCGTCAACCAGGCCAGCGCCCTCTGGACCCGGCCCAAGAAGGACGTCTCGGACGAGCAGTACGCCGAGTTCTACAAGCAGATCAGCCACGACCACGAGGCGCCGCTGGCCTGGAGCCACAACCGCGTCGAGGGCAGCACCGAGTACACCCAGCTGCTCTACATCCCGTCGCACGCGCCGCACGACCTCTGGAACCGCGACAAGGTCGCGGGCGTGAAGCTCTACGTCAAGCGCGTCTTCATCATGGACGACGCCGAGGCGCTGCTGCCCTCCTACCTGCGCTTCGTCAAGGGCGTGGTGGACTCGGCCGACCTGCCGCTCAACGTCAGCCGCGAGCTGCTGCAGGAGAGCCGCGACGTGAAGGCCATCCGCGACGGCTCCACCAAGCGGGTGCTGTCGATGCTGGAGGACCTGGCCAAGCAGGAGAAGACCCCCGCCGCCAGCCAGGAAGGCAAGGTCGACGTCGGCTCCGGCGAGTCGGTGCCGGCGCCCGAGCCGACCGAGGCGCTCGCCAATGACGACGCGGTGACCGACGTGGTGGACAAGTCCGCCGCCGCCCCGGCCGCGGAGACCGCCGCCGGCTTCGCGGCCGACGCCGACGGATCGGGCAAGTACGCCAGGTTCTACGCCGAGTTCGGCGCGGTGCTCAAGGAAGGCCTGGGCGAGGACTTCGCCAACCGCGGCCGCATCGCCAAGCTGCTGCGCTTCGCCTCGACCGCCAGCGACACGGTCAGCGTGAGCCTGGCCGACTACAAGGCGCGGATGAAGGACGGCCAGGAAGCCATCTACTACATCACCGCCGACACCTTCGCCGCCGCCAGGAACAGCCCGCAGCTCGAAGTCTTCAAGAAGAAGGGCATCGAGGTGCTGCTGATGACCGACCGGGTCGACGAGTGGGCGCTCAACCACCTGCAGGACTTCGACGGCACGCCGCTGCAGTCCGTTGCCAAGGGCGCGGTGGACCTGGGCACGCTGCAGGACGAGGCCGAGAAGAAGGCCGCCGAGGAGGCCGCCGAGTCCTTCAAGCCGGTGCTCGCCAAGCTCAAGGAAGCGCTCAAGGACAAGGCCGAGGACGTGCGCGTCACCACCCGCCTGGTCGATTCGCCCGCCTGCCTGGTGGTGCAGGAGCACGGCATGAGCACCCAGCTCGCCCGCCTGCTCAAGCAGGCCGGCCAGAAGGCGCCCGAGAGCAAGCCGGTGCTGGAGGTCAACCCCGAGCATCCGCTGGTCAGGAAGCTCGACGGCAGCGTGCACTTCCACGACCTGGCCAACATCCTGTTCGACCAGGCGCTGCTGGCCGAGGGCGGCCTGCCGGAAGACCCGGCGGCCTACGTCAAGCGGGTGAACGCCCTGCTGGCCTGAGGCCCGCACCGGTCGGCCCCGCCGGCCGGCGCGCCCCGCGCCAACGAAAAGGCCGGCGCCCGCTTCGCGGCGGGCGCCGGCCTCGTGCCGTCGGGCGGGTGCGGATCAGCCCGCGGGCGGGATGCGCAGCTTCTGGCCGGGGTAGATCTTGTTCGGGTCGCTCAGCATCGGCTTGTTGGCCTCGAAGATCTTCTGGTACTTGTTGGCGTCGCCGTAGTACTTCTTGGCGATGGACGACAGGGTGTCGCCGCTGGCCACGTCGTGGTACTGCGAGGCATCGGCGCCGGCGGCCACGGTCAGCTGGTTGTCCACCTGGGTGACGCTGTTGATGTTGCCGGCGGCCAGGGTGACCTTCTCGCTGGCTTCCTGCGTCGGCGCCTGCCCGTGCAGGGTGACCTTGCCCTGGGAGCCGTCGTACGCGACCGCGAGGCCGGAGATGCCGAGGTTCTGGGTCTCGATGAACTTGCGGATCGCGTCGGCGGCCTTGGCGTTGAGGTCCTGGACCGAGGGCGCGGCCGCTGCGGGAGCGGCGGCCGGGGCCGCGGGCGCGGCAGGCGCCGGGGCGGCCTGCGCGGTGTTGTGGTTGAACAGCTTTTCGCCGGCGTCCTTGATGAAACTGATCAGGCCCATGAATCCTCCTGGGGGGTAACGGAACCGCGCCGGGATTCCGGCGCGGGCTGGGAACAGCATAGGCCCTCGGCGCCGCGCGCAGGATGCAGTTTGTATCCGGGTCCGCCCGCGCCGCTCAGGCGTAGAGCGGTTCCTCGGCCATCGCCTCGACCTGCTCCTCCAGCATGCGCACCTGGCCGCGCCAGTAGTCGCTGCTGCCGAACCAGGGGAAGTTGATCAGGAAGATCGGATCGTCCCAGCGCCGGGCGAGCCAGGCGCTGTAGTGGATCAGGCGCAGGGCGCGCAGCGGCTCGATCAGCGCGAGTTCGCGGCGGTCGAAGCTGCGGAACTGCTCGTAGCCGTCGAGCAGCGCCGACAGCTGCGCCGTGCGCTGGGCGCGGTCGCCGGACAGCAGCATCCACAGGTCCTGCACCGCGAAGCCGGTGCGCGCGTCGTCGAGGTCCACGAAATGCGGCCCGCCGCCCGGCAGCTCGGTGGGCGTCCAGAGGATGTTGCCGGGATGGCAGTCGCCGTGCAGGCGGATGCGGCGCATCGGCGGCGGGCCGTCGGGCGGGCCGTCGCCGTCCTCGCCGTCCGCGTCGTCGTCGGGCGGGAAGTCGTTCGCCGGCGGCGCGGGCGGCGCGGTGCCGTTCGCGTCGAACAGGCCGCCAGCCCGCATCCTGCCTTCATGCGCAGCTATCGAATCGAGAGCAAGGTCGCAGGCCTGTCGCCAGCTGCCCTGCACGTCCAGCGGCACCATCGCATGGTCCAGCAGCCAGTCGCGCGATGCGGTGCCGAAGGTCCGCAGGTCCAGCGCCGGCCGGTGGACGAAAGGCCGCGCGGCGCCGACCGCGTGCATGCGGCCCAGGAAGCGGCCGGTCCATTCCAGCACCTCGAAGTCGTCGAGTTCGGGCCGCCGTCCGCCCCGGCTGGGGCTGACCGAGAAGGCGAAACCCGCATGGTGGTGCAGGGTGGCGGGCGCGCCGCCCCGGCCGTCGGCGGCGGCCAGCGCCAGCGGGCCGACCATCGGCACCTCGGCGTCCATGAGTTCGGCCGCGAAGGCGTGCTCCTCCAGGATCTGGGCATCGCTCCAGCGGCCGGGCCGGTAGAACTTGGCGACGACGGTGGTGCCGTCTTCCAGCCGCGCCTGGTAGACGCGGTTCTCGTAGGACGACAGGGCCATCAGCCGGCCGTCGCCGTGCAGGCCGACCGCCGCCAGGGCGTCGAGCACCGCGTCCGGCGTCAGCGTCTCGTAGGGGTGGCGGCTGCCGCTGCCGGCGGATTCGGGGGAGGAGGAGGTCATCCGGGGGATTGTCGTCCCGCGTCCGGCCGGAAGTTGTGTCCGATGGCGCGGGCCGGGCCGCAAGGACGGAGGCCCGCACCGGCGGTTGCCGGGCGGGCCTCGTGCTCTGCGCGACGGGACGGGCGGGCGACGCGGTCCGCGTCACCGCCTGCCGGCCGTGCCTCAGGCGACGGTCAGGGTGACGTCGATGTTGCCGCGGGTGGCGTTGGAGTACGGGCAGACCTGGTGGGCCTTCTCGACCAGCGACTCGGCGGTGGCGCGGTCCATGCCGGGCAGGTCGATGACCAGCTGGGCATCGATGCCGAAGCCGCCGGGAATCTGGCCGATGCCGACGGTGGCCTGGATCGAGGCGTCGGCCGGGACCTGCACCTTCTCGGCGCTGGCGACATGCTTCAGGGCGCCCAGGAAACAGGCGGAGTAGCCGGCGGCGAACAGCTGCTCGGGGTTGGTCGCGCCGCCGGCGCCGCCGAGTTCCTTCGGGGGCGCGAGCTTGACGTCGAGCAGGCCGTCGGAGCTGACGGACTTGCCGTCGCGGCCGCCGGTGGAGGTGGCGGTGGCGCGGTAGAGGACTTTTTCGATCTTGGCGGTCATGGTGTTTTCCGGGAAGGGAGGGACGAAGGAATACGCTGCGCAAGCGCAGCGCGGGGGAACACGGGGATCGGGGGAGGGCGTCAGCGCGCGGCGTCGGCGAGCCGGTCGCGCAGTTGCTGCATCTCGCGGGTCAGGCGCAGCAGCTCGGCGTGCGTGCAGTTGCTGGCCGACAGCACGCAGGCGGGGATCTTCTCGGCCTTGGCCTGCAGGGCGCGGCCGGCCGTCGTCAGGGTGATGTGGACCCGGCGCTCGTCCAGCACGTCGCGGATGCGCGCGACCAGGCCCATCGATTCCATGCGCTTGAGCAGCGGCGTCAGCGTGCCGGAGTCGAGGCTGAGCCGCTCGCCCAGCTCCGACACCATCAGGCCGTCGCGCTCCCACAGCGCCAGCAGCGTCAGGTACTGCGGGTAGGTGACGCCGAGTTCGCGCAGCAGCGGCTTGTAGACCTTGGTCATCGCCAGCGAGGTCGAATACAGGGCGAAGCACAGCATGTTGTCGAGCAGCAGGCTGTCGCGGGGAGTGGGTTCCGGTGAGGGCATGGAGGAACTGTACCGCAGAATTAAATTGCGAGCAATTGAATGAGGGGAATTGTTACCGATCCGCGCAGGGGAATCGGATGCCGTGCTCCCGCGGCGCGGGCTTTTGTGCAAGCCCGGGACCGTTTCCGTGTTGCAGTACAGTGCGCCCTTTTCGGGCGGGCCTGCACGGCAACCCGCCCATCTTGTCGCCGTCTTCCTTCCTCCGCTTGCGCAAAGGCCCCGCCATGACCACCCTCGGTACCCCCCTGTCCCCCTCCGCCACCCGCGTGATGCTGCTCGGATCGGGCGAACTCGGCAAGGAAGTGCTGATCGCGCTGCAGCGCCTGGGCGTGGAGACCATCGCGGTGGACCGCTACGAGAACGCGCCCGGCCAGCAGGTGGCCCACCAGGCGCGCACCATCACCATGAGCGACCCGGCGCAGCTCAAGGCGCTCATCGAGGCCGAGCGGCCGCATCTGGTCGTGCCCGAGATCGAGGCCATCGCCACCCCGGCGCTGCAGGAGCTCGAGGCCGCCGGCACGGTGCGGGTGGTGCCCACCGCCCGGGCCGCCCGGCTGACCATGGACCGCGAGGGCATCCGCCGCCTGGCGGCCGAGGCGCTCGGCCTGCCGACCAGCCCGTACCGGTTCTGCGATTCGCTGGAGGAGCTCCAGGCCGCGATCGACGGCACCGACGGCGCGGGCGCGGCCATCGGCTACCCCTGCGTGGTCAAGCCGGTGATGAGCAGCTCCGGCAAGGGCCAGAGCAAGATCGACGGCCCGGACGACGTGCGCGAGGCCTGGGACTACGCCTTGGCCGGCGGCCGCGTCTCGCACGGCCGGGTGATCGTGGAAGGCTTCATCGACTTCGACTACGAGATCACGCTGCTGACGGTGCGCGCGCGCAGCGCCGACGGCACCATCGCCACCCATTTCTGCGAGCCGATCGGCCATGTGCAGGTCAGCGGCGACTACGTCGAGAGCTGGCAGCCGCACCCGATGCCGGAAGCGGCGCTGCGGAAGTCGCAGGAGATCGCCCGCGCCGTCACCACCGACCTGGGGCAGGGCCTCGACGGCCAGCCGGCCGGGCTCGGCCTGTTCGGGGTGGAGCTGTTCGTCAAGGGGGACCAGGTCTGGTTCAGCGAAGTCAGCCCCCGGCCGCACGACACCGGCATGGTGACGATGGCGACCCAGTGGCAGAACGAATTCGAGCTGCACGCCCGCGCCATCCTGGGCCTGCCGGTGGACACCACGCTCAAGAGCCCGGGCGCCAGCGCGGTGATCTACGGCGGCGTGGACGCCCGGGGCATCGTCTTCGACGGCGTGGCCGACGCGCTGTCGGTGCCCGGCACCGAACTGCGCCTCTTCGGCAAGCCCGAGAGCTTCGCCAAGCGCCGCATGGGCGTGGCGCTGGCGCACGACGCCGACGTGGAGGTGGCACGCCGGCGCGCCAAGGACGCCGCCTCGCGCGTCAAGCCCCGCGCCGCCTGAGCGCTGCCCGAGCGCGGGCCGCGCTCAGGCGTGCCTCGGGCCGGGTCGCCCGCGACGCTGGCCTGTCCGCATCAATGGGGTGTCAGGACCCTGTCCCCGCGCTTCAGCGCATTCGCTTCGAGGATTCTCAGAACGGCAAGCTGCTTCTTCTTAGTGGCTTCGTGCTCGGCCGTGCTGTTCCAGCCTTTCGCATCGCCTTCCTGGCGCCGGACGGCTTCGTTTTCCGCATCGCGTGCCAGTTTTACATCCAGCAAATCGAAATCGAGGTCGATGCTGTAGTCCAGGGTGCGCCCATCGCCCTCTTCGTCTCTCTTGACGGACAGCATGGCAAGCACGCCATCGCCGACCCAGCGCCAAAAAGCCCCTGCCTTGGCAAGCGCGACCCAATCCTCGGGCGATATCTTGTGGTCGGGATCGATCGTCGTTGAATACGAGGAAATAGAGTTGTTTTCATCCAGCAGGCTTGATCTTCCAGTCAACAGCGTGTCCCAGGCTGGATCGTAGTAGCGCTCCCATTTCCCTTTTTGAAACTGTGCGATGGTGCTTTCCACGAATTCCTGCGCTTGTGCGTCAGTCTCAAAATTTTTGTCGAGTTGGAGGCTTACTGTCTCGACACGGCGATGTACGTCCCTGCCTTCGTCGGCATACATCGTGAATGAGAATATCGGTTGCCAGACGATTTCATAGCCCCTTCGCACGTATGTTGCTGGAATGGTAGGCGGTATCGCGTCGACGCTGTAGGAAATAAAGCCATTGATATTTCTGGCTGAAAATTTCGGAATCCCAGATTTACTTGCGGTTTCTACGATGTTTTCGCCCAAGTCGAATTTTATTCTTGGCATACTGCTAGTTGATTTGAAATAGGTTGACCCCAGTGTCATCAGGGCTGCGCCAACTAATGCTCCTATGTATTTTTTCACCGATTCTCTAGGCCTGCAGCCAGCCTCTGATTTTTAGGAGTTCGGATTCCATGTGAGGCCTTTGTTTTGCCATCAGCTTATTGAAATCTCGGGAAATTTCTTTTACATAACCCATCCTGTCTTTCGGATCTGCCAGATTGGCCTTCGTTCCTGTTGCCCAGTCCCAAGCGCTGGCAGGCGGGTCGAACACGGTTTTTAATTCCGGGTCGTCCGTTGTTGGCTGGGCGCTGTAAACCACTGTGTATTTGGGCGAGATGAATCCATTCGTGAGGCGGCTGAACCGGTGGTTCATGGCCATCGTATCGGCCAGCGCTATATCGTCGTAGATCAGGGGCTGCAAGATATTGAGTTGTTCCTGCTTGGCGACTCGTGCAAGTTCGTCCTTTTGCAGGCTGAACCGTGTTGCATCTTTGTCCGCCATATATTCTTCTATCAATATTCGGTAGGTCTCTTCAATTTCCGGCGTGGCTTTGAAGCAAGCGATCTTTTCCAGGGCCGCCCTGCTCTTGACATCCGCTGCGATGCGTCCCCATTCCCTACGCTCTTCTTCCATCACGTAGAAGGCTTCGTCGAAACGACTCCAGTAATTCGAGGGAGGCATGCGGTACCCCGCGTCGTATTCCTTGACGTGCTGCCGCACGTAGCGGTGGGCCTGGAAGGCCTGGG
>JAKOND010000346.1 GCA_022702125.1 Burkholderiaceae bacterium
CCCGTTGATGTGACGGCCGACACCGAGCTACGCAGCCTGCCGGAGTGGGATTCGCTCGCCGCCCTGGGCGTCATCGTGATGTTCGACGTGGAATACGGCAAGACCATCGTCGGCAACGACCTGAAGGCGGCAGTGACCGTGGGCGATTTGTACAAACTGCTCGACTGAACGCTCAGGGAAGACCACCATGGGCCTTTCGACGCTCCGCAACGTGCGTTATGCAGGAATGAGTTCCTGCGTTCCCAAGCGCATCCTGCACAACATCGACGATGCACCGCCGAAGATCCGTTCGGAGCGCGAACGGCTGGTACGCAACATCGGCATCCACCAGCGGCGCATCTGCGCGGAGTGGCAAACCTTCTCCGATCTGGCGTTCGATGCCACCGGACAGCTGCTCGACGCCCTGCAATGGCAACGCGAGGACATCGACGCGCTGATCGTGGTCACCCAGTCGCCCGACTATCTGATCCCGGCCACCGCGATCATCCTGCAGGACCGGCTCCGGCTCACGAACACCACTATCGCATTCGATATCAACCTCGGTTGCTCGGGCTACCCCTTCGGTTTGCATGTGCTGGGCAGCATGATCGCCTCCGGCGCAGTGAAAAAAGGGCTGGTGCTGGTAGGCGACCGGTGCGCCACCCTCAACGATCCGCTCTTCTCGGATGCCGGCACGGTCACCGCATTGGAGTTCGATCCGAACGCGCCGGACATGTATTTCGATCTGAACAGCGATGGCAGCGGCCACAAAGCCATCATGCTGCCCGTAGGTGGTCACCGCGAGCCATTCGGCCCGCAGCACGTGGTCCCTACCCGCGACGAGGACGGTTTGCTGCACTGGCCGGGCGATCTGATCCTCGATGGTCCTGCGGTGTTGAGCTTCTCGACACAGCAAGTACCGCCTTCGGTCAGGCGCGTGATGGAATACGCCGGCGTCGCCACGCACGACATCGACTATTTCATCTTTCACCAAGCCAACCGGATGATCAACGAAACCATCCGCAAGAAGCTGGGACTGCCGTCCGAAAAGGTGCCTTCCACCCTATCCGACTTCGGCAACACCAGTGGCGCATCGCTGCCGGTCACCATGACAGCGCGCATCCACGAGCAGTTGTCCCAGCGCGGACACAAGCTCTGCCTGGGTGGTTTCGGCATCGGCCTGTCCTGGGGAACCTGCATTCTGGACATAGAAAACGCTGTTCTTCCCCCGCTGCTGGTGTCATGACTGCCTTGCTCGATCTCCTACCCGTCGATCGCCGTCCGGCAACCACCGACGATTTCTGCCTGGAAGGCCGTACCGTGCTGGTGACCGGTGCCTCTTCCGGCATCGGCGCGGCCGTGGCACGTTTGTGCGCCGAATTGGGTGCGCGCATCGTGCTCAATGGCCGTGACGCCGCCCGGCTATCGTCGGTTCACGCGGAGCTGGCCGGTGACGGGCATGTGATCGTGGCCGGCGACCTGTCGCTGGAAGAAACCCGAGAATCCCTTCTGAACGCCGTGCCCACCTATGACGGCTTGGCCTCCTGCGCAGGAATCGCCGCCCTGGTGCCCCTGCGCATGGCCAATGCGGCGCATTTCCAGAAGATGCTGGACGTCAACTTCCTGGCGCCCATCACCTTGACACAGCGTCTGCTCTACAAGAAGAAATTGCGCCAAGGTGCGTCCCTGGTCTATGTAACTGCCCTAGCAGCCCACGTCTCGCCACAGGCCGCCGCCGCTTATGCCGCTTCCAAAGCGGCTTTGGAAGCAGCCTCGCGGACCCTGGGTCTGGAACAGGCCCGGTCGCGCATCCGTGCGAATTGCGTGGCGCCCGGCTACGTGCAGACCCCGATGCTGGAAAGCCTCGGGAACAGCGCCGACATGAGCGAGAAGTTCAACCTCACGCCGCTAGGCCGTCTCGCTCCGGAAGACGTCGCTGGCTCCGTATGCTGGCTGCTGTCGTCGGCAAGCCGCTGGATCACCCGGTCGACGCTGAAAATGGACGGTGGTCTGAGTATTGCAATGCGTGTATGAATAGCGACGCTCTTTCCCTTCCACGAGCCGCGGCGCGGCGCCATTTCGGCCTCACCGGCAAAACGGTGCTGATCACCGGAGCATCCCAAGGCTTGGGCGCGGCCGTTGCACGCAGTTGTGCCGAAGCGGGGGCGCAATTGATTCTGTCAGGTCGAAACATCGACCGCTTGAAAAGCACCCTCGAGACACTGCGCATAGGCGAGAACCACCGCATACTGCCTGCCGACGTCACGGACATGGCCGCCCTGCGCCAGTTGGCCGCGGACTGCGGCCCGATCGATGGTGTGGTGCACAGCGCGGGCGTGCGGGGCCTGTCGCCCATGAAGATGGTCAGCGACAGCTTCCTGCGCGAGGTGATGGAGATCAATTACATCGCCCCCATGATGCTTACCCGTCAGCTGTTGGCACGCCAGGGCATCCGGCCGGGCGGCTCCATCGTTTTCATGTCGTCCATTGCCGCATTGACCGGCACCGTCGGCCTGGGACCTTACGCGGGCTCCAAAGCGGCCCTGCTGGGCAGCATGCGACCGATGGCACTGGAAATCGCCAAGCGCGGCATCCGCGCCAACGCGCTGTGCGCCGGCATCGTGCAGACGCCGCTCACCACCATCGACAAAGACTGGTTCGAGGCCATCCGCAAGACCTACCCCCTGGACGTGGGCCAGCCCGAGGACGTGGCAGCCGCCTGCCTGTTCTTCCTGTCCGACGCCAGTGCCAAGATCACCGGAACTGCCTTCAGCATGGATGGCGGCGTGGAGTACACCTGACATGGCCAATGCCCCCGTCGCACAGCATTTGGTCGTCGTAGGCGCGGGCGGCTTCGGCCGTGCCATGGCCAGCCTGGCGCGCTCCGACGTGGCCTGCGGCGTGGACTGGGATGTCAAGGGCTTCCTGGACAACCGCAGTGGCCTGTCGACCCCTTCGAATCTGCCGATCCTGGGTGACCCCCTCGTCTATCAGCCCCTGCCCGACGAGATATTCATCTGCGCGCTGGGCGATCCGGCGGCACGGCGTCGCTTCACCGAACCGCTGATCGCGCGTGGCGCGGACTTCATCAAGCTGCAGACCGAGATGCACGTGGGCGAGCGGGCCCACATCTCGCGCGGATGCATCTTCGAGCGAAAAGTCTCCTTGGGACCGGATGTGCATCTGGGCGAGTTCGTCACCATCCTCTCGACCACCATCGTCGGCTACGACGTGCGTATCGGCGACTACTGTCAGATCGCCAGCTTCGTCTTCATCGGCGGCGGCGCGCAGATCGGCGATGACGTGGTGATCCATCCCCACGCCACCATCCTGCCCGGCGTGAAGATCGGCAACGGGGCGGTGGTCGGAGCCGG
>JAKOND010000127.1 GCA_022702125.1 Burkholderiaceae bacterium
TGACCATGCCGATGTGCGCGCGCAGGCTGTCCTGGCTGACCTGCGAGATGTCCTGTCCGTCGATCAGGATGCGGCCGCTGCCCACGTCGTAGAAGCGCAGCAGCAGGTTGACCAGCGTCGACTTGCCCGCGCCCGAGCGGCCGATCAGGCCGATCTTCTCGCCGGGCCGGATGACCAGGGACAGGTCGTCGATCACCTTGCGGCCCCCGCCATAGTCGAAGCCGACCCGGTCGAAGCGGATCTCGCCGTGCGGCACCTGCAGCGGCCGTGCCTCGGGGACGTCGCGCTGGGCGCGCGGCTGGCTGAGGGTGGCCATGCCGTCCTGCGCGGTGCCGATGTGCTCGAAGAGCTGCGCCATCTGCCACATCAGCCACTGCGAGATGCCGTTGAGGCGCAGCGCCATCGCGGTGGCGGCCGCCACCGCCCCGATGCCGATGGCGCCCAGCGTCCAGAGCCACAGCGACATGCCGGCGACGGCGGCGATCAGCATCATGCTGAGCGTGTGGTTGACGATCTCGAAGGCGCTCACCAGCCGCATCTGTCCGTGCGCGCTGACCAGGAATTCCTTCATCGCCGAGCGGGCGAAATCGGCCTCGCGCCGGTTGTGCGAGAAGAGCTTGACGGTCGCGATGTTGGTGTAGGCGTCGGTGATGCGGCCGGTCATCAGCGAGCGGGCGTCGGCCTGCTCCTTGCCGACCTTGCCCAGCTTGGGGACGAACCAGAGGCAGGCCGCCAGGTAGAGCGCCAGCCAGGCCAGGAAGGGCCAGATCAGTTTCGTGTCGAAGCTCGCCGCCAGCACCACCATGGTGGCGAAGTAGACCGCCATCGACACCATCACGTCGGTGACGGTGAACACCATGTCGCGCACCGCCAGCGCGGTCTGCATGACCTTCGCGGTGATGCGGCCGGCGAACTCGTCCTGGTAGAAGGTCATGCTCTGGCCGAGCATCAGCCGGTGGAAGTTCCAGCGCAGCCGCATCGGCAGGTTGGCCGCCAGGGTCTGGTGCTTCAGGATGGTCTGCAGCGCCACCACCAGGATGCTGGCCGCCAGCACGCCGGCGAGCACCAGCAGCGTGGTGCGGTTCTCGGGCCAGAGCCGTTCGGGCGTGGTGGTGCCCAGCCAGTCGACGATGCGGCCGAGCATGGCGAAGAACAGCGCCTCGAACACGCCGATGATCGCGGTCAGGAGCGTGATCGCCGCGATGTATCCGCGGGTGCCCCGGGTGCAGGCCCATACGAAGGCGGCGAAGCTCCGGGGCGGCCGCTCGGGCGGTTCGTCGGGATAGGGCGAGATGAGGTTTTCGAAAGCGCGGAACAAGCGAAGTCTCCGGAAGGGAACGGGAGGTACCGGGCGGGCCTGCGACCGGACGGACGGCCAGGACCCGAAGGGGGCGGTGAACGGCGCGGCGGCGGAGCGGTGCCGCGACGAGGCGGGCAGGCGAGGGCTGTCGGGTCGATCGATTGGAATGCCATGCGGCTCGCGGCCGGTAGGCAATCGTAAGGATGACCGCATCGGATTGCAGCCCGGTGGCAGCCACCGATGCCAGATGCGGCCATCGCGCCGGAAAACCAGCCTCCTGCGCAGGGGCGCGGGCCCGGACCGGCGCCGTTGCCTGGCCCGTCGCCGAGGCGTGGCGCTAGCGTCCGGGGCCGGTGCGTCCGGAAACGGGCGCGGCGGCCGCGGCGCGCAGCTTGTCCTTCTTGCTCGGGCGGCGGCCCTTGACGCCGCCGTTGGCCGGGTCGGCCGGATCGCGGGAAGCCCCGGAGGCCGGACCCGGCGCGGACGGGGCGGGCGGCTCCGGTGCCGTCTCCGCGGGCTCGAAGCCGGCGATCCGCTCGCGCGGCACCTGCAGGCCCTGGCGCTTCTCGATCAGCCGGAAGTGCGCCTCCTCGGCCGGCGCGACGAAGCTCACCGCCAGGCCGTCCTCGCCCGCGCGGCCGGTGCGGCCGATGCGGTGCACATGGTCCACCGCCGAGCGCGGAAGGTCGTAGTTGACCACCACCGGCAGCCCGGCGATGTCGATCCCGCGCGCGGCGACGTCGGTGGCCACCACCACCTCCCAGCGGCTGTCCTTGAATTCCTGCAGCACCTCGGTGCGCCGGCCCTGGCTCAGGCCGCCGTGGAAGGGCGTGGCGAAGACCTTGGCGCGGTAGAGCTTCTCGGCCACGTGCTCGGCCGCGTACTGGCTGGCGACGAAGACCAGCACCCGGTCCCAGCCGTGCGCCTGGATCAGGTGGCGCAGCAGCGCGGTGCGCCGGGCCGGATCGACCGCGATGGCGCGCTGCCGGATGGCGGGGGCGTCCACCGCGGCGTCGTCCTCCACCGCGATGCGTTCGGGCGACTGCAGCAGGCCGTCGGCCAGGGCCTGCACCTGCGCGGGGAAGGTGGCCGAGAAGAGCAGGGTCTGCCGCCGCTCCGGCAGCAGCGCGACGATGCGCGCCAGCTCGTCGGCGAAGCCCAGGTCCAGCAGCCGGTCGGCCTCGTCCAGGACCAGGACGGCCACGTCCGACAGCCGCAGCGCATTCTGGTCGACCAGGTCCAGCAGCCGGCCGGGCGTCGCGACCACGATGTCGGCGCCGCCGCGCAGGGCCATCATCTGCGGATTGACCGATACGCCGCCGAACACCACCGCCACCACCGGCGGCACCGGCAGGCCCTGCGCCAGCAGGCGGACCGTCTCGCCGACCTGCGCCGCGAGTTCGCGGGTGGGCGCCAAGACCAGGGCGCGCGCCGGGCGGCGGCCGGCGCCGTCGCGGACCCGGTCGGCGCCGAGCCTCTGCAGCAGCGGCAGCACGAAGGCGGCGGTCTTGCCCGATCCGGTCCGGGCTTCGCCCTGCACGTCGGCGCCGCGCAGGATGGGAGGGATGGCCGCGGCCTGGATCGGCGTGGGCGCGAGGAAGCCCTGGTCGGCGGCAGCGGAGGCCAGGGCGGGCATCAGGCCCAGGGAAGCGAATGGCATGGGAAGGCGCGGTGCGCGGTCGGGGGTCGTGGAACAACATCGGGGCCGGGGGCCCGGCAAGGCTCCGATTGTCCGCTGCCTACAATCCCGCCCCGTGCCCAAGTCCTTCCGCCAGATCCGCATGCTGCCCACCCGCGACGGGGTCAGCGCCAGCTGCGTCGCGCTGCCGTCCGGCCCGTGGCCGACGATCCTGGATTTCCTGGTGCGGCGCCTGCCGGCCGTCACCCGCGCGGACTGGCTGCGCCGCATGGCCGGCGGCGAGGTGGTGGACGGCGAGGGCGCTCCGGTCGGGCCCGACGACGCCTACCGGCCCCAGAGCCGCGTCTTCTACTACCGCGACCTCGCGGACGAGCCGGCGCTGCCCTTCGAGGCCGAGGTGCTGTTTCAGGACGACCACCTCGTCGTCGCCGACAAGCCGCATTTCATGCCGGTGATCCCGACCGGGCCCTACCTGCAGCGCAGCCTGCTGGTGCGGCTCAAGCGCCGGCTGGGCATCGACACCCTGGCGCCGCTGCACCGCATCGACCGCGACACCGCCGGACTGGTGCTGTTCTCGGTGCAGCCCTCGCGGCGCGGCGCCTACCAGACGCTGTTCGGCGACCGGTCGGTGGACAAGGTCTACGAGGCGGTCGCGCCCTGGCGCGCCGAACTGGCGCGGCCCGCGACCCACCGGCTGCGCATGGCGCCGGCGGCCGAGTTCTTCCGCGAGCAGGTGGTGCCCGGCGAGCCCAACACCGAGACCCGCATCGAGATGCTGGCCCGCCACGGCGCGCTGGCCCACTACCGGCTGCGGCCGGTGACCGGGCGCAAGCACCAGCTGCGGGTGCACCTGGCCGCGCTCGGCGCGCCGATCCTCCACGACGCGTTCTACCCGGTGGTGGACGACCCGCCGCCGGGCGACTTCTCCCGACCGTTGCAGCTGCTGGCCCGCGCCATCGGCTTCACCGACCCGTTCACCGGCGAGCCGCGCCGCTTCGAGAGCCGGCGCCGGCTCGCCGCCCTGCCTTCCTCCGACCCCGAACCCTCCGATGCCCCCTGAGTTCCCGACCCGCCCGAGCGACACCCCGCCTCCGGGCCCGGCGCCCCTGCCGCGCATCCGCCTGCTGGCGACCGGCGGCACCATCGCCGGCGCCGCCGCCTCGGCCGGCGACACCAGCCGCTACCGCGCCGCCGCGCTCGGCATCGACGCGCTGCTGCAGGCGGTACCGCAGCTCGCGGGCGTCGCCCGGATCGACGGGCGACAGATCGCCGCCATCGACAGCAAGGACGCCGATCCGGACTTCTGGCGGATGCTCGGGCAGTCGGTGCGCGAGGCGCTGGACGATCCGGATACCGATGCGGTGGTGGTCACCCACGGCACCGACACGATGGAGGAGAGCGCCTGGTACCTGCAGCTGGTGCTGCACTCGCCCAAGCCGGTGGTGCTGACCGGCGCCATGCGGCCGGCCACCGCGCTGTCGGCCGACGGGCCGCTGAACCTGCTGCAGGCGGTGCGCGTGGCGGCCTGCCCGCGGGCGCGCGGACGGGGCGTGCTGCTGGCCTTCAACGGCCGCATCCACGGCGCCGATCGGCTGCGCAAGGTGCGCGGCACCCAGGTGGACGTCTTTTCCAGCGGCGAGGCCGGCGTATTGGGCGAGGCGCAGGACGACGGCATCGTCTGGTGGACCGCCCCGCAGCCCCGGACCGCCACGGGCTTCACGCCCGATACCCCGCTGGCGCGGGTCGACATCCTGATGGCCTACGCCGGCGCGCCGGGCGCCCTGGCGCATGCGATGGCGGAGGGCGGGGCGCGCGGCATCGTCTGCGCGGGCACCGGGCAGGGCACCCTGCCGGCGATGCTGCAGGAGGCCCTGGCCGAGGTCCGGCGCCGCGGCGTCGCGGTGGTGCGCGCGAGCCGCACCGGCCTGGGCCCGGTGCTGCACGGCGCGGGCTGCGACGATGCCGCTGCCGGCTTCGTGGCGGCGGGCGCGCTCGATCCCCACAAGGCGCGCATCGCGCTGATGCTGCTGCTGGGCAGCGGCCGGGAGGTCGGCGCGCTGCCGCAATGCCTCGATCCGGCGGTCCCGGCGATCGCGGACTGACGGAAACCGACGCGTCGATGCGACCCCCGCCGGGCCGGCGGCGGCCGGCCCGCGACGCTCAATCCGGCCCGCGCCGGCGGGTCGCCAGCCACAGGGCGAGCCCCGCGACGCCCACGGCCACCGCCGCCGCCGATGCGCCCGCGACTTTCCGGCCGGATGCGGCCCGGTAGCCGCCGTCCACCGCATGGCCGCGCGTGGCGTCGAACAGGTTGCCGTCGGTGATCGGCGCCGGGTCCGCGCGGTCGAGGGCGGCGCGCATCATCCGCGCCGTGGCGCGCGCCAGCAGGTTCGGCGCGATCGCATGCGCCAGCCGGCCGGGCAGCGCCGGGGCGCCGACCATGGTGACCGGCTTCGGGCGGCGGATCAGCGCCGCCACCGCGTCGGCCACGCGGCGCGGGTCCAGCACCGGCGGCGGCGGACGCAGGTTGCGGCCGGTGTAGTTGGCGCCGTGCGAGACGCCCGGCGTATCGACGAAGGTCGGATAGACGTCGCACACGTGCACGTGCGGCAGGCCGTCGAGTTCGGCCCGCAGCGATTCGGAGAAGCCGCGCAGCCCGAACTTGCTGGCGGCGTAGGCGGCCGCGTAGGGCGTCGAGACCCAGCCCCCGACCGAGATCATGTTGATCAGCGTGCCGCAGGCCCGGTTGCGGAAATGCGGCACCACCGCGTGCGCGCCGTTCATGTGGCCGATCAGGTTGGCCTCGATCACGCGGCGGTGCGCCTCGGCCGGCACCTGGTCGAAGCGTCCGACCGCGCCGACGCCGACGTTGTTGACCCAGACGTCGATGCCGCCGAAATGCCGGATCGCGGTGCGGGCCAGGTCGCGCACCGCGTCGGCATCGGTCACGTCGGTCGGCACCACCATCACCCGCGCGCCGGCCTGCCGGCATTCGTCGGCGACGTCCTCCAGGGCCTCGCGCCCGCGGGCCGCCAGCACCAGGTCCGCGCCCTGGCGGGCGAATGCGTGGGCGGTGGCGCGGCCGATGCCGCTGGATGCGCCGGTCAGGACGACGACGCAGGGATCGGAGGAGGAATCGGACATGCTGGCAGCCGGAAACGGGAAGGGACCCCGTTTATAGAACGGCCCGGCCCGCCCCCGGTAAGCAGGTTTTGCGACGGTGCTGCCGGCGCCATGGCGCCAGCGCCGCGCCGGCGCGTCACAGCGCCGCGCGCAACCCCACGAACACCTGCCGGCCGGCGGCCGGTTCGTAGAAGCGGCCGTTGCTGTCGTTGACGATCAGCGAGCCGATGTAGCGCCGGTCGGCGATGTTGTCGATGCGGCCGAACAGGAACATCTTGTGCCCCTGCCAGTTGAAGCCGTAGCCGGTGCGCAGGTTCAGCACCGCGTGCCCGGATGCGGCGGCGGTGTTGAGGTCGTTCGCGTAGGTGCGGCTCTCCACCCGGGCCTCCAGCGCCACCGACCACGGCGTGCCGGGCTGGTAGGCGGCTTCGGCGTAGAGCGTGTGCAGCGGCACGCCCGGCAGCCGGTTGCCGGCGGCCACGGTGGTGCCGGCGTTGGAGAAGGCCTCGCCGAAGGTGGCGCGCGTCAGGGTGTAGGCGACCTGCGTGGACACCGGCTGCCAGCCCGCCTTCCAGGACATCTCCGCGCCGCGGCGCCGCACCCCGTCCACGTTCTGGAAGACGGCGCGGCCCGCCACGTTGGCCACCGGCACGATCTCGCCCCGGGTGCGGGTGTCGAACACCGCCGCCTCGACCGCATGCGCGCCCGCGCGCAGCTTGGCGCCGACCTCGGCCTGCCGGCTGCGCGCCGCGCCCAGGCCCAGGTTGGGGCCGGCGCCGGTGCGGGCGTAGGCGGCCTCGGCCAGGGTCGGCGTCTCGAAACCGCCGCCGGCGTTGGCGTACAGGTTGAGCGCGTCGGTCAGGTGCCAGACCAGTCCGGCCATGGGGCTGGTGTTGGAGTAGCGCACGCTGCCGGTGCCGTCGTTGCCGTCGATCAGGTGGCGGTCGTCGATCGACAGGCGCACCCGGCTGCTGCGCACCCCGGCCAGCAGCCGCCACTGCGGCGCGAACATCCAGTCGGCGTGGGCATAGAGGTCGGAGCTGCGGGCGCGGTCGTCCTCGTTGCGGCGCAGCGCGCCGCTCGTGCCGTTGTCGTTGACGAAGCCGGTGCGCGTCTCCTGCTGGCGGTCGGCGCTGGCGCCCACCGTCCAGCGCAGCGGCAGGCCGTTGGCGCGGGTGGCGCGGGTCCAGCTGACGCCGGCGCCGCCGTAGCTGCGGTCCAGGTCCACCACGCCGCCCGACGAATTGAGCGCCGCGCCGGAGAAGGCCAGGTACTGCGTCAGGTCGCGCTGGCCGGCGTAGAGCCGCGCGCCGAGCGTGTCCTCGTCGTTGAGGCGGTGCTCCACCACCACGCCCGCCTGCTGCTGCGACACCTTCTTACGGGTGCCGAACTGCCGGGCCGCGTCGATGGCCTGGCGCGGGTTGGCCGCGGCCTGGGCGGCGGTCAGGCCCAGCGGATCGCCGGTCCAGGGCTGGTCGAACAGGTTCAGCACGCCGGTGATGCGCGTCTGTCCGGTGGGCCGCGCCACCACCTTGGCGTTGAGCACCGTGCGCCGCGCCGCGCCGTTGTCGCGCCAGCCGTCGGTCTCGAAGCCGGAGAGGTCGATCAGGCCCGACAGCTCCCGGGTGCCGCCGCCGAGCGATGCGCCCAGCTGCCGCATGCCGAACGAGCCCGCCCCGACCGACACGGTGCCGGTCGGCCCGCCGACGGGCGGCTCGCGGGTGAAGATCTGCACCACGCCGCCGGCCGCGTTGCCGTACTGCAGCGCCGCCGGTCCGCGCAGCACTTCCACCCGCTCGGCCGACGCCAGGCTGGCGTTGGACACCTGGCCCTGGCCGTCCGGCATGGTGGCGGGGATGCCGTCGATCAGGATGCGCACGCCGCGGATGCCGAAGGTCGACCGGGTGCCGAAGCCGCGCACCGAGAGCTGCAGGTCCTGCGAATAGTTCTGGCGGTCGCGCACCCGGATGCCGGGCACCGTGTCCAGCAGTTCGGACAGCTGCGTCAGCGGGCGGGCGGTGGTGAACGGGTCGATGCGCACCGCGTCGATGGCGGCCGGCGCGTCGAAGCGTTCCTGCTCGGTGCGGCTGGCGCTGATGACCACGTCCCGCAGGCGGGGCGCGGGCGCGGCGGCAGGCCCACCGGTGTCCGGAACGGCGGCCGGCACGGGCGATGCGTCCTGCGCCAGTGCGGCAGGCGCGTGCGCCAGGCCGGCGGCTACCAGCGCCGCGAGTGCGGCCGGGGAGAAGGGGGGACGGTGGCGCAATGGCATGGGAAGTTCGTGGCAAAGGAAAGCGGGCACGGCGCGCCGAAGGGGCGGGCCGCGGAGTCGGGAGCGAATCGGCGCGCGAAGGCCGGCGCCGCCGGCAGGTACGCACGCGCGAGTCTCGCGCATCCACCGGCGGCACTTGTCACCAGTTTCATCGGCAGGACAACAACGCTACCTATACTGCCGCGCTTCCCGCTTCACAATCGCTGTTTCCCCATGCCCCATCCCGGCCTCGCGCTCTCCTGTCTTGCCCTGCTGTTCGCACTTCCCGCGGGCGCGCAGGAATCCGTCCCGGCCGAGGATGCGCCCGAACCGGAGGTCTGGAGCATCCACGGGCAGGCCACCTATGTGCGCCAGACCAAGCCGGCGTTCCAGGCGGCCTATTCCGGTCCCGCCAGCCTGTCGCCGCTGCGCGAGCGCAGCTACTCCTTCACCAGCACCGCCTTCCTGGGCCTGCGCGTCGCGCCCGCCACCGAGGTCTACCTGAACCCCGAGCTGGTCCAGGGCCTGCCGATGTCCAACCTCACCGGCCTGGGCGGCCTCACCAACGGCGAACTCCAGAAGACCGCCGGCACCACGCCCACGCTCTACCGGGCGCGGCTCTTCGTGCGCCACACCTGGGGCCTGGGCGGCGGCAGCGAGCGCGTCGAATCCGACCTGAACCAGCTCGCCGGCCTGCGCGACAAGCGCCGCGTCACGCTGACCGCCGGCAACCTGGCCGTATCCGATCTGTTCGACGGCAACGCGCATGCGCACGATGCCCGGTCGCAGTTCTTCAACTGGTCGCTGGTGGACCAGGGCGCCTACGATTTCGCGGCCGATTCGCGCGGCTATTCCTGGGGCGCGGCGCTGGAATACGTCGATGGCGACTGGGCGGTGCGCGCCGGGCGCTTCCTGCAGCCGAAGGAGTCCAACGGCAAGCCGCTGGACTACCGGCCGCTGAAGCGCTACGGCGACCAGGCCGAGATCGAGAAAGCCTGGGCCGGCGCCTTCGGCCGCGACGACCTGCCCGGCAAGGCGCGGCTGCTGGTCTTCCGCAACGTGGCGACCATGGGCGGCTTCCGCGACGCGCTGGACTTCGCCGCGGCCAACGGCACCACGCCCGACGTGGCCGACGTGCGCGAGCGGCGCAGCAAGGTCGGCTGGGGCGTCAGCCTGGAGCAGCAGCTCACCGAGCACATCGGCGGCTTCACCCGCTTCGGCCGCAACGACGGCCGCTCCGAGACCTACGCCTTCGCCGAGATCGACCGCTCGATGTCCGCCGGCTTCACCTGGTCCGGCGGGCAGTGGGGCCGGGCGCAGGACGCCTGGGGCGTGGCCCTGTCGCGCAACGGGCTGTCCCGCGACCACCGCGAGTACCTGGCCGCGGGCGGCTGCGGCTTCTTCATCTGCGACGGCCGGCTGACCTACCGGCCCGAAACCATCGCCGAAACCTACTACCGCTTCGGCTTCGACCTGCCTCGGCTGCGCCGCAGCGCGATCAGCGTGGGCGCGCAGTACATCCGCAACCCAGCCTACAACGCCGACCGCGGCCCGGTGAAGGTGGGCACGGTGCGCCTGCACACCGAATTTTGAGTGACGCCACGGTGTAGACTCGGCGCCGCGCTTCGCCGCGCGGGTGTAGCTCAATGGCAGAGCTGTTGCTTCCCAAGCAACTGACGAGGGTTCGATTCCCTTCACCCGCTCCATCCTCCTGCATGGGAGACGATCGTTCCCACAGGCGAAAACCCCGTCGATGCCGAAGGCGTCACCTCGCCGTCCCGGCTCGGTGAGGCATCGCACGATGCTGCCAGCAGAGACGAGCTGGCGAAAAAGCGCATCCACCATCTACCCGGCAAAACCATGCGGTTTCTCCCGCAGCCGATGCACGATCCGCAGCGCATCGGTATGCCTCGAAGCTTCCCGAAATTCATGGATGGGACCCCTGCCCGATGCCTGCAGGGCAGCCGCACCCATGGCGCGTGCATCGGTGCAGAAATTTCGACGGCATTTTCATGGAAACGCAGTAGGAAACTGTAAACGTATCCGACAGGATTTTCTGCGCCGAAAATTCAGTACCGAATTAGTGATCTTAAAGAATCCAATCGAATCAATGACTTGAAGCCTGCATGCAATTTTCGATGAACAGTCGAGCTGTTCAGGAATCGTTGTAAAAGCTGTTTTCATTGGTACGTTTTTTGCGAACCGCTGCGTATCTGACACAACTTTGTCAGCAGTTCGCATGGCTCACTCATTTCAACGATCATTTCGATTCGCCTCGGCCCGGGGCATCTCCCTGCTTTCATGCCTTCTGGCGGCAGCGCCCGCGGAAGCGCTCGAGACTGCGCTTTTCGCCGTCCGCGTGAAAAGCCCCCTGGGGCCGGTGTGGGCGTGGACGTTGGGCAGCCTGATGGCGGTCGTGATGGTGCTGCTGACCGTCTATACGGCCCGGCACTACGTGTTTTCGCTGAATCGGCTGTTCGGTCGACAGCGCCATCCTTACGCCAGCATCGTCAGCGCCGACTGGCCGCGCGTCACCATCTTCGTGGCCGCGCACAACGAGGAGGATGTGATCCAGGACTGCCTGGAAAACCTGATGCTGGTGGACTATCCGGCAGACCGCATGGAGGTCGTCCCGGTCAACGACCGTTCGAGCGACCGCACGCGCGAGATCATCGATGCGGTGGCCGAGCGCTTTCCCGGCCGCATCAGGCCGTTCCATCGTACCGGCGGAAAGCCCGGGAAGGCTGCGGCGCTGAAGGACGCGACGGAAACCGTCGACACCGATTTCATCATCGTGTTCGACGCGGATTACATGCCGTCGCGGGGCCTCATCCGGCGCCTGATGGCACCTTTTTTCGATCCGGAAGTGGGTGCGGTGATGGGGCGCGTCGTTCCGCTCAACGTGGGTGCCAACCTGCTGACGCGGTTGCTCGACCTGGAGCGTTCCGGCGGCTACCAGGTCGACCAGCAAGCGCGCATGAACCTCGGCCTGGTGCCGCAGTACGGCGGCACCGTGGGGGGCATCCGGATGAGCGCGCTGCGCGCCGTGGGTGGCTGGCACGACGACGTGCTGGCCGAGGACACGGATCTGACCTACCGGCTGCTGCTGGGCCGTTGGCGCACGGTCTACCACAACCGCGCCGAATGCTACGAGGAAGTGCCCCAGAGCTGGTCCGTGCGCATGCGCCAGATCAAGCGCTGGTCGAAGGGCCACAACCAGGCGATGGTGCGCCACGCCGGAGCCCTGTACCGCAACCGCGACCTGGGCCTGATCGAGCGCCTGGACGGCCTGTTGCTGCTCGGCGTCTACATGATGTCGCCGATCCTGCTGCTGGGCTGGGTGCTGAGCGTGCTGATGTACTTCACCGTCAGCATCCAGTGGCTGGCGCCGGCGCTGCTGCTGATGGGCTTCATGGTCCACAGCGCGCTTGGCAACTTCGCCGCGTTCTTCGAGATCGCCACGGCGGTGCACCTGGACCGCTCGGACCGCCGCATCCGGTTGCTGGCCTTCTCCTTCCTGGGCTTCATCGTGAGCGCCGTGGCGATCGCACGATCCGTCTGGGAGCAGCTGGTGGTCGACCGCATGCCCGGACGCGCCTTCCACTGGGACAAGACCGTGCGCTACCGGCGCCCCATGGCGAGCCCGGTGTCGGCCATGGCGGCCCACCTCCCGAAAGGCCGGCCTTGATGTTCGCGCTGCTGGCCGGGGCGACGCTCCTGGTCGTGATCATTCCGATGTTGCCGGCGCTGGTCGAATGGCTGCGCCCGAGCGACGTGGTTCCGTTGCCGATCGACGAGACCGATGCGCTCGACCCGCCGTTCCTGGCGCACCGTTTCCACGGGATGCTGGCGCAGGCTCTGCGGTCGGGTGCCACGCACCTCGGAAATTCCGAGCTGGCCGTCCTGCCGCGAGGCGCCGGTGCCGCGCCATGGCCGTTCTCGGTGGAAGAACGGGACAAGCGCGCCAGCCGGAGGCTGTGGCATGTGGACGGCGATGCGCAACTGCCCGAGCAGATGGCATTCCAGGTCGAGGTCGCAGCGACGGGTACGCTGCGCTCGGCCCCGTACGGGGTGTACCGCGCGCTGTGGTCCGACAGGACGTTGCACGTGTCCGCCGGCGGCATCGTGCTGCGCTGGGCCCATGGCCGCGAGGTGCTGGCGCAGGAGAAATGCGTTCTGGCAGGCCGGGTCACGGCCGCGGAATGCCTCACGCTGGCCGGTCCGGCGAGCTTCACGCTGCTGCATGCGCCGACGATCCGTTTCATGCCCTCCCCGCCACGCGCGACGCCGCGACCCATGGCTGCGCTGCCCATCGAGACCTGGCCCGCCGAACTGGCCTGGGACCCGGACCAGCGCCGCGGCTTCAGCAAAGGCTCCGTGAGCCTGCCGCCGGGGCGGGCCTGGACCGGGGATATCGTGAGCATCGGCGACCTGGCATTGGGCGATGGCTGCGATGTTTCCGGCAGTCTCAGGACGCATGGCCGCCTCTGGCTGGGACGGGATTGCCGGGTCAGCGGCAGCGTTTTCGCGGACGGGGGCATCCAGCTCGATGCCGGCTGCGCCATCGCCGGCGCCGTGGTGTCGGAAACCGCGGTCGACCTGGGTGAGGACTGTCGCATCGGCGCGCCCGACAAGGTGACCACGCTGGCCGCGCCGCGCATTCAGGTGGCTGCCAACGTGACGGTGCACGGCACGGTATGGGCGGGCGAGCATGGCGGGATGGCCGACGTCCGGGTTCTCGCGCAGCCCGTCGAAGCCGAACGCGTCGAAGCGCCCGGAACACCCGCGATCGCCGAGACTGCCTCGGAGGAGCGCGAGGTCGAGCCGGTCGCACCGCTACGCCCCGTGCGCAGCCCGGTCCGCGAACCCGAGCAGGCCCTCGCATGACCGCCCTCGGTCCACCGAAGCTCCTGTGGGTGCGCAGGCTGGGACTGCTCGGCCTGGCGCTGGCCGGGTTGTCGCTGCTCTGGCACTGGAGCCGCGACGCGGATACCGCGGCGACCCAGGTGACGCGGCTGGCGCTGCTGATTCCGGACGATCTCTCCGAGGACGACGTGCATGTGAAGGCGTGGCAGGACGCGGCGGCCGAAACCGGGTTCGCCCTGTCCGTGGTGCGCGCCTCCGCCTTGCTGCGGCCCGGCGGCTATTCGCCGGATGCCGCGCTGATCGTGCCGGACACGGTGCATCGCCGCATGAACGACGCCCTGGTCGCCCAGCTGGACCGGCGCGTGCGAAGCGGCGGGCAGATCATGCTGGTGGGCGATGCCGGCCTGGCCGACATGGATGGCAACTTCCATCCGGTCCAGTCGCGCTTCTCGGGCATGGCGGGCGTGCGCTACGGACTGTACGGCGAGCTCGGGGGCGACATGGCCAGCCAGCAGGTGGCCTGGGTGGACGGGGCGGCCGTGCCCATCCTGCGCCTGTCGCCCGGCAAGCTGATACGGGAAGGCAGCCAGGAACCGCTCACCAGCAATCAATCGCCGCCCGGGGCCGACGAGAAGCTCGCCGTGGTCAGCTACAACTACGGCCGGCTGCGTTACCCGGTGCTCAACACCCGGGGCCCGTTCGACGGCCGGCGGCTGATGCACTTCGACGGCGGCGGCGTGCTCGCCGGCCTGCGCTCCCACGGCAAGGGCAAGGTGCTGTTCGTCAACCTGCCGCTGGGTTACCTGAAGCTGCGGACCGACGGCTTCTTCCTGAGCAGCTTCCTGCACTATTTCGGCCAGGACGTGGTCGCGCTGCCCCAGCTCTCGCCGATGCCCGACGCGCGCGGCGCCTTGATCATGAACTGGCACATCGACTCCGCGGCGGCCGTTCCGGCCATGGAGTCGCTCAACGAACTGGGGGCCTTCAGGCAGGGACCCTATTCGGTCCACCTCACCGCCGGACCGGATGTGGATGTCGCCGGCGATGGCCAGGGCATGGACCTGCGCAACAACGCCCGCATGAAGGAGTGGGTGCGCCGTTTCGTCGAGCGCGGCGATGAGGTCGGCAGCCACGGCGGCTGGATCCACAACGAATTCGGCCGCCAGGTCGACAAGTGGGACCCGAAGGCATCGACCCCGCTGATCAGGAAAAACCTGGCGGCCATCACCGCGGCCAGCGGCCGGCCGGTGCGCGAATATTCCGCGCCCATCGGCAACCATCCGGCGTGGGTGACCGACTGGCTGCGCGCGCGCGGCATCCACGCCTACTACTCCACCGGGGACATCGGCATGGCGCCGACGCGCAGCTACCAGGACGGCAAGCGCGGGCCTTCGGACATGTGGGCCTTCCCGGTGCTGAGCTACGGCACCTACGCGAGCTTCGAGGAAGCGCAGAGGGCCCACCTGCCCGAGCAGGACATCGAAGCCTGGCTCAAGGACGTGACCGATTTCTGCGCCGAGTACCGCACGGTGCGGCTGGTGTATTTCCACCCGCCGGGCATCGCGATGTTCCCCGCCGCGTTCAAGGGCTGGATGCAGCACACCGCCGAACTCGTGGAGCGCCGGTCGTTGCGCTGGACCACCATGGCGCGCTACACCGAATTCGCCAACAAGCGGCTGAGGGTCCGCTGGACGCTCGAGCCCGACGGCGACCGGCCCGGTGCCCAGGTGCTCCGGGCCGGCCACCCCCGCTCGCTCGAGCACATGGCCTGGCTCCTGCCCGCCGGGCGCTATGCCAAGCCCGGCGTGCTGCAAGGCACGGCGCACATCGACCGCGACGGCGCCTACTGGCGCGTGGTCGCCGGCGCCTCGCCGAACCTGCGCTTGGGTCTCCTGCCCGCCACGGCCGATGCCGGGCCCGGCGTTCCCGCCCCGTCCGCCGCGCCCGGCCATCCGCCGGTCGCCACCGTTTCCGATTCTTCTTCTACCGCGGTTCCCGCTCCATGACGACCTTCCCCATCGCGCCTGAACTTTCCACGCGCAAACCCGTCCTGATCTCCGTCGGCACGCGCCCCGAGATCATCAAGATGGCACCCGTGTACTCCGAGCTGCGCCGTCGCGGCATCCCGGTCGTCTGGGTGCACACCGGGCAGCACCGCGAGATGGCCGAGTCGCTCTACGCCTTCTTCGACATCGAACCCGAACACGAAGTCGTGCTCGAACGCAGGAACGGCAGCCTGGCGCACCTGAACGCACTGCTGCTGGAAGGGCTGTCCGATATCTTCGAGAAGGTCCGGCCGGGCGCCGTGCTGGTGCACGGCGACACGACCAGCACGCTGGGCTCGGCCCAGGCGGCGTTCTACCTCGACATCCCGATCGGGCATGTCGAAGCCGGCCTGCGGACCTTCAATGCGCGCGAGCCGTTCCCGGAGGAAAAGAACCGCGAGCTCACCGCGCGACTGGCGCGCTGGCATTTCGCGCCCACCGCGGGCGCCGCGGCCAACCTGGGCGCGGAGGGCCTGTCCGGCGACGGGGTGCACATGGTCGGCAACACGGCCGTCGATGCGGCGGTGGCCGGCACCGCGCGCCTCGCCGAACTGCTGGACAACGGCACGCTGGCATTGCCGGAGCCGCTGCAGCGGCTGCGGCCGCACCTGGGACGGTGCCGCCTGATCACCGTGACCGCGCACCGGCGCGAGAACTGGGGCCCCGGCATCCGGAACATCGCACGGGCCGTGGCACGCCTGCTGGCGCAGCACGACGATCTGGCGGTGGTCTGGCCGGTGCACGGCAACCCTGCCGTCAGCGAGGTGGTGCATGCCGAACTCGGCGCGTTGGCCGGGACGCTCGGAGGCCGGCTCTGCCTGTGCCCGCCGCTGGATTACCCGGCCCTGCTATGGTGCCTGCAGCACAGCCTGCTGGCGATGACCGACTCCGGCGGCATCCAGGAGGAGGGCGCGGCACTGTCGTGTCCGGTGCTGGTGCTGCGCAGCACCACCGAGCGGCCCGAACTGGTCGAGGCCGGCGCCGGCATGATCCTCGGCACCGACGAGGACCACATCGTCGCCACCGTGGGCCGGATGCTGTCCGGCGGCGAAGCGCTCGACCGCATGCGCTCCGCGGTGAACCCCTTCGGCGATGGCCGGACCGCGCGGCGCATCGCCGACGTGCTGGCTCGCGACCTCGGGGCGTGAACATGGCGGCCTCTTCTTTCGCATCCGCGTCCCGCGCCCTGGCCCTCCTCGGAATTTTCGCGGGTCCCGCGGCCATGGCACAGGATGCCGTGCCTGCGCGCGCCACTTTCGACCTGGTGCGCACCCGCAGCACCCTGTCGGCGGGCCTCCCCGACGGCGAAGCGAACTACCTGCGCGGCACCTGGGCGCTCGCGGGCGGCGACGTGCTGCGGGCGGAACTCCTCGACGAGCGCAAGTTCGGCGACCACGGAGGCATCGCCGGCCTGTCCTACACCGCGGTGCTGTCGCCCGACTGGTACGGCACCGGCACGGTGGTGGGCGGCGTCGGCGGTCCGAACTGGGCCAACAACCGCGTCGACCTGCAGCTGTCGCGCAAATGGCTGCCGAACCGGCAGCTGGTGACATCCGCGGCGTACTACCACGCGGCCTTCGACAACCGCCGCAGCGACGCGGGAGCGCGCCTGTCCGCCGTCCTGTACCTCGATGCGCCGGTGGTGCTCGAAGCCGGGGTCATCCTGAACGTGAGCCAGCCGGGCAGCATCCATTCGCACATGCCGTACGCCAGCGCCACCCTGGGGCGGGAAGGCGTGCAGTACTTCAGCCTGCGCGCCAGCCGCGGCACCGAGGCCTACCAGGCGCTCGGCAGCCAGGCCCAGCTCGTGAACTTCAGCAGCCGCAGCCTCGGTGCCATCTGGAAGCTCTGGCTGGGGCCGCGCTGGGGCCTCAATGCGCAGGCCGAGTACTACGAGAACCCGACCTACCACCGCAGCACGCTGGGCGCGGGCCTGTTCGTCCAGTGGTAGGCCCGGCATGAGCAAACCCTTCCATCTCCTCGATCGTGCCCGGGGACATCGGGGCGGCACCATTCCCCAGCACCGCGCGATCTGGAGCCTGCCGTTGCCCCTCGGGCGGATATGGGGCAGCGCGGCGCTCGCGTGCGTCCTGAGCGCGGCGCTGCTGTGGCTCCGCCCCTGGGTCAGCCTGGCCTGGGGCAGCCAGATGATCTGGTGGATGCATGCCCTGGCCTTGCCCGGCCAGTTCGACCTGGTCGGCCCGGGGACGGGCGTGGGCGAGATCTTCGCGCTGGGCGTGCCCTCGATCGAACTGGCGCTGGACGTGCCCGATACGCGGATGCCGCTCTGGCATGGCGGTGCGCTGGCGGCGCTGTGGTGGTGCACCGCCTGGCTGCCCGAGCCGGCCAAGCCGCTGGCTTTCTTCGTGCGGCTGGGCGTGCTGATCCATGCCGCGTCGGTGCTGTTCTTCGTGTTCTGGCCCGCCAGCTTCGTCCATACCGTGGGAGGCCATGTGATCAGCGGCATGCGCCAGAGCTGGTACCTGATCGTGCTGACGCCCTGGATCCACCTGGCGACCTACTACCTGTTCCCGTTCGCCATGTGGCAGCGTGCCCTGCTGACCCTGCTGACCGCCGGCTACCTGTTCGTGCTCACGCCCCTGCAGTACGCGCTGCACGTGGCGCTGGTGAACGCAGGGGGCCTGATCCTGCTGCCGCTGCTGCACCTGCTGTTCGGCGTGATGCTGGCGATCACCGGCTTCGTGGCGCTCTACGGCTGGGGCATGAGCTGGCCCGGCCAGCGCTCGGCCGACGACAGGGCACGGCCGTGAGGCGCCTGCGGCGCACGGCGTGCGCGATCGCCCTGGCATGCGGCGCGATGACCGTCGGCTACGCCGAGGTCGCCCCGGCTCCGCAGGGGTCCGGCGCCTGCGGATACGGGCATCTGGTGCAGGCCGACTTCCGCGACGCGGCACTGCGCGCTTTCGAGCGCCTGATGCTCGCGGCGCCCGGCCGTCCCGCGGACGGCGCGGTGAAGACGCACCAGTCGCCGGGGCATGTCGATCCCCAGGGGCAGGCCTGGCACCACGTGTCGGCCTACCAGGCGAACCTGGCCTTCATCGGTGCGCTGCGGATCGATCCTGGCCAGGCGCCCGCAGCCGCGCGCTGGCTCCGCTGGCAGGCGCGGCACACCACGCCGACCGGCTCCGGACGGGGCGTGGTGTTCGACCACTGGGTGCGCGCCTCCGATCTGCAGGAAGCGGATTGCCCGCCGGGCCGCGATGCGCGCACCTGCCCGCAGGTCGATGCCTACGACAGCACCGCCGCCACGCTGCTGCTGATGGCCGAGGCCTACCTGCGCCACAGCGACGACGCCAGCATGCTGCGCGAACCCGCCATGCGCGCGGCCCTGGAGGCCGCGGCCGGCACGATGGCTTCCCTGGCCGAACCCGGCGGGCTGAGCTGGGCCAAGCCCGACTATCCCGTGGCCTACCTGATGGACGCGCTCGAGGTGGCGGCCGGCTGGCGTGCGTGGGCCCGTCTGCAGACCGAGGTGTACCAGGTGCCGCAGGCCGGCATCAACAGCATGGGCACGGCCGAGACACTGGACGCGGCGATCGTCAGGCAACTCTGGCACGCGCCCAGCCACACCTGGCGCGTGCGCCTGGACGCGCCGAAGCCGAATTTCTCGACCTGGTATCCCGATACGGTGGCCCAGGCCTGGCCGCTGCTGTGGAGTCGCGACGCCGGCCCTGCGGAGCAGCAGCGCGCGCGTTCGGCCTGGCGCAAGGCGGCGTCGCAGTGGAAGGACCGTGCCGACTGGTCTCGGCGCAATGTCGATCCCGACGGTTTCTGGTGGCCCGCGATGGCCGTGGCAGCCCACTGCGTCGGCGAGGTCGACGACGCGCGCGCCTGGGTGGCCCGCGCCCGCAGCGACTGGATGCAGCCGGCCCGGCCCTTCGGGTGGCCCTTCCAGGTGGGCGATCTGCTGTGGCTTTTCTGGCTGGCCGATCCCGCCGACGACCCGAAGACGTCGCGGGCCGCGGCGCCGCCCGGACCCGTGGCGTCCGACCCTGCTCCTGTTGTCCCTTTCCTCTAACTTCCATCCAAGGTGCCCCATGCCTCCTACCTTCGCCCCATGGCGCTTTCTCGTCCGGCGGTCCCGCCGGTTGATGGCCGCGCTGCTCGTCCTGCCGTTGCTTCTCGCGTTCAATGCGGGCGCCCACGCCGCCGCTTCGCGTGACAGCCTGACCCTGCTGGTCCCCGACGGCGCGAGCCTGTCGAGCTGGCAGGTGCAGGTGTGGACGGATTCGGCAGCCGAAGAGGGCATCCAGCTCAAAACCATCACCGATTCGGCCTTCCTGGCGCTCGGCGCCCGGGCGGCGGGCACGATCGCCGGCCTGATCCTGCCCGACAGCGCGCACATCCAGGCCAGCGATGCCCTGGTGGCGGCGGTCAAGCAGTACGTGTCCGGCGGCGGCAAGCTGATGCTGACGTACGACGCGGGCGCACTGACGGACAACGGCTTCTACTCGCTCGGCGGCAAATCCCGCTTCTCCGATCTGGTGGGCGTGGATTACGTGCAGTACGACCTGCTGCGCGACCGCGTGGTGGGCTTCGGCCCGATCGTGGGCAACAAGGGCCGCATGGACAACCTGTCCCTGCCGCCCGGCAAGTACGTGCCCTACGCGGCCCCGGCCGCCAACGCGCGTGCGGCCACGTCCAACGCCGTCTTCGTACCGACGAACCGCTTCGATCCGGGCGGCTCCCAGTTCATGCGCGCCATCGTCGAAGCACGCGCCAACGGCATCTCGACCAGCCTCGCGCGTCTTTCCCCGGCCACCGCCAGTGCGAGCCAGCTGCGTTACGACCTGAACGTGGGCAACGCGACGCAGGCGCTGAGCCAGCTGCTGTCGCAACTGCTCAATTTCGGCAACACCGGCAACAGCCTGCGCCAGACCGACGACATCAGCGCGGTCGTGAACGCCAGCGGCACCGCCTGGACCGAGAACCCGCCCGCGCTCACGCCGTCCAGGCTGGCGTCGTCCGATGCCGAGATGCAGTCCGTCAGCGGCTACGGCTTCGGCGAACTGAGCTACTACCACTTCGTGACGACCGGCACCTTCCCGGGCAACGTGTTCCTGAGCTCGCCGTCGCACGGACTGGTCGCGGGCGAGCGCGCCTACGGCTCCGGCAAGGTCCTGTTCGTCAACATCCCGCTCGGCTTCTTCAAGGCCATCGGCACCGACGGCGCGCTGATGCACGGTTTCCTGAACCACTTCGCGCGCGACCAGGTGGCCATGACGCGCCTGTCCGTCCAGCCGAAGGGCATCGGCGGCCTGGTCTACAACTGGCACGTGGACGACGGCGACGACGTGGTGCCCGATTTCCGCAACATCATGGCCCAGGACTTCATGCAGAACCAGGGCCCGTTCTCCGTGCACTTCACCGCGGGCCCCGACGTGGTCACGCCGGGCGACGGCATGGGCATGAACCTGCCCAACAATCCGGCCGCCCAGGACGTCGTGCTGAAGACCGGCAAGTTCGGCAAGTACGCGCGCGCCAGCGGCATGCAGCACGAGATCGGCTCGCACGGCGGCTGGAACCACGACCTGTACGGCCTGAACGCGACGGAAACCAACGCCGCGACCTACCTGCCCTGGGTGCTGCTGAACTTCAACGCCCTCGAGAACGTCACCAAGACCCCGCTGCGCGAATACTCGGCGCCGGTCGGCAACAACCCGAGCTGGGCGACCCGGTGGCTGGAGCAGCACGGCGTGGTGGGCATGTACACGGTCAGCAACACCGGCGCCGCGGCCACCCGCGAATGGCGCGCCGGCGCCCGACTGACCGACAAGCTGTGGGCCATGCCGATCGCGCCTTTCGGCAAGTCGGCCACCTTCGAGGAGTTCGACCTCAACGGCATCTCCGACGGCACCTCCGCCCAATGGCTGGTCGACCTGCAGAGCTTCGTGTCCAACAACCGCACCAACCGCCTGTTCTACAACCATCCTCCGGGAGCGATGGCCCACCTGGGCGTGGTCAAGACCTTCGTGAAGCGCGCGGCCGCGCTCCAGGCGGTCGGCCGCTTCGACTGGTACACCCTCGCGGAGATCGCCGATTTCTCGCAGCGCCGGATCCAGACGAACTGGAGCAGCAGCACCAACGCGCTCGGCCTGACCACGTTCGTGGCGAGCAACCCCGTGTCGCTGACCGACGTGACATGGATGCTGCCGCGCAGCGCGTATTGGCTGCCGGTCGTCACGGGCGGCTCGGGCACGGTCTCGGTGACGGATTCCACGCACTGGCTGGTCACCGCCAAGTCGGGCACCAGCATCCAGTTCGTCGCGCTGCAGCGCTGAGGACGCGGGTCGGGGATGCTTCTCTTGCTATCTATTCGGTAGCTGCGAACGAAGGCGGGACGCCGGCAGTCGCAGGAAATCATTCCGGAAAGGACACCGTCTCCGAACCGGTTCCTCGATCCGCATCGCCGACCCGGGCGCACTGTCCGCCGCGGTCGTCCGCCCGGACGGGGCCGACTGCGCGCGGGCAGGTCCGCCAACCGGCCAGCGCCACCGCGTCGAAGACCGGGGAGGGCGCCACGATCTGGTCGCGGCAGGCGACCAGCGGCAGGTCGCGCTGGCCGGCCGCGGTCCGGGACACCAGGGCATGGAGCGTCGAGACGGCGCGCGCCACCGCCGCGGGCGTGTCGGCGCCGTTCAGCAGATGGCCCAGCAGCACCGCCGAGAACACGTCGCCCATGCCGTTGGGCAGCGGCTGCAGCGCGATGAAGGGCGTCTGCACGATCCAGGCGCCGTCCGCCTCCACCGCCAGGGTGGCGAGCCGGTCGGACGGCAGGTCGGGCGTGCGCAGGCTGGTCACGACGATGGTGGACAGGTGGGGGCGGTCCGCGCCGCCCAGCAGCGCGCGGGCGGCGGCGACGGCCTCGTCCACCGAACCGACCGGGGCGCCGTGCAGCAATTCGAACTCGAAGTGGTTGGGCGTGACGAGGCTGGCGTGGCCCAGCGCGCGGCGGCGCAGGAATTCCGGCACGCCCGGGCGGACGAAGACGCCCCGGCCGACGTCGCCCATGACCGGGTCGCACAGGTAGCGGGCGCCGGGCCGGTGCCGGCGGATTTCCTGCACCGCCGACAGCACCGCCTCGCCCACGCCGGCATCGCCGAGGTAGCCCGAGAGCACCGCTTCGCAGCGCGCCAGCACGCCCTGGGCGCGCAGGCCGTCGAGCACGTCCTGGACGTGCGCCGGCGCGAACACCTGGCCCTTGAATTCGCCGTAGCCGGTGTGGTTGGAGAACTGCACCGTGTGCACCGCCACCGGCTGCGCCCCCAGCAGCTGCAGCGGCAGCATCGCCGCCGCGTTGCCGACATGGCCGTAGGCGACATGGGACTGGAGGGACAGCACGAGCGGCGGGCCGGGCGGGAGGGAGGTCGGCATGGCGGGGGGTATCGGGCGGAGAGGGGATCGGACGCGCGAGCGCCGGTCGGAATGCCGATTCTCTTCCGGGAACGACCGTCCGGCGGCCTTCGGCGTTGGCACGGTCCTACGTCCGGTCGCCCCGGAGGCCGACAGCGTCCGGGTCCATCCGCTGCCATGCTCCGCCCATCCATAACTCAAGGGAAAAAGGTCTCGCTGTGAATTCCATCATCTACATCGTCGGTCTGGTCGTGGTCGTGGTCGCCGTGCTGTCGTTCTTCGGCCTGCGCTGAAGCCATCGCACGGCACGCATCCTTTTATTGCCAGCCACGGGCCCGCACGGCGATCGCGCCATGCGGGCCCTGTCGCGTGGGGCCCGGCGGTCCCGTCGGAAAGCCAAAGCCGTTCTAAAATCCGCAACCTTCCGAACCGCTGCCGCAGGCACGACCTCTCTGCTTCCTGCCGTCGGTGACAGTCCGGCGCGGCCGGCGACCATCCCACCCGACGCGGCCCGCCCGCCCTCCGGCGCGCCTTCCTCCCGATGACGACGAAACCCATGAGCACACCGACCTTCTCCGTTGCCGACATCCGCAAGAGCTTCCTCGACTTCTTCGCATCCAAGGGGCACACGGTGGTGCCCTCGAGCTCCCTGGTGCCGGCCAACGACCCGACGCTGATGTTCACCAACTCGGGCATGGTGCAGTTCAAGGACGTGTTCCTCGGCACCGACAAGCGGCCCTACGTGCGCGCCGCGTCGGTGCAGACCTGCCTGCGCGCCGGCGGCAAGCACAACGACCTGGAGAACGTCGGCTACACCGCCCGCCACCACACCTTCTTCGAGATGCTGGGCAACTGGAGCTTCGGCGACTACTTCAAGCGCGAGGCCATCGCCTGGTCCTGGGAACTGCTGACCCGGGTCTACCGGCTGCCCGCCGAGCGCCTGCTGGCCACCGTCTACCAGGAGGACGACGAGGCGTACGACATCTGGACCCGGGAAATCGGCCTGCCGCCGGAGCGCGTCATCCGCATCGGCGACAACAAGGGCGGCCGCTACAAGTCCGACAACTTCTGGATGATGGCCGACACCGGCCCCTGCGGCCCCAGCTCCGAGATCTTCTACGACCACGGCCCGCACATCGCCGGCGGCCCCCCGGGCAGCCCGGACGAGGACGGCGACCGCTTCATCGAGATCTGGAACAACGTGTTCATGCAGTTCGACATGGCGGCCGACGGCTCGGTGAGCCGCCTGCCCGCGCCCTGCGTGGACACCGGCATGGGCCTGGAGCGGCTCGCCGCCATCCTGCAGCACGTCCACAGCAACTACGAGATCGACCTGTTCGACGCGCTGGTCAAGGCCGCCTCGCGCGAGACCGGCGAGGCCGACCTGTCGAACAAGAGCCTGCGCGTGATCGCCGACCACATCCGCGCCACCGCCTTCCTGGTGGCCGACGGCGTCATCCCGGGCAACGAGGGCCGCGGCTACGTGCAGCGCCGCATCGTGCGCCGCGCGATCCGCCACGGCTACAAGCTCGGCCAGAAGAAGCCCTTCTTCCACAAGCTGGTGCCCGACCTGGTGGCGCAGATGGGCGACGCCTATCCGAAGCTGCGCGAGCAGCAGGAGAAGATCGCCGCGGTGCTCAAGGCCGAGGAAGAGCGCTTCTTCGAGACGCTGGCCAACGGCATGGACATCCTCGACGCGGCGCTGGCCGGCGGCGCCACCGTGCTGCCGGGCGACGTCGCCTTCAAGCTGCACGACACCTACGGCTTCCCGCTCGACCTGACGCAGGACGTCGCCCGCGAGCGCGAGGTGACGGTGGACACCGCCGGCTTCGACGCCGCGATGAACCGCCAGAAGACCCAGGCCCGCGCCGCCGGCAAGTTCAAGATGGACCGCGCGCTCGAATACGCCGGCGACGGCCATGCCTTCACCGGCTACGACCTGCTGGAGGAGCCGGCCAAGGTGGTCGCGCTCTACGCCGACGGCGCGGCGGTGCAGTCGCTCGAGGCCGGCCAGGCCGGCGTGGTGGTGCTCGACACCACCCCGTTCTACGCCGAGAGCGGCGGCCAGGTCGGCGACCAGGGCGCGCTGGAGACCGGCGCGGGCGGCCGGTTCTCGGTGGACGACACCCTCAAGATCCGCGCCGACGTCTACGGCCACCACGGCGTGCAGCAGGCCGGCGGCCTGCGCGTGGGCGACGCGGTCACCGCGCGCGTCGACACCGCCCGCCGCGCCGCCACCGCGCGCAACCACAGCGTCACCCACCTGATGCACAAGGCGCTGCGCGAGGTGCTGGGCGACCATGTCCAGCAGAAGGGCTCGCTGGTCAACGCCGACCGCACCCGTTTCGACTTCGTGCAGAACGCGCCGGTGACCGACGAGCAGATCCGGCGCATCGAGGCGCAAGTCAACGCCGAGATCCTGGAGAACACGCCCACCGTGATCCGGGTGATGGACATCGAGTCGGCCCAGAAGACCGGCGCGACCATGCTCTTCGGCGAGAAGTACGGCGAGACGGTGCGCGTCATCGACATCGGCACCAGCCGCGAACTCTGCGGCGGCACCCATGTGCGCCACACCGGCGACATCGGCCTGTTCAAGATCGTGGGCGAGGGCGGCGTGGCCGCCGGCGTGCGCCGGGTCGAGGCGGTGACCGGCGCCAATGCGCTGGCCTACCTGCAGCAGCTCGAAAGCACCGTCCAGGCCGCCGCCGGCACGCTCAAGGCGCCGCCGGCCGAATTGCAGAACCGGCTGGGCCAGGTGCTGGAGCAGGTCCGCACGCTGGAGAAGGAAGTTTCCGCGCTCAAGGGCAAGCTCGCGTCCAGCCAGGGCGACGAGCTGGCGGGCCAGGCGGTCGAGGTCGGCGGCATCCGGGTGCTGGCGGCGCTGCTGCCCGGCGCCGACGCGAAGACGCTGCGCGACACCCTCGACAAGCTCAAGGACAAGCTCAAGACCGCCGCCATCGTGCTGGCCTCGGCCGAGGGCGGCAAGGTCCAGCTGGCCGCGGGCGTGACCGCCGACAGCATCGGCCGGGTCAAGGCCGGCGAGCTGGTCAACTTCGTGGCGCAGCAGGTCGGCGGCAAGGGCGGCGGCAAGCCGGACCTGGCGATGGCCGGCGGCACCGACGCGGCGGCCCTGCCGGCAGCATTGCAGTCGGTGCGCGGCTGGGTGGCCGAGCGGGTCTGACCCGCACCCGAACCCGCTCCGGACGCACCATGCCTTCCATCGCGCCGAAAGGCGTCGCATCCCGCGGGTCCGAGGCGGGCGCCCGACCGGGCCGGCTCCGCTGGCGGTCCGGGGCGCTCGTGGCGGTGTGGGCATGGCTGGCGATGGCGCCGGTCCTGGCGCAGCCGGTGCCGCCGGCGGCGCCCCCCGTGGCGCAGGCGGCACCGGCAGCCGTCCGCCCGCCGGCGCCGTCCAAGGCGCAGCCCCGGGCCGTGTCTTTTTTCAACCGCGACGGCGCCCGGCTGCATGCCCTGCTGTTCCTGCCCGATGACGGCCAGGCGCGCCGCGGCACGGTGATCGCGCTGCACGGCTGCAACGGCCTGTACGACGAACAGGCGCCCAACATCGCGCTCACGCTCAATTCGCGGCACCAGGCCATGGCCGAGATGCTCCTCGCCGAAGGCTACGCGGTGCTGTTCCCCGACAGCCTCCGGTCGCGCGGCTCGCCGCCGGCCTGTTCGCAGAAGGTCGGCGCCCGTGCCGTCACCCTGACGCAGCGCCGTCTCGATGCGCTGGCGGCGCTGTCCTGGACCGCGGCACAGCCCTGGGCCGACCCGCACCGGATCGCGCTGCTGGGCTGGTCGCACGGCGGCAACACGGTGCTGGCGGCCACCGACGCCACGCGGCCCGAGGTCAACGCGGTGCCCGACCGCTTCGCCGCCGCCATCGCCTTCTATCCCCTCTGCCGCAGCCCGCTCAAGAGCGGCTACCGGCCCAACACCCACCTGGCGATCATGATCGGCGCGCTCGACGACTGGACGCCGCCGCAGCCCTGCATCGCGCTGGGCCGGGCCACGCAATCCGAGGTGCACGTCTTCGGCGGCAGCTACCACGGCTTCGATTACCCGTCGGGCAAGGTGCAGCTGCTGCCGGAGGTGCCCACCGGCCTCGACCCCGAGCACGGGGTGCATTTCGGTCCGAATTCCGATGCCCGCGAGGAAGCCTATGCCCGGGTGCGCCGGCTGCTGGCGGCGGCCCTGCGCTAGGCGGGTCTTCCACGGGCCGCCATCGGCCGGGCCGGGTCGAACGGCGCCAGGGAAATCTCCGGCGGCCGTCCGGCCAGCAACTGCGCCACCAGCCGTCCGGTGCGCGCCGATCCCCCCAGGCCGACATGCCCGTGCCCGAAGGCCAGCACGATGTCGCGGCTGCGGCGGGCCGGCCCCAGCACCGGCAGACCGTCGGGCAGGCTGGGCCGGTGGCCCATCCAGGGGACGAAGGCGTCGTCGGGCAGGTCCGCGGGAAGTCCGGGAAACATGCCGCGCAGGTGGTCGCGCAGGATCGCGGCGCGGCGCCAGTCGGGCGGGGCGTCCAGTCCGGCGATCTCCACCTGGCCGGCGGCGCGCAGGCCGGTGTCGGTCCAGTTCACGATCATCTTGCAATCGGCCGCCATGACGGGCGTGCGCGGTCCGGCGCCGGCGCCGGGCAGCACCACGTGGTAGCCGCGCTCGGTCTCCAGCCGGACCGGGTTGCCGGCCGATGCCGACAGCGCGGCCGACCGGGCGCCGGCGCTGACCACCGCGGCGTCGCAGGCGATCTCGCTGCCGTCGTCCAGCCGCACCGCGCGCAACCGGTCGTCCTGCAGCCGGAAGCCGACGGCCCGCGCCGCCACGCGCTCCGCGCCCTGGGCCCGGGCGTGTGCCGCCAGTGCCGCCACGTAGGCGCCCGGATTGCGGCAGCTGCCGGCCTCGGCCACGTGCACGCCGAAGCGGTAGCGCGGATGCAGGTCGGGCTCGGCCTCGCGCAGCGCCGCTTCGGGCAGGGCGGTCCAGCGCACGCCGACCCGGCGGCGGATATCCCAGGACAGCGCCTCGCCTTCGAAATCCTCCCGGCTGCGCCAGGCGTGCAGCACCCCGCGCTGCTCGATCAGGTGCGCCGCGCCGGCCTCCCGCGCCAGTTGCCGGTGCAGCGCGGGCGCGTCCGCCAGCAGGGTGCGCAGGGCCTGCGCGGTGCGCTCCAGCCGCGCGGGCGTCCAGCCCGAGGCCAGGTAGCGTGCCAGCCAGGGCGCCGCGCGGGGCAGGTGGCGCCAGCGCACCGCCAGCGGCCCCAGCGGGTCGATCAGCCAGCGCGGCACCTGCCGCCAGACCCCGGGCGTCGCGGGCGGGATCACCGAATGCGAGGACAGCCACCCGGCATTGCCGTAGCTGGTCGCATGCGCCGCGCCCGGCGGGCCGGGATCGACGACCGTGACGCGCATCCCGGCGCGCAGGGCTTCGATGGCGCTGGCCGCGCCGACCGCGCCGGTGCCCAGGACGACGACATGGCGGCGGGTCATGGCCGCTGCGCCGACGGCGGGGCGGGCGGAACGTCGCGGGCGGCGATGGGAGCGTGCTGCGATCGGGGGCGGGGCATCGGCCGATTGGAGCATGCCGCCGCCGGGCCCCGCCTACATGGCCTTACTCGACCGTGGCGACGGCCCGGGAGAATCCCGGGTTTCGACTCTTTCCTTCCCGCACCGATGGCAGCGCAGCATTCGTGGCAATTCTTCCGTGCCGGGGGCGTGGACCAGATCGTGATCCGCACCGGGGCCGACATCGCCCACCTGGACCAGCTCGACCAGAAGCTCTGGGTGGCGCTGGCCTGCCCGACGCGCGGCCTGGAATTCGACGCGCGCACGCTCGACCTGATCGACACCGACCGCGACGGCCGCATCCGGCCGCCGGAGCTGCTGGCCGCCTGCCGCTGGGCCTGCGAGCAGTTGCGCGACCCGGAAGAGCTGGTGCGGGGCGGCGACACCCTGGCGATCGACGCGATCGACGACCGGACCGACTCCGGGGCGGAACTGGCCGGCGAGGCGCGGCGCATCCTCGAACTGCTGGGCAAGGACCCCGAAGGCACGATCGGCCTGGAGGACGTGACCGACCGCAGCCGCCTGCTGGCCGCGATGCGCTTCAACGGCGACGGCATCGTGACCCCCGCCACCGCCGACGATCCGGACATCTCCCGCACGCTGCAGGACATCGTCGACGTGCTCGGCGGCGTGGCCGACCGCAACGGCGAGCCGGGCGTCGACCGGGCCAAGGCGCGGGTCTTCTTCGACGACGCCAACGCGCTCGATGCCTGGCACGCCCGCGCCGTGGCCGACGGCGCGACGCTGCCCTTCGGCGCCGACACGCTGGAGGCCGCCGAGGCGATGGCCGCGGTGCGCGCCAAGGTGGACGACTTCTTCGCCCGCTGCCGGCTGGCCGACTACGACATCCGCGCCGTGACCGAGCTCAACCCGACCGCCGAGGAATACCGCCAGATCGCCACCGGCGCGCTCAGCCTGCATTCGGACGCCATCGCCGCGCTGCCGCTGGCCCCGATCCAGCCCGGCCGCGCCCTGCCGCTGACCGCCGGCGTGAACCCGGCCTGGGCGCAGGCGCTGGCGGCCCTGCGGCGCAAGGCGGTCGGGCCGATCATCGGCCCCGGCGCGGAAGAACTCGCCGAGGGCGACTGGCTCGCGCTGCAGCTGCGGCTGGAGTCCTGCCGCGCCTGGCTGGACGCCAAGCCCACCACCGGCCTGGGCGCGCTCGATCCCGACGACCTGCGCCGGCGCCTGGCCGCCGGCGCGGAGGCGGCCGTGCTGGCGCTGATCGACCAGGACGAGGCGGTCGAGCCGCACAACGCCCGCATCGCCGACCTGGAGAAGCTGCTGCGCCTCAAGCGCGACCTGCTGCGGCTGCTGCACAACTTCGTGTCCTTCCGCGATTTCTACCGCCGGGAGGGCGCGATCTTCCAGGCCGGCACCCTCTACCTCGACGCCCGCAGCTGCGACCTCACGGTGCAGGTGGCCGACGCCGCCCGGCACGCGGTCCTGGCCGGGCTGGCCAAGACCTGCCTGGCCTATTGCGAATGCAGCCGCCAGGGCCAGAAGATGACCATCGCCGCCGCCTTCACCGCCGGCGACGTGGATTTCCTGTTCGTGGGCCGCAACGGCATCTTCTACGACCGGCAGGGCCGGGACTGGGACGCCACCATCACCAAGCTGATCGAGAACCCGATCAGCGTCACCCAGGCCTTCTTCTCGCCGTACAAGAAGTTCCTGCGGGTGCTGGAAGAGCAGGTCGCCAAGCGCGCCGCCGCCAGCGAGACCGCGGCCCAGGGCACGCTGGACGCGGTCGCGAGCAACCTGGCCGGCGTCAAGGGTCCGGCGGCGGGAACCGCGGGCGCCGCGCCCGCGCCCGCATCGCTGGCCGCGGCGCCCGGGCTGGCGGCCATCCGGCTGCCGGGCCGGGTGGACGTGGGCACGGTGGCGGCCATCGGCGTGGCGCTGGGCAGCATCAGCACCGTGCTGGTGGGGCTGTTCGGCAAGTTCGTCGACCTGGGGCAGTGGATTCCGATCGCGGTGCTGGGCATCGTGCTGGCGATCTCGGGGCCGAGCATGCTGATCGCCTGGCTCAAGCTGCGCCAGCGCAGCCTGGGACCGATCCTGGACGCGAGCGGGTGGGCCATCAACGGCCGCATGAAGGTCAACGTGCGGCTGGGCGCGTCGCTGTCGAAGACGGCCAGCGTGCCGAGCGTCGCTTCCGGGCTGCTGCACGATCCCTTCGCCGAGCGGCGCGGGCCGCTGGCGGCGGCGCTGCTGGCGGCCGCGGCGCTGGCCGCGGCCGGCGCGGCCTGGCGCTTCGGCTGGGCCGACGCGGTGCTGCCGCAGGCGCTGCGCTATCCGGTGGCGGGGGTCGCGCCGTCGGCCGGTCAGGACGGGCCGGGGTCCTCGTGCGCCACGCCCGCCTGCAGCTTGCCTTCGCGCACCAGCTCCTCGTAGTAGCAGATCCGGTTGCGGCCGTGCTCCTTGGCATGCGAGAGCGCCCGGGTGGCGCGGCCGAGGATCTCGACCGGCGTGCCGGCGTCCGTCTTGGCGAAGCCCAGGCTGATGGTGACCCGGCCGACCTGCGGGAAGGCGTACCGCTCCACGTTGTGGCGGAAGCGTTCGAAGATGGCGCGCGCCGCCTTCAGCGAGACCTGGCGCACCAGCACCACGAATTCCTCGCCGCCGAAGCGGAAGATGCGGTCGTTGCCCCGGAAGGATGCCTTCAGGATGTTCGACACCAGGACCAGCACCTCGTCGCCGTGCACATGGCCGAAGCGGTCGTTGACTTGCTTGAAGTGGTCGATGTCCACCATCGCCAGCCACTGGGCCTGCACCTCCTGCTCGGAGTCCCGGGGCACGGAACCGAATTCGCCGCCGCCGAATTCCGAGATCGGTCGGCAGGTGTCTTCGTCCAGCGTGAACAGCCGCAGCTTGCCGCCGTCGTCGTAGGCATCGACTTCGCCGTCCGGACGCAAAGGAGCCAGCGCTTCCCGGTAGCGCGGAAACTGGTCGTCGAAGGTCTTGCGGTTGAGCAGCCCCGTCAGCGCGTCGCGCTCGCTGTATTCGAGCAGGCTCTGGTAGTTGCAGTAGACCTCGAAGATGCCCAGGATGACCGCCCGTGTGCGGTCGCCGTAGCGCCTGGGGCTGGTGATCTCGAGGCAGGTCCGGACCTCGCCGTCGAGGCGCACCGGCAGCCACAGCACGTAGCGGCCGTCGTCGTGCAGGCGCTCCGCGCTGGCATCGAGCTGCTCGATGCATTCGAGCAGTTCGGGATGGCTTTCGAGGGGTTCCGGCGCGGACGGCTGCGCCTGCAGCGCATCGCCCGCGACGACGCGGCCCTGCGCGTCCATCAGCTCGATCGGCCGCAGGAAGACCGCGTCCCCGACCGACCCGATCTCCAGCTTGCGGACCCGGACCGCACCGACCAGGTTGGCCAGGGAGGAGGCCACCGATACCTCCAGCCGGTTCTGGTCGCGGTGCGCGGTGATTTCGAGGAGGTGCTTGAGGAGGGGGCGCATGCGATGGAGGCGGTGTCGGCGGAGGGGGGCGTGCGGCTGCCGGCGGGACTCAGATGCGCCGGAAGACCAGGTCCCAGACGCCGTGGCCCAGGCGGATGCCGCGGTTCTCGAACTTGGTCAGGGGCCGGTAGGACGGCCGTGGCGCGTAGTCGCGCGCGGTGTTGCGCAGCAGCGGCTCGGCGCCCAGCACCTCCAGCATCTGCTCGGCGTAGGGCTGCCAGTCGGTGGCGCAGTGCAGGTAGCCGCCGGGCCGCAGGCGGGCCGCGAGGCGCGCGACCAGCGGGGACTGCAGCAGGCGCCGCTTGTGGTGGCGCGTCTTGTGCCAGGGATCGGGGAAGAAGACATGGATGCCGTCGAGCGTGTCGGGCGGGATCATTCGGTCGACCACCTCCACCGCGTCGTGCCGGACGATGCGGATGTTCTCCAGCCCCTGCTCGCCGATGCGCTTGAGCAGGGCGCCGACGCCCGGCTGGTGCACTTCGCAGCACAGGAAGTTCTTCTCGGGCAGCAGCGCGGCGATGTGCGCGGTGGCCTCGCCCATGCCGAAGCCGATCTCCAGCACCGTGGGGGCGTCGCGGCCGAAGAGCGCGGCGAGGTCGGCCGGGCCGTCCGATGCGGGCACCAGGAAGCGTTCGCCGTAGTCGGCATAGGCCTTGGCCTGGCCGGTGGTGGTGCGGCCGGCGCGCAGGACGTAGCTCTTGATGGCCTTGGGGAAGGCGACCGTCCCGGGCACGGCGTTCTCGGGCGGACGGCCCTCGGGCGATGGCGGCGCGCCGGCATCGTTTGTATCTGGTTGTATCGTATTGCTCACGTTCGCATTGTAGAGAGGGCTGCCCGGGGGGGATCGCCCGGGCCTGCCGGGTCGGTCGGGCGATACCGTGTTTTCCACTCCGCCGTCCAGGCCGACAGCGCCTCCGCGGGCTGCTGCGCGCCGGGCGCTTCCCGCAGGCCCAGTACCCGCGCGGCCTGCCGCAGCGAGGCCAGCGGCCGGGCGGCGTCGAAGGCCTGCGCGCCGTTCTGCTTCGACAGTTTCTGGCCGTCGGCGCCGGCCACCAGCGGGGTGTGCAGGTAGCGCGGGGTCGGCAGGCCGAGGGCGCGCTGCAGCAGGATCTGGCGCGGCGTGTTGTCCAGCAGGTCCAGGCCCCGGACCACGTCGGTCACGCCCTGCGCGGCGTCGTCGACCACCACCGCCAGCTGGTAGGCCCACAGGCCGTCGGCGCGGCGCAGCACGAAGTCGCCCACCTCGCGCTCCACGTCCTGCGCCTGCGCGCCGTGGTCGCGGTCGGTCCAGCGCACCGGCCCCGCCAGCGCGCGGCCTGCGGCGTCGCGGTCGGTGCGCAGCCGCCAGGCGCGGGCCGGCTTGCCGTGCAGGCCGTCGCGGCAGGTGCCGGGGTAGGGCAGCGCGGCATGCCGGCCGCGCACCAGGCCCCGCGCGGCCTGGGCTTCCTCGATGTCGCGCCGCGAGCAGCCGCAGGGGTAGGCCAGGCCCGCGTCGCGCATCCGGTCGAGGGCCGCTTGGTACAGGTCTGCGCGCTGCGATTGCCAGACCGGCGGCGCGTCCGGCCGCAGGCCGCAGGCGTCGAGCTGGGCCAGGATGGCGCGGTCCGCGCCCGGGATGCAGCGCGGCGTGTCCACGTCCTCGATGCGCACCAGCCACCGCCCGCCGTGGGCGTGCGCGTCCAGCCAGCTGGCCAGGGCCGCGACCAGCGAACCCGCATGCAGCGGTCCGGTGGGCGAGGGCGCGAAGCGGCCGACGCAGCCATGGCGCGGCGGCGCGCCCGAGGGCGAAACGACCGCCGTGCTGCCGGGTTCGCGCCCGTCGGCCGGCTCAGCCATGGGCCGGCTCCGGTCCGTCCGCCGGCAGCTGGGGGAGGCAGCCCCCGAGCAACGCGTCCCGGGTCACCGGGCTGGACAGGCGGTCCAGCCACCAGCGCAGGGCGCGCCCCTGGCCGGGGCCGTGCCCCGGCGGGCCGGCGACCGGGTCGGCCGCGGCCGGCACGGTGCCGCCCTCGCGCCAGGCGTAGCCCATGCGCAGGATGCGCGGAGGCCGCGCCAGCGGCAGCGCCACCAGCCGGCCGGCCTGCAGG
This sequence comes from Burkholderiaceae bacterium, assembly GCA_022702125.1. Classification (GTDB taxonomy): domain Bacteria; phylum Pseudomonadota; class Gammaproteobacteria; order Burkholderiales; family Burkholderiaceae_C; genus JAKOND01. The sequence continues at coordinate 33,717 of JAKOND010000127.1, forward strand.
TGGGGCCGCGCCAGCGGCTCGGGCAGGAAGCCGCTGCCCAGGCCGCGCAGCTGCGCGTCGAGCTTGGCATCCATGGAGCTCACCGTCAGCACGTCCTGGCCGCCCAGCAGGCCGACGGTCATGCCCGCGCCGGCCGCGACGGCCGAGTCGGCGACCGCGATCGCCCGGTGCTGCCAGATCACCCGGTCCTCCACCGGCTGCCGCGCGCCCGCCAGCGGATGGAACGGCGCGACCGCGTAGACGAAGGCCAGCTCGCCCAGCGGCCGCACCTGGACATGGCTGTGCGCCGCCAGTTGCTCCAGCACGCCGATCGCCACGTCGGCCCGGCCGGAGTCGATGGCCTCGATGGTGCCGGTCAGGATCTCCTCGCGCACCCGCAGCCGGGTGGGCGGCGCCGGCTCCAGGAACTGCTCCACCAGCTCCATGAACGGCACGCGGGCGATCACCCCGTCGGTGGCGACGGTGAATTCCGGCTCCCATCCGGTGGCGACCCGGCGCACCCGGTGCGCCACCGCGTCGATCTCCGCCAGCAGCCGGCCGCCCTCGCGCAGCAGCTCGGTGCCGGCCTCGGTCGGCCGGGCCTGGCGGGCGCTGCGGTCGAACAGCAGCACGTCGAGCGCCTCCTCCACCTGGCGCACCCGGTAGGTGAGCGCGCTGGGCACGAGGCCCATGTCGCGCGCCGCGGCGGCGAAGCTGCCGGTGACGGCGATGCGCTGCAGCATGTGCAGGGTTTCGGGGGTCAGCACGTCGCGGGGATTTTGCATGGTCGAATTGCGATCGTTCGAATGGCTTGAACGGTGACGTCAAAAGGCTGCATTTTCGCCGGCATGCGGCCGGCCTACGATCCATGCTACTTCCCCACCGGAGCGATTCCATGCTGACCCTTCGTCCCTCCCGCGAGCGCGGCCACGCCGACCATGGCTGGCTGCAGTCGTACCACAGCTTCTCCTTCGCCGACTACCACGATCCGCGCCACATGGGCTTCGGCAACCTGCGGGTCATCAACGAGGACTGGGTGGCGCCGGGGCAGGGCTTCGGCACCCACGGCCACCGCGACATGGAGATCGTGACCTACGTGCTGGAGGGCGAGCTGGCCCACCGCGACAGCATGGGCAACGTCGAGACCATCCCGCCCGGCGACGTGCAGCGCATGAGCGCCGGCACCGGCGTGCGCCACAGCGAGTTCAACCACGCCCAGGGCGCGCAGACGCACCTGCTGCAGATCTGGATCCTGCCCGACCGCACCGGCATCGCGCCCGGCTACGAGCAGAAATCCTTCCCCGAGGCCGAGAAGCGCGGCCGGCTGCGGCTGGTCGCCTCGCGCGACGGCGCCGAGGGCTCGGTGCATTTGAACGCCGACGCCGCGCTGCGGATCGGCCTGTTCGACGGCGACGAGTCGGCCGAGCTGGCGCTGGACCCGCGCCGCAAGGCCTATGTGCACTTGGTGCGCGGCACGCTGGAGGTCAACGGCCAGCCGCTGCAGGGCGGCGACGCGGCGCTGATCGCGCAGGAATCGCAGCTGGTGCTGCGCGGCGGCCAGGACGCCGAGGTGCTGGTCTTCGACCTCGCGGCCTGACGGACCGCGCGCCCCGGGCGATGCGCCCGGGAAGTCCGTCCGCGCCGTGCCTGTCCGGCGGGCCCGGGCATGCCCGCCGGGCCGCCATCCTGCGCAATACTCGGCCGGCGGCCCGGCTGCTCGACCATGCGGCCGCCGGAACGTTCTCCGTCCCGTCCCATCCTTTTCCTCCACCAAGAAGAAAGTCCGCACCATGACCAAGACCGTCGTTGTCTTCCATTCCGGCTACGGCCATACCCAGCGCCTGGCGCAATCCGTGGCCGACGGCGCCGGCGCCGAGCTGCTGGCCATCGACGCCGACGGCGAGCTGCCCGAAGGCGGCTGGGAGACCCTGGCCGCGGCCGACGCCATCATCTTCGGCACCCCGACCTACATGGGCGGCCCGAGCTGGCAGTTCAAGAAATTCGCCGACGCCTCCTCCAAGCCCTGGTTCGGCCGCGCCTGGCAGGACAAGGTGTTCGGCGGCTTCACCAACAGCGCCAGCCTCAACGGCGACAAGCAGAACACCCTGCAGTCGCTGGTGACGCTGGCCGCGCAGCACGGCGGCATCTGGGTGAGCCTGGGCATGCTGCCGAGCAACGCCAAGGCGGCCCAGCGCAACGACCCCAACAACCTCGGGGGCTCGATCGGCGCCATCGCCCAGTCGCCGTCGGACGCCAGCGTGGCGGAGATGCTGCCGGGCGACCTGGAGACCGGCCGCCGGTACGGCGAGCGGGTGGCGAAGATCGCGGCGCAGCTCAAGGGCTGATCCGGTCCCTGCGCGCCCCGCGGCGCACCGTCCCGAGCGCCGCCTTCAGCGGCGCTTTTTCTTTCCCCTGCCGCCGCCCGGCGCGGCCGGCGGCTTGGGCGCCATGCCCAGCGCCGCCCGGGCCAGCGCATCGGCCTCGCCGTTGCGGTGCCGGGGAATCCAGCGCAGGCGGGCCGCGCCGAACGACGCCCACAGCGCCCGCGCCTCGTCGTAGAGGGGCGCCAGCCGCCGGATCGGCGCGGCGGCCGGGTCGTTCATCTGCGCGACGAGGATGCTGCTGTCGCTGCGGACGTCGATATCGACGGCGCCGTGCGCCCGCAGCATGCGCAGCGCGGCCTGCAGGGCCCGCAGCTCCGCCTCGTTGTTGCAGCCGGTGCGGTGCGTGTCCTGCGACAGCGTGTGCCGCGTGCCGTCGGGCGCCACCAGCACCGCGCCCAGGCCCATGCGGCCGGGATTGGGCTGGGCGGTGCCGTCGCAGTGCACGGTCCAGCAAGCGGGCGGGGCCGGTGGGGCGGGGGCGTCGGAGCCGGCGATCCTTTCGGGGGCCGCCATGCTCAGGCCGGCGCCGCGCCCAGGATGCGCGCCAGCCAGTCGCACAGCGGATGCGCCGGGTCCTCGAAGCCGTGGATCGCGCTGAAGTGGTGGGCATCGGGCTGCGCCAGCAGCTCCGCGCGGTTGCCGGCCGCC
>JAKOND010000184.1 GCA_022702125.1 Burkholderiaceae bacterium
CCGGCGCGGTGCTGATCGGCTTCGGTGGCGGCCGAGAGCGCGGCGGAGCGCTTGGCTTGCGCGTCCTTAGCATCCCCCTCGAGCCGGCGGAGCGCATCGCGCACCATCCGTTTGGCGGCGGGCGGCAGCGCGCAGCGCTTGACGAGGTCCTCGACCGTCAGCGCGGATCCCACCCCTCTGTCTTCGTACTTCAGCCGCATGCCCGCCTGCTTGGCCACCGTGCGCTCCTCCGCTCGTGTTGTCTGCGGGGGCTGTCAGCACGGCCGCGCCGGTCCGCCGGCCGGATGGGCCGCAGAGCGGGCGATGCGTGACTCGGAACAGCCCCCGAGAATCATCGATCCGGACGTGTCGTCGCCGGAGACGGTGGCCCGTCCGCATGGTGCGGATCTGTCGGCCTCAGGTGTTGGGCGGGGCTCGGTCGCCATCCGCCGGGTCGAAGGCCACGGGAGGCCCGCGCGGGGGAGGGGGCCACAGGATACGATCGGCCGCGCTCTCGTGCGCGTTGGCCCGGTCGCTGTGATGGGTGAAGCGGTCGCCCGCGCGCTCGGCGAGCACGCGATGGCGCCATTCGCGGAAGCGATGCCAGTAGAAGCGGAACGCGCGATTCACGGCAGCGCCCCCGCGACCATCTCGAGGGCGAGCCTCGCGTCGATGTCGGCCTTTTGCTGGAGGAGGCGTTGCTTGCGCTCCAAACGCGCGGCGTTGTCGAGCCATTCCGGTGGCGTGCGCATGCCGGCCGCGAAGAACTCCGGGCCGTAGGAATGCATGATCGGTCCCCACCAGTCGAAGGAAGGGCGGGCTGAACCGTTGAACCACTTCTCGACGGTGCAGACGGGTGCATCCAGCATGTCGGCCACACACTGGTGCGGCTTCACCGGATGGATCCGGCGCCACTCATCCACCCAAAGCTGGGAATCAATCGCCGCAAAGTGGGCGACTTTCACACCAGACCTTCGCATCATTTTCCCCGATGCTGTTTGCATCGAAGAAGACGACAGGAAGGGAGAGGGGATGAGGGAGCTGGCGGCCATGTCAGGACGCAGCTCCGAGGGTGATCGCGACCGGCAGACCTTGGCGGGCTTCCACCGGGGCGATCAGACGAGAGGGGCGGAAACCGGCCGGGCCCTTGCGGGGCCCGGCCGTTCCCACGACCATCGGCGGGTGCGAACAACCGATGGGGCGTGCGATGAAGCGACTATACGGACCGGAGGTCATCGGGGCCTGGGAGAGAGCCCTACACGCGAATGTTCCGAGCACTCCGACGGACGAAGACGTCACGCGGATGCCAGAGATCGCGGCGGTCACGGCCGCTGTGATGAATGTCGGGATCGGCCTGCGCATGCGGGCGATCACCGGCGAGGAGATCGACGTGATGCTCAACCCCGTCGTGGCGCGCGCCATCGCGGCGGGCATCCTGAAGCACGGCCAGGAAGAAGGATGGTTGGACGGGCGGGGCGAGGTCATCAGTCCGCCCCTCCCGCTCGACCACTGAGGTTCGCCACGAGCACGTGCGGGATCGGCCAATCCGCGAGTGTGCTCAGAGCGACCAATTTCACGATCTTGGCTGACGCGGGGAGGCCGAACGGATTTCGGGCGGCCGGACCCGGACCGGGCCCGGCCGTCGTCGCCTCCACGGACGAGCAACAGGGAAACGTGGAGACGAGGGGGGTGAGGCGATTGTGGCGGCGGGCCATGTCAGAGGCCCCCGCACAGGCAGGCGAGGCGGTAGAAGCTCCACCACACGGGAGCGGACACCGTCAGACCGACGCACAGGCCGCGCACGAAGCCGCGCTGGCCCAGCAGGCAGCAGGCGGTACCGAGCAGGCGGTCGGGCAACTCCCAAAGAGGCCGGAGCCCGAAGGCTCCGGCAGTCATCTCAGGGAGGAAACGCCCAAGAAGGGCATGCCCCAACGGGGCTTCGGGACGGCCGGTGACGGCCGAATAGGGTGCCGGGCTTGTCTCGACCCAGGCCCGGCAGCCGGGTTCCGCGCCCCGCGTCGCAAGCTCATTCCTGCGCGCTGACGGGCCGAGGCGATAGGCCGATAAGAACTTTACTCGTTCGCCGGCAGAAGAGTTGGAGGGCGATCGCATGTTAGCGCGCCTCCGCCGGTTCTGGCTGGTGCAGCGTCAGCTTGCCAGCGAGGACCAGCACAAAACTGTCTTGATTGTCCGCTGAAGTCGCCCAATACGCAGACATGACGGCATCCAAGCGGCCGCCGGGGGTATCAGCTGCAAGTGCCTTCCGGATGCGAGTTTCCGCGTCGGCCATCTCTGAGTGGATTGAAGGGAGTTCAGACATGGCGGTGATCCAAGCTACCTGCCCACACTGCGGTATTCAAAATAACGCGTTCTCGATCGCGCATACTCGCCCGTGGGCGGCCAGACAGAATATCATCACGAGTGATGACTTGATGAAAAAAGAAACTAAGCGTGTCAGTGCGTCGTCCTACTGCATATCCTGCAATAATCCTGTCGGATTTGTGCTGTCGAAAACCGATATGGTTTCTACTTTGATGAACTTCAACGCAACCATCGAAAGTTTGATTACGAAAAATAGTGGGATAGAAGCGCTGGGATACGCGGTCGAAAGTGTGCATCCGGCGAATGTTCCACACCGAATTCCGCAGCACCTGCCGCCGCATGTTGCCAAAGCATTTGACCAAGGTGAGCAAAACTTCAAGTTTAACAACCCGGATGCTGCGATAGCGATGTATGCAAAGGCATTGGAGGCTGGGCTTCGCTGGCGATTCCCTGGCATCAAAGGAATGCTCAACGAGATGATTGGGACGCTGAAGACAAAAGGACTCCTGCCACCCGAGATCGGCGATTGGGCGCACCAAGTGCGGCTGGTCCGCAAAGATGCCGTCCATGATGGCGACGAGCTGGAGGCCGACGACATGGAAGCAGGTCGAAACTTTGCCGATGCAGTTCTTCGCTACACGATCACGCTCCCAACCGACGTTGCGCTGCGTCGCGGTCTTCCAGCGGAGTCGATACTTCCAGACTGGACCCCGCCGAGCGGGGGCGAGTGAAGCTATATTAGGGCACATCACGCTCGCACCCCCTCACGCGGTGGGTGTTCAGTCGCAGTAAAGATGGGCGCGAGTAGCGCCATCATCGCCGCGAGGAATTTTGGATGCGACCGAAGTCCCCTGAAGAACTCTATAGCATCCTGCTCCGCGCCTTCTGGACGCGAGCCTACGGCGATCTCACGACCGCCGCCCGGCGCAAGCGCCTCACCGAGCATGACATCGCCCTCATCGAGAAGCGGGTGCTGGAGACAGCAGCGGAGGCTCTGAAGGCCGCTCACGAGTTCCCCGAGTTCGATGCTCGGCGGGTAATCGAGGGGATGCTGACCGAGGGTCGGGAAGGCTTCCGGGTGATCCGCGAAAGCCGGGCCAAGCAGATCGCTCAGGAGCACTGAGAAAGGGCGCGTCATGCTCGCGCTCCGGCAGACTGCTCCGTTGGGTGTTGCTTGGATTCTGCGGCGACAAAATCGACGGCAGTGACTGCTCCGCTCGTCAGGCGCTGTATCTCGGCCGCTACGCCAATCGAAGGCAAAGCGTCCCCGTTCTTCACACGAGTGATGAAGGACGGATCGCGGCCCAGCTCTTTCGCCAGGGCGACCACTGTCATGCCTTCACGCCTGAGCCAATCTGCGAGCTTCATGCGGCGAACATGCATCTCATACACAATGCATGTCAAGCACGTTTATGCATCGGCAGGCGTGGCCTTTCGAGTGCCATTCGCGAGACTCAGGGGATGCCGCCGATAGCAAAGCCGAAACGTGAACGACGTCCGAGTTATCTCCGCCAGTGGCGCAAGCATCGGGGGCTAACCCTTGAGGCAGTCGGGGCCGAGGTTGGAATGACCGGCCCAAACTTGGGCCGCGTGGAAAAGGGGGAGGTTCCCTATTCCCAGGATCTTCTCGAGCAGCTTGCAGACTTATACGGCTGCGAGATTGCGGATTTGATAGTCAGGGATCCGACCGACCCCGAGGGGATGTGGTCCATCTGGGAGCGGGCGCAGCCGGCGCAGCGCAATCAGATCGCGGCGGTCGCGAAAGCTCTGATCGGCGACGAGGTTAGTACGGAGTCGCAGCAGAATAAATCTGCTCCAAAACCGGCATCGGTAAAGCGCCGGCGCGCTTAAGAACCCGAAGTCGTCCTTGCTCGCCGGTTCTCATGTCCCCCTTCCAGTGGTAGGCAAGAACTCCCGACGCGCGATGCTGCATCAATTCGGCCATCGCGACGGCTTCTTGGGGCGAAGATGCGAGTTGCGGCTCATTTGCGACCAACTCACCGATTTTGTCGCGCCGATATGATTGCACCATGAAGCGATCGACGACAGGCATCCCCACCCTCTCAGTTTCCGTTCATTAAAAATGAGAACATAAAGCGAACAAATCCAGGGGAGCGGTACAACGACAAAATTCCTCCGGAGTAGCAGGAGCTTGCCCTGTGGATATGTGTGCATAGAGCAGCACAGGCGGTAAATATGCATGGCACGCATTTTATTGGTTGACTGCGAAATGTTTATGTGATGCATTTAGGCCATCGCCCCTCGCGATGGAGCCCGCCATGCTCGACCATCCCAGCGACACCCCTTCCGCGCGCCCACCCAGAGCTTTCCTTATTGCCCTGACCGGCGCGAGCCACATCCGAACCGACGCGGTCGGCGCGGATCAGGGCATCCCCGCCGAGGCGAACGGCAGCGG
>JAKOND010000189.1 GCA_022702125.1 Burkholderiaceae bacterium
AGCGCCTTGCGAACCACACGGCAAGCGTGCAGCAACCGGTCCGGCACATTGAAGTGGAATGCGATCTCTGTCACGGCTTCAGAAAGGCGGCATGGAAGCGCATCATCGCTTGACGGGTTTGGCCAACTTCTTCTTGGCAGGTGTCGTTCGGACCGGTTTCGAATCCGGAACGGCTGCTTCCCGGGAATCGACCACGGACTGGAGGTATTCCACCAGCAACCCGACCGGCCGACCGGTCGAGCCCTTCGCCGTGCCGCCCTTCCATGCCACACCGGCGATATCCAGGTGCGCCCACGGGAACTTGTCCGTGAAACGCTGCAGGAACTTCGCCGCGGTGATGGCCCCGCCCATGCGTCCGCCGATATTGGCGACGTCGGCGAAATTGGTCTTCAGACCTTCGGCATATTCGTCGTCCAAAGGCATGCGCCAGCATGGATCGAGTGCTCTCTCCCCTGCCCCCGACAAGGCCTGCGCAAGCGCATCGTCGGCCGAGAACAAGCCCGCACGCACCGCGCCCAGGGCCACCACGCAGGCACCGGTCAAGGTGGCGATATCGATCACCGCACGCGGTCCGAAACGTTCTGCGTAGGTCAACGCATCGCACAGGACCAGACGCCCTTCGGCGTCGGTGTTGAGTATCTCGATGGTCTGGCCGCTCATGCTGGTCACCACATCGCCGGGCTTGACCGCACGCCCGTTGATCATGTTCTCGCAAGCGGGGATCAGGCCGACGACGTTGATGGCGGGCTGGATATCCGCCAGTGCGCGGAAAGTGCCCAGCACGCTAGCAGCGCCGCACATGTCGAACTTCATCTCGTCCATCTCGGCGGCCGGCTTGATGGAGATGCCGCCCATGTCGAAAGTGATGCCCTTGCCGACCAGCACCGTCGGTGCCGCGCTCTTGGCACCCCCGTTGTAGCGCAGCACGATGAAGCGCAGCTCCTGCTCGGAACCTTGCGCCACACCGAGGAACGCACCCATGCCCAGCTTGGCCACCTCCCGCGGCCCCAGCACCTCGACCTGGATGCGGCTGCGCGTTCCAGCCAGGCTCTGGGCCGCCTCGGCCAGCAACGTCGGCGTGGCATGGTTGGCGGGACGGTTGCCCCATTCCTTGGCGAACTCGATTCCGGCGACGGTGCCTACGGCCCGGTCGAAGGCCTGGCGCACCGGTGCATCTTCCGCATCGGGCACTGCGATGGCAACCTGCGAGAGCACACGCGGCTCGGCGCTGGGCTTGGTGACGCTGTAGACATAGCTGGCATCGGCGGCAGCTGCGACCGCGGCACGCACCGCGAGGGGCATGTCGATGCCTCCGTGCAGCAGCACCGACAGGCGGGCCGGGGATGCGGACTTCAGCGTGCCCCAGGCGGAGGTCAGCGCCTGGCGCACCTTGCGCGCATCGCCGTCGCCGGCATCGGCCAGCACCAGATGGCGGACCGAGAAACCTTCGGGCTTGTAGAAAGCGAGCGTCTTGCCCGGCTTGGCGGGAAGATCGCCACTGTCGCGCGCATCGGCCACCAGGCGCGCCAACGCATCGTTGCCGGGAATCCCGTCGGCGGTGAGCAGAACCACCAGCGCGTCGCTATCGTGTGAGGCTGCGGCCGATGCCGCCAGAGTCTCGAGTCGGAAGTTCATAATCCCCTTTTGAGTCGAAACCGATGTTATTCCATTCCTCGATACGCAAGGAGCTCGGCCGAAGCTTCGGCGCAACCTTGGTGGTCCTGGCCACGGTGGTGGTCACCATCCTGCTGATCCGGGTGCTGGGCCAGGCCTCGCGCGGCAACGTCAATCCGTCGGACGTGCTGCTGGTGATGGGCTACACCGTGCTGGGCCAGCTGCCGATCATCCTGGCCCTCAGCCTCTTCATCGCCATCGTCGGGACCCTCTCGCGCATGTTCCGCGACAGCGAGATGGCGATCTGGTTCGCCGCGGGCCGCGGTCTCGGCGCTTTCCTGCCCCCGCTGCTGCGCTTCGCCTGGCCGGTTCTCTCGGTGATCGCCGTGCTATCGCTGGTCGCGTGGCCTTGGTCCAATGTGCAGATCCAGGAACTTCGCAACCAGTACGAGCGCCGCGGCGATATCGACCGGGTTGCGCCGGGCCAGTTCCAGGAGTCCGCCAATGGCAACCGGGTGTTCTTCATCGATCGTGACAGCCCCGACGCCCAGACGGCCAGCAGCGTCTTCATCGCCACCTTCGATCCCGGCCGGGAAACGGTGACCTCGGCGCGCAATGCCCGTCTGGAGACCATCCGGGGCGATCGCTTCGTGGTGCTGTCGAACGGTCAGCGACTCGAGAACACCGCCACCCAGCCGGCCGCCAAGCTCAGCGAGTTCCGCGAATACGGCGGCAGGATCGGTACCGCCGCCGCGGTCCTGGACGATGTCAATGCCGTTCCGCGCAAGGCGGTTGCCACGGCGGACCTTCTGGCCGACCCGACGCTGCCCAACCGCGCCGAGCTGGCCTGGCGCATCGGACTGGCGGTCGCAGGCCTCAATTTCGTGCTGCTGGGCCTGGCGATCTCCAACGTCAATCCGCGTGCCGGGCGCAGCGGCAGCATGCTGATTGCCCTGTTCGCCTTCGTGCTGTACTTCAATTTCCTGAACCTCGGCCAGAACTGGGTGCAGTCCGGCCGGGTATCGTTCGTGGGCTTCCTCATCCTGCTGCACGGGGGCGTGGCCCTGCTGGCCCTCACCCTGCTGGTCAAACGGCACAACCAGTGGTCGTGGCGGCCGCGGCGCCGTGCTGTGGCTGCGCCCGTGGCCGCAGGAGATTCGGCATGAAGACGATCCGCCGCTTCCTGTACCGGGAAATCCTTGCCGCCGTGGCCTTCGTCGCCATCGGCTTCCTGGCACTGTTCTTCTTCTTCGATTTCGTGGACGAGCTGCGCTACATCGGCAAGTCGGGCGTCCTCGAATACAAGCTCATTCATGCGCTCGCTTTCGTCACCCTGTCGCTGCCCAACCATTTGTACGAGCTGCTGCCGATCGCGGTCCTGATCGGCACCATCTTCGTGATGGCACGCCTGGCGCAGAGTTCCGAGTTCACCATCATGCGTACCAGCGGCCTCGGCCCGTGGCGGGCCCTGCAGACACTTCTGATACTGGGCCTCGGGTTCGTGGTGCTGACCTTCGCCGTGGGCGACTACATCGCGCCGGCCAGCGAGAAAGCAGCGCAGTTCATCAAGTCGCGCGCGCAGGGCCGGCTCAGCACCGGCCTGACCGGAGCCTGGCTGAAAGAGCAGCAGGACTACAGCAGCTTCGCCGTCAACGTCCGGGAACTCGACAATGCCGGCACGATGCACCAGCTGCGCATTGTCGAGATGGACAACCGGGGGCACATCATCTCCACCACGCAGGCGGCACGGGCCCAGTTCGGCAACGACGACGCGTGGAATCTTTCGGAAGTGGTGCGCAGCGACTTCCCGACGACCTCGGACGCCGGCAAGGTCCCGCTGCGGGTGGATACCCGGCGACTGGAAACGCTGCGCTGGCCCACCCGGATCACGGCGGAGATGGTCGCAGCCTCGTTGCTGCGGCCAGAACGCATGCGCGCGCTCGATCTGTTCCAGTACATCCGCCACCTCGACGCCAACGGACAGTCGGCCCAGCGGTACGAGATCGAGTTCTGGCGCAAGGTCTTCTATCCCCTGTCTTGCCTGGTGATGGTGGTGCTCGCCCTGCCCTTCGCCTATCTGCACTTCCGTTCGGGCGGCATCGCGACCTATGTTTTCGGCGGGGTGCTGGCAGGCATCAGCTTCTTCCTACTGAACAACGTCTTCGGCTACATCGGCAACCTGCAGAACTGGCAACCCTGGCTTGCCGCGTCCGCGCCGGGCATCATCTACTCGCTCCTGTCGCTGGCGGCCTTCGGATGGCTGGTGTTGAGACGCTAGCCTCACGTCACGCTACCGGGGCGTGGCAACGGGACCGGTTCCAGGAAACATTGAAAAGCGGAAACACGCATGCGCGTATTTCCGCTTTCTCCTGCAGCTCGTCGACCGGCAAGCCGCCCGCGCAATGCGAGCGACGCTCACTTTATTTCTTCTGAGGTTCGGTGACGAATCCGATCTTGCGCAGACCGGCTTGCTGCGCTGCCGACATGGCCTGGGCCACCCGCTCGTATCGGGCATCCTTGTCGCCTCGGATGTGCAGTTCGGGCTGGGGCTCCTTGCGCGCTTCGGTCGTCAGACGGGGCACCAGGTCCTCGTCGCGGATGGCCGCGTCGTCCCAGAAATAGGTTCCGTCGGCCTTGACGCTCAGGCCGATGGCATCGGGCTTGGCGTCCTGCGGCTGGCTGGTGGCACGGGGCAGGTCGATGTTGACCGCGTGTTTCATGACCGGCACGGTGATGATGAAGATGATCAGAAGCACCAGCATGACGTCCACCAGGGGCGTCATGTTGATCTCGTTCATCACCTCGTCGGATTCGTCCTGGGTACCGAATGCCATGGTCAGCGTCCTTTCCGCAACGGATGGACCGTCGCCGGCGTGTTGTCGCTGCTCACGCGGGCGCCGGTCACGAAGTACGCGTGCAGGTCATGCGCGAAACTGTTGAGTTTCAGCAGCACCGACTTGTTGCCGCGCACCAGCGTGTTGTATCCCAGCACCGCGGGGATGGCCACGGCCAGGCCCAGCGCGGTCATGATCAGGGCCTCGCCGATCGGGCCGGCCACCTTGTCGATGGAGGACTGGCCGGACGTGCCGATGGCGACCAGGGCGTGGTAGATGCCCCAGACCGTGCCGAACAAGCCGATGAAGGGCGCGGTGGAGCCCACCGAGGCGAGGATCGCCAGGCCCGACTGGGCCCGCGCGGTGAATTCGTCGATCGTATTGCGCAGGGCGCGTGTGATCCAGTCGCTCACGTCCAGGCTGTCGTGGAGATGAGCCTTGGTGTTGCTGTGGTGGGCCGTGGCCTCGCGGCCTTCCAGCGCCAGTTCGCGGAAGGGGTTGGCGGCGCTTTCGCCCAGCTTGGCCAGCCCGGTGCCGAAATCCTCGCTGTGCCAGAAGTCCTCCGCGTTGCGGGCGAAGCGCTTGAACTTGATCACGTCGATGGCCTTGATGATGATCACCATCCACGAGGCGATCGACATGACGATCAAGATGACCGCCACCACCTTGATGACCAGATCCCCCTGGGACCAGACGCTACCGATGCCGAATTGCGAATCCATACTTACTCCACGTTCTAAAAATCATTCAAGGACAAAATTCACAGGGACGTTGTACGTCATCGCTTCCGGCACGCCATTGCGTTTCCCAGGGACGAACTTCCAGCGCGACACGCTGTCGACCGCGGCCTTGTCCAGGCGCTCGAAACCGCTCGATCGATAGACCTGCACCTGCTGGGGCAGGCCGTCCACACTGATCAGCACCCGGACCATGACCGTGCCCTGCTCTCCCAGCCGTTTGCTCATCGAAGGATAGGCAGGCTTCGGGTTCTGGAGGTAATCCGCATTGCTCGAAGGCATTTCGATGCGAGGCGGCGCAGGCGGGGCAGGAGGTGCGGGAGGCGCGGGCGGAGGTGCTGGCGGAGCGGGTGGCGCCGGGGGCGCGGCATCCGGAGGCGTCAGGCTTCCCGTGGGCGCGTTGGGCGCAGGGGTGGGATCGGCGATGGCGGCGGGACGCGGCGCGGGCGCGGGCGCCTTGCGCTGGGGAGCCGGGGGGGCCGGAGTGGGTTTGGGCGGTGTCGGCGCGGGAGGCGGCGGGGGCGAGGGCGTGACCTGAGGGATGGGCGCGGTGATGATCTCGCTTTCGATCACCTGCACCGGCGTGATGATTTCCACCGGGTGTCGCATCGCCGTCGCCTGCATGGCCCAGAGGACGGCCGCGTGCATGGCGAGCACCCCTCCCGCGATCGCGACGTTACGGCCTGTCGGCGACAGCGGATCGGTTTTGGTGAGAACGGTCATAAGGCATGCCGCGTGCCGACGCGGAAGTCGGCACGCAGAGGAAACTCGCAAAAGCGGGAAAGGAGATCGAAGCCTACTTGCGGAAGATCCACCAGGCCGATCCCACGATGAGGATCAGACTGGGGCCGACTGTGGTGAGGAATTCCATGTCTTGCACTCCTGAAGAGAGCGAACAAGGTGGACTGCCTGGGCTTCGATGCGGATGGCGGCCACGGGATGCGACACGGCGCACTGGGCAACCACGTCGCGTGCGCAGTTCTCGCATTGACCGCACTGCGTGGCGACCCCGAGTTCGAACTGTATGTCATCGAAACTGAGCCCGGCCTTGGCATGCCGGATGATTTCCCGATCTGAAACCCGATGACATACGCACACGATCATGGCAAAAGCAGCACAAGCCGACTGGTGATGAAAGAATCGGCCCAGTATAAATGCGAATTCATCGCATTCCAAATTGCTTCTCCACACGAGTAGTGGTTTGATCACCGATGTCCATTTGATATCTTCTATTTCGGTGATGAAGCCGATCGGTTCCCTCCTATGCATTCAGGAATGTCCGTAAGCGATGGCAGGATGAATCTTGTGTATCAACTTGTGTGAGAATCAGAAATCCTTGCACGGTCTGGACCTGTCTTGAGCAAACCAATCCCTCTCGTATTCTGGCTACTGGCTGCTGGTGTGACTTCGGCCTCGGCCATGTCGCTAGGCCCCTCGCCCGATTCCGCGTCAGTGGGGCACATGCTCGACCTACGCTTTCCGGTCTTGGGCGATGCCCGGGAACTCAGTGGTTCCCTCTGCCTGACGGTCGACGTGCGCTACGGTGACGACAGGGTCTCCGACAGCACGGCCATCCTGGAAGACACCGGAGGCGATACGCGCTTCATTCGCGTGCGCTCGGCGGTGCCGGTCAATGAACCGATCGTGTCCGTCCGCTTGCAGGCGGGTTGCGAGCAGCCTTTGAGCAGGACCTACACGCTGCTGGCCGGTGCGCCGGTGCAGACCGCCCAATCACCCGGTCTGCCGGCACGCGGATCGGCGTCACCGTCCGCGCCGGCGCCTGCCACAGCACGCTCAGCGTTGCCCTACAGCAACAGTCCGCGCGCATCGGGCCAACAGGCTTCGGGCCGTGTCGCCACTCCTGCCAGGGGAAACACCACTGCGTCCGTGGCGAACTCCCCGGTGCGCCCACGGGCAGCGACCGCGACTCCGCGGGCGGAAACCGGCGCCGGCGTCAGTCCCCGCAGCGCCCAGGGACCGATCGCCTCCAACGGCGCGCCCGCACGAGCCAGCGCGCAGCCAGTTCTGCAACTCGAAGATCCCGCCTACTTCCGGCAAGCGCCCGACACGCTGAAGCCGAGCGACGCGCTCGCGAACCGTCCGGCCGCCTCGACCGACGAGCGTCAGCGGGCCGCCTCCGATTGGGGGCGTCTTGCTGGCAGCGCGCCGGAAGGCAGTTCGACACCGACGGCGACCCCACCCGCATCCAGCCAGGAAGACCAAGTGGCGCTGATGCGCGCCGAACTCGCCGCGGCACGCAAGGAAATAGCCCGCCTGCAATCGGCCGTCACAGCCCGTGCCGCCCCACCGCCCGAAGACACGGACTACCGCCCCTATCTGCTCGCTGCGCTGGGAGCTTTGCTGGCGGCCGCGGGGGGCGCGTGGGTGATTCGACGCAACCGGCAACGCAAGACCGAGGCCGGCGCATGGTGGCACGGAAGCCACTCGGTACAGGCCCCCGCCTCCGCCCACGCGGCATTCGACGCGTCGGCTGCCGGTCATACCGACCTGGGCTCCGTCGCGGCGCACGATCTGGCCTATCCGGTATCCATGCTGCCCGAAGACCTGGAACGGAGTTCGATGTTCCCCGACTTCCTGCGTCAGGATGCGCGGTCTTCCCAGGCACCTTATGGCGAATCCGGTGTCACCCTGCCCGGTGAAACCCAGGACGAAGCGCTACAGCGTCCGATCCTTGCGCGCGAAACGTCGACCGCCGCCGCGGTCGCGGAAGCGGCAGCCCCCGTCGCGGTGCCGGCGGCAGCGCCTGCCGCAATGTTCGAGCCGCAGGAACCGGTCACGCCCGCTCCATCTGCGCCCAGGCCTGCTGCCGCCGCAGCAGCGATCGGCACCCCCGCCGAGGCTGCTGCGTACTGGAAGGAAGAGCCCAAGTACCGCGAACTGGACTTGGACCTCGATGTCGATTCCATGGGCGACCCGTTGCCTGCCGCTGCCATTGCCCAGGCCAACCCGGCGCCTGCCGCCCCTGCGTGGCTCGACGAAGGCAATCTGATCGATTTCGAATCGTCCGGGCTCGGCAGCTTCGTCAAGCCTTCTTCTCGAGAGCGCCAGGATTGAGGATGTTGGTCGGGCGCCCTTCGATGAAATTCACGATGTTCTCGAAGGCTGCACCGAAGTAAAGCTCGTAGCTATCCTGCTCCACGTAGCCGATGTGCGGCGTGCAGATGCAGTTCTCGAGCTTGAAGAGCGCATGCCCCTGCATCGGCGGCTCGTTCTCGAAGACATCGACCGCCCCCATGCCGGGCTGTCCCTGCACCAGCGCGCTGGCCAGCGCGTCGGGTTCGACCAGTTCGGCGCGCGAGGTGTTGACGAACAATGCCGTCCGCTTCATGCGCTGCAGGTCCTGCAGCCGGACGCATCCGGCCGTGCCTTCCAGAAGCCGCAGATGCACCGAGACGATGTCGCACTGCTCGAAGAATTCTTCCTTGCTGGCCGCGGCCTGGTAGCCATCCGCCAGCGCCTGCGCGCGCGATGCCTCCCGCCCCCAGATGCGCACATTCATGCCGAAGGCCCGGCCGTAGCCGGCGACGAGCTGCCCGATGCGGCCGTAGCCCCAGATCCCCAGCGTCTTGCCCCGCAGGCTCATGCCGATGCCGAAATTGCCCGGCATGGAGGCCGCACGCAGGCCAGACTGCTGCCAAGCGCCATGCTTGAGGTTGGCGATGTACTGGGGCAGCCGGCGCATCGCGGCCATGATCAGCGCCCAGGTCAGCTCCGCCGGCGCCACCGGCGACCCGACGCCCTCGGCGATGGCGATGCCATGGTCGGTGCAAGCCTGCACATCGATATGCCGGCCGACCTTGCCGGTCTGGGCGATGAGGCGCAGCTTGGGAAGCTTCTCCACCAGCGCACGGGTAATGGCGGTACGTTCGCGCGTCAGTACGATGACTTCGGCGTCCCGCAGCCGCACCGACAGCTGGCCCGCTCCCTTGACGGTATTGGTGTAGACCTTGGCGGAATAGGCATCCAGCCTGGCAGCGCAACGCAGCTTGCGCACGGCATCCTGGTAGTCGTCGAGGATCACGATATTCATGAGCGGATTGTGCATCGCGCCATGTGGCTTTAGCCGTCAGGAGGTGAAACCCGAGGTGACCGGAAGCAGTATCCGCCAAGCGCGGCGCCAGGGCCGCATTCGCGCCCGGTCGGTCGGCTCAGTGGTCGCGCTCGCCCTCGAACAGACCGCTCGCGCGCCGGACCCGGCGGGCGATCGATGCCTCCAGCACGAAGCCGTTCCGGCCCGCCTCCGCCAGGCTGAACCAGTGGCGGGCCCGGGTGATGCCGGTGTAGACCAGCTCGCGGGTCAGCACCGGGCTGAGGCTGTCCGGCAGCACCAGCGAGGCATGGGCGAATTCCGACCCCTGCGCCTTGTGCACGGTCATGGCGTAGACGCTTTCCACCGCCTGCAGGCGGCTCGGCAGCACCCACCGGATGCCGCCATGGCCGTCACCCGCCGGGAAGGCCACGCGCAGTTTCCAGCGCCGGGGATCGCTCCCGCCCTCGCCTTCCTGGGGCAATGCCAGGGTGATGCCGATGTCGCCGTTCATCAGCCCGAGCCCGTAGTCGTTGCGGGTGACCAGCACCGGCCGGCCCAGGTACCAGCCCTGGCTGGCCGGCAGCAGGCCTTCGCGGCACAGCAGACCGGCGATGCGCTGGTTGAGCCCGTCGACGCCCCAGGGACCGCGCCGCAGCGCGCACAGCACCTGGAACCGCGCATGCGCCGCCAGTACGCCGCGCGCCCAGTCGTCGAAGGCGGACCGGGGAGCGCCGGCCAGCGGTTGACGCGCCTTGAGCAGCTCCAGGTAGTGCCGGTAGCCCACGGGCGGCGGCACCTCGCCTTCCACCCCGGACCGCGCTCCTGCGTTCCCCGCGAAGCGGGCGGCGGCACCGTCGATGGCCCAGTCGCGCAACGACCCGTCGTCCTGCCCGGCCAGCGTCACGCGCGCCAGGTCGGCGTAGCCCCGGGTCCACAGCCTGCGCAAGGCCGATACGTCGCCGGCGTTGACCGCTTCGGCCAGGCGGCCGATGCCGCTCTCCGACGTGAACCGGTAGCTGCGCCGCAGCATGGCCACCGCCTGGTCGAGCGGCGTGCCCGCGGCATCCAGCAGGTCGGGACCGATACGGTCTCCGCTCACGGCCAGCAGCCAGTCGCGGGTTGCCGGCAGGTAGCGGCCCCGCTGCGCCCGGCCGCAGAGCTCGCCGAGCACCGCGCCGGCTTCCACCGAGGCCAACTGGTCCTTGTCGCCGAGCAGGACCAGCCGCGCGTCCGGCGGCAGGGCCGCGAGCACCGAGGCCATCATCTCCAGATCGACCATGGAGGCCTCGTCCACCACCAGCACGTCCAGCGGCAGCGGGTTGCCCGCATGGTGGCGGAAACGCCGACTGTCCGGCCGGCTGCCGAGGAGCCGGTGCAGCGTGACGACCTCGGTCGGAATCCTCGCGCGGACCGCCTCGGCGTTCGGCAGGACGTCCAGCGGCAGGCGCTGCACGGCGCCGGCGATCGACTCGTTGAGCCGGGCCGCCGCCTTGCCGGTCGGCGCGGCCAGGCGGATGCGCAGCGGACGCCCGGGCCCCGTGGCCCCCAGGCTCAGGCCCTGCAGCAACGCCAGCAGCTTGACGACCGTGGTGGTCTTGCCGGTGCCGGGGCCGCCGGTGACGATGCTGAAGGCGTTGCCTGCGGCCAGGGCGCAGGCCATCTTCTGCCAATCCGCCTCCACCCCGCCTCCTGCCTCCGCCCGCGGCGACGCCGGGAACAGGCCGTCCAGGATCTTCCGGACCTCCCGCTCCGGCAACGCCTGCCGCAGCGGGACGCTCCGGGCCAGGCGCCGGTCGATGGCGCCGCGCACGTCGTGCTCGTACTGCCAGTAGCGCCGCAGGTAGAGCCGCGTGCCCGACAGCACCAGCGGTGTGTCGCCGGCGCCGGAAGCAGCCAGCCGAGGGTGCGAGAACGCGGCCCGCCAAGCCGGCAGGCCGATGCCGGCCAGGACTTCCGCGGGCAGGGCCGGTCGTTCCTCGGGAGCGTCGCCGTCGGGCGGCATCGAGAGGACGAAGCTGCTGTCCTCCAGGGTGGCCCGCAGGTCCAGGCAGACATGCCCGCGCCCCAGCTGGTGGCTCGCCAGCGCCGCGCCGAGGATGGCCAGCGGCGGCGCGTCGTCCACCTCGCGCGCCAGGAAGTCGGCGAAGGTGCGGTCGAGTTCGCGCAGCCATCCGCGCGCGGTCCATCCGTCGAGCAGGTCGCGCATGCGCGCCGGGGATGCGACGGCCGGGTGCTCGGACGCCGGCGCGGCATCGTCGAAAAGCGACCGGGTGTGAGGATCGGGCTTCCCGGCCATCATGCGTCTCCCTCGGATACGGAAGCGCCCGCGAACAATGCGTCGAGCGCATCCATCAGCGCCCGGGGCGGACGCTCCAGGTGCAGCCCGCGCGTGGGCGCGCCGGTCCCGCGCAGGAAGAGGCACAGCGCCCCGCCGACGTGCCGGTCGTAGTCGTAGTCCGGCAGGCGCGACCGCAGGAGCCGGTGCAGGGCGAACAGGTAGAGCGCGTACTGCAGCTCGTACCGGTGCGCGAGCACCGCGTCCCGCATCGCCTCGGCGCCGTAGGCGGCATCGCCGGCACCGAGCCAGTTGGACTTGTAGTCGGCCACGTAGTAGCGCCCCCCGTGCGCGAACACCAGGTCGATGAATCCCTTGAGCATGCCGTTGAGCTGGCCGGGCACCAGGGCCGGGCGCGGGGCGCCGTCCAGCGTCGCCTCGCGCACCAGCCGGTCGAGGCGCAGGGTATCGACCTGCCGGATGGAGAACCAGAACTCCATCTCCACCTGGTAGTCGCCGGCCGCGAGCGCGGCCAGGCGGAACGGCCCGCCGGCGGGCAGCGCGAACGCGGTGTCGAGCAGCGCCGGCAGCCAGGTCGAGAGCACCGGAATCCAGCGGCTCCAGCCGCGCGGGTTGCAGCGCCGGGCGATCAGGTCCCGGGTCGGGTCCGGCCGCGCCACGACTTCGCCGAAACCTTCCGCCGCCGCCCATTCGAGCAGCCCGTGCAGGAAGCTGCCGGGATGCGGCCCGCGCGGGAAGGCATGCAGGCCCTCCCCCGACGCGCCGGCGGACCCGGCCATCGCCGCGTCGAGCCCTTCGGCGACGAAGATCTCCTCGGCGGCCGTCTGCGCGGCGTCCGCGGGCGCCTCCGCGCCGCCGTCGTCGAGGCTGCCGGCCGTGGCGACCTGCAGGCCGGAATAGCTCGCGACCCACCAGGGCTCGGGCCGGGTCCGGCGCAGCAGGCGCTCGGGTCCGAGGGCTTCGGCATCGCCCGCGTGGCGGTAGGCCTGCGGGGCCGCCGCAGGCAAGGGCACGACCGCGATGTCCCGCGCATCGCCGCGCAGCGCCTGCAGGTGGTCCGCCAGGGTGCCGGGGGCCACCGGCTGCCCGCCGGCCAGCAGGTAGCCGGGCGCGCTGGTCTCCAGCGCCTTGAGCGGCGCCATCCCGATCCAGGTGGCATGCCGCGCCCGGGTCAGGGCCACGTAGAACTTGCGCAGGTCCTCGCCGAGCCGCTCGCGGTCGGCCCGCGCCAGGGCGTGGGCGTCGGCCGCCAGGGCCACCTGCAGCCGGCCGTCGGCGTCGTGCCACTTGAGCGGCGCGTCGTCCGGCCCGGTCGCCCGGAAGGCGCAGGCGAAGGGCAGGAACACCAGCGGGTATTCCAGCCCCTTGGACTTGTGCACGGTGACCACCTTGACCAGGGCCGCATCGTCCTCCAGCCGCAGCTTGCGCGCGTCGGCGCCGTCGGCGTCCTGCTGCTGCTGCTCGGCCAGGTGGCGGATCAGCGCATGCTCGCCGTCGATCAGCGCGCTGGCCTGCTGCAGCAGCTCGGCCAGGTGCAGCAGGTCGGTCAGCGCGCGTTCGCCGCCGCCGGCCAGCAGGCGCCGAGGCACCGCGAAATCCGCGAGCAGGCGGCGCAGCATCGGCAGCACGCCCTGCCGGCGCCAGCACTGCCGGTAGGCGCGGAACTGCAGCACCCGGTCCTCCCAGGCCGCCTCGTCGTGGTTGAGCCGGTCGAGCGCGGCCCAGTCCAGGCCCAGCGAGGCGGTCGCCAGCGCGGCCCGCAGCAGGCGATCGTCCTCCGGCTCGGCGCAGGCCGCGAGCCAGCGCTGCAGCTCGCGCGCCTGTGGGCTCCGGAACACCGACTCCTTGTCCGAGAGGTAGACGCTGCGCACCCCGCCCGCCGCCAGGGCCTTGCGCACCTGGGCCGCTTCCTTGCCGTTGTTGACCAGCACCGCGATATCGCCGGGGTGCAGCGGGCGTTGCGCTCCGTCCCGCTCGTCCGCTCCGGCCGCGAACCCGGCGCGGCCCTGCGCGGCGCGCAGCAGCAGGGCGACGATCTCGTCGGCGCAGGCCTGCGCCAGCCGCTGCACGTAGGCCGTCTTGGACAGCGGCTCGCCCTCGTCGAGCAGCCAGCAGGTCAGGGCCGGGGCCCCGTCGCCGTCGACCAGGAAGCGGTCCGCGCGGCCCCGGGCCCGCACCGCGAAGAACGGCACCGGGTTGTCCGCGGCGCCGCGCAGCAGGAAGGCCCCGTCGCCCGTCTCGTGCTGCTCCGCCCGGGAGAAGATCCGGTTGACGGCCGCCACCATGGCGTGCGTCGAGCGGAAGTTGGTGCCCAGGGTGTAGTGGCGGCCGGCGGTGTCGCGGCGGGCGCGCAGGTAGGTGTGGATGTCGGCGCCGCGGAAGGCGTAGATGGCCTGCTTCGGGTCGCCGATCAGGATCAGCCCGGTGCCCGGCGCATCGGCGGCGACCCGGTAGATGGCGTCGAAGATACGGTACTGCAGCGGATCGGTGTCCTGGAACTCGTCGATCATCGCCACCGGGAACTGCGCGCGGATGGAGGCGGACAGGTTCTCGCCGTGCGGGCCGTGCAGGGCGGATTCGAGGCGCGACAGCAGGTCGTCGAAACCCATCTGGGCGCGGCGCTCCTTCTCGGCCGCGAAACGGGCGCACACCCAGCGCGCCGCATGCCGCAGCAGGTCGCCCCGGGCGTCGGGCAGTTTCGCCAGCCGCCCGGGCAGGTCGGCCAGGGCCCGCAGCGCGGGATGGTCGGGCGGCGCGCCCTCCTTCCAGGCCTCGGCCAGGCCGTCCGGGGTCAGGCGCGTCCAGCCGGTCTTCAGGTCGGGGGACACCGTCTCCTCGGACGCCGCCCAGGCGCGCAACGTTTCCAGCCAGGGCTGGTAGAAGCGGCGCTGGATCTTCGCGCCCTGGACCCGCTTGGCGTCCACCGCGGCATCCAGCAGCCGCTCCAGTTCGTCGGCCCATTGCGCCCAGGGCGCCTTGAGTCCGGCGAGCTGCCGGGCCGCCTCGGCCCGGGCGGAGCCGATCGACTCGCGCGGCGCGGCGGCGTCGCCCAGCGCGCTGGCGTGCGGCAGCAGCGGCCGCAGGGCGTCCCGCAGCTGCTCGGGCGACGCCCACCAGGCGCGCAGCAGGCGGACGTCCGTGGCGCCCAGCGGGTAGTAGAAGGTGCGCCAGTAGTCCCGCACCGCCTCGGCCAGGAGTTCGCCCTGGTCGGTCTCCAGCGTCTGGCTGAACAGGCTGTTGCTGTCGAAGGCATGCTCGCCCAGCATGCGGTGGCACCAGCCGTGGATGGTGGAGACCGCCGCCTCGTCCATCCACTCGGCCGCGAGCTGCAGCTTGCGGGCGCAGGACAGCCATTCCCCGGGCGGGTAATCGTCGCGCAGGGCTTGCAGGAATTCGTCGCCCGCGTCGGCCTCCGGCGCGCCGGCCGGATCGACCAGGAAGCCGGCCGCGGCCTCGGCGAGCCGGGCCCGGATGCGGTCGCGCAGCTCCTTGGTGGCCGCGTCGGTGAAGGTCACGACCAGGATGTCGGGCGGCATCAGCGCCCGGTCGAAGGCCGCCCCGCCGCCGTGGCCCAGCACCAGCCGCACGTAGAGCGCGGCGATGGTGAAGGTCTTGCCGGTGCCTGCGCTGGCCTCGATCAGCCGGCTGCCGTACAGCGGGAAATCCAGCGGCGACAGGACCGCCGGGACATCGTTTTGCAGCATGTCCCGGGTCATTCCTGGGCGGCCCTGTTCTTCGCGGACGTTTTCGCGGGGGCGCGCCCCACGGCATCGTGCAGCGGCCGCAGCAGCCGGTCGGCCCAGTGCGCGAACGCGCCGCCGGACCACAGGGCGTCGAAATCGGGCCAGGCGCGCAGCAGGTAGGGATTGCCGTCGCGCTCCGAGAAGCGCTGGTTCTTCGGGTCGTGCAGGTCGTAGCAGTCGCGCGCGGCCTGCAGCGCGTCGTTCGCCCGCGGGCCGGCGGCCTGCCGGTCGGTCGTCGCCTCGCCCGCGCGGGCCAGCCAGGCGAAGCCGCTGCGCACCGCCAGCGGCAAGGGCTGCCGCATGCCGTGGCGCCAGGCGTCCAGCAGGTCGCGCCAGTGGCTGCGCGCCTGCCCGGGGTCCAGCGGCGCGAGGCGCACCGTGCCGTTCTTGCCGACGATCACGCTGCACAACGGCGCGCCGCCCAGGTGCCCGGCCAGGTGCGCCACCCAGAACGGGATCAGCCGGTCGCGCCGGTAGCTGCGGTCCTTGAGCAGGGTGCCGCTTTCGAGCACCACCCGGCCGCGCTCCCCGGCCGCGTTGCCGCGCAGGCCGCCGAGCCAGTCCGACACCTGCAGCGGGGGCGCGTCGCGCGCGTCCAGCAGGTCCAGCGCCTCGTCGGGCAGGGGCTGCGGCCATTCGGCCAGCGCCTCGGCATGGCGGGAGAAGAGCTCCTCCATCGGTTCGGCCAGCTCGTCGCCGAGCACGTCCGAGAACGCGCCCCACGGCAGCTCGCCGCGGCGCTCGATGCGCTCCAGATGGGCGCGGAGCGCGCCCGCACGGCACTGGCCCTGCTCCAGCGCGGCCTTCTGGACCTGCACCAGCTCGTCCTGCAGGCGCCAGTTGCCCAGCGCATCGATCGCGAAGGGCTCCTGGTCGGAGGACGACAGGTCGGTGCTTTCGAAGGACACGCCCAGGCGCTGGCGGAAGAAGCTGCGGACCGGGTCCTTGAGGAAATCCGCCAGTTGCCGAAGGGTCAGCGGCTCGTCGACCACGATGGGCTCCAGCGGCGCCGCGCCGGCTTCGGCGACGTCGGCCGTCCGGGACGGCCCCCCGGGCAGCGCCGCCAGTCCGTCGCGCCATTCCCGCGCGTAGCTGAACAGCCGTCCCTCGCCGCGGAAATACTCGCGGCTGAAGGGCTGCAGGCGGTGCTCGACGGTCAGGGCCGCCAGCAGGCCCGGGCCGGGCGGAGCCGCCTCGCCCGGCAGGCGCCAGCCGGCGGCCAGGTGGTCGCGCAGCTGGGCCACCAGGACCGAGGGCGGACGCTCGGTGTTGTCGTGGATGCTGCGCCCCACCCAGCTGATGTGCAGGTGCTCGCGCGCGGACAGCAGCGCCTCCAGGAACAGGTAGCGGTCGTCCTCCCGGCGCGAACGGTCGCCCGGGCGGTAGTCCCGGACCATCAGGTCGAAGTCCGCGGGCGCCTGGCTGCGGGGATAGTCGCCGTCGTTCATGCCCAGCAGGCACACTCGCCGGAACGGGATCGCGCGCATCGGCAGCAGCGTGGCGAAGGTCACCGCGCCCACGAGGAAAGGCTGGGTCAGGCCGGGCTGGTCCATCTGCGCGAGCCACTGTTCGCGCACCACCGACAGCGGCAGGGCCTCGGTCAGTCCGGCGGCGTCGCAGGCGTCCTGCCACTGCTGCAGCGCATCGTCGAGCCTGCGCAGGGTCAGGCCGTCCGGCCCGTCGCCGGCATCGAAGAAGGCGAGCAGCAGCGCGCGCAGCCGCCCGCACCAGTCGTCGGGCACGGCGGTCTCGCATAGCTTCCGCCAGGCGTCCTCCAGGCTGTCGAGCAGCCGGGCCAGCGGGCCGAGCAGCGCCGCGTCCAGGCCGCCCACCTCGTCCAGGGGTTCGATGCCCTCCCACGCCTGCGCGCCGCCCACCGCATAACCGAGCAGCATGCGGCGCAGGCCGAAGAACCAGCTGTTCTGCTCCGGGGCCTGGGCCAGCCCCAGGCCCCGGCGCTGCGCGGCATGCAGCCCCCAGCGCACGTTCGCCGCGCGGACCCATCGGTGCAGCAGCGGCAGCTGCGACTCGTCGATGGCGAAGCGCCGGCGCAGCGCGGGCACCTCCAGCCAGTCGAGCAGGTCGCTGACCGCCATGCGCGACTGCGGCAGGCCCAGCAGCTTCTCCAGGGCGCCCAGCAGCGGATCGCTCTGGCGCGGCCCCCGGTCGGACACGGCGAACGGGATGTGGCGCGCGTCGTCGGGCCCGGGCAGTCCGAAGACGGCCTGGATGTGCGGCGCGTAGGCGTGGATGTCGGGCACCATCACGATGACGTCGCGCGGGCGCAGCGCCGGGTCGGCGGCGAAGGCGTCGAGCAGCTGGTCGTGCAGCACCTCCACCTCGCGCTGCGGGCCGTGCGCCACGTGGAAGCGGATCGACGCGTCGGTCCCGGGATCGACGGCCGGCCAGCGCCGACGGGTCTCGGCCAGCGGGCGCAGGTCGCGGATGTCCTCCTGGAGCTGGTTCAGCAGGCGGGATTCGCCGTTGCTCTCGAACAGGTCGATGCGCTGCTGGACGTCGAGGAAGCGGTGCTCGTAGCGCTCGCGCTCGTCGTAGGCGTCGAGCAGGCCGATGAAGTCCCGTCCCTGCTTGCCCCAGGCGGCCAGCAGCGGATGCGCATGCAGGTGCAGCTGCTCTTCGGCGATCAGCGCGGGCATGCCGGTCTTGCGGATCTGGCGCGCGCGCTCTGCGCGCAGCAGGTCCTTGTCGGCGACGATGTCGGACCAGTAGTGCTCGCACGGGTTGTGCACGCAGACCAGCACCTGGGTCCAGCGCGCCAGGGCGGACAGCACTTCCAGGGACTGCTGCGGCATGGCGGAAACGCCGAACACCGTGAGCCGCCGCGGGATGCCGGCCGGCCGGCGGTCCTCCGGCATCCGTTGCACGGCCGCCATGAAGCGCCGGTGCACCTCCGCCCGGCTGTCGCGTGCCTGCGCGGGGCCGACGTCCTCCCGCAGCGCGCGCCACAGGCAGGACTGCCAGCGCTGCGCCTCGGGCAAGGGCTCGACGCCGCGGCGGCTGGTCTCGATGGAATCCTTCCCGTCGGCCCAGTCGGCCAGCCAGTCGGCGCGGTAGACCTGGTACTGGTCGTAGAGATCGGCCAGCCGCCCGGCCAGCTGGTAGCGCTTGCGCAGGTCGCCGTCGCCGTCCAGGAACCGGGCGAGCGGCGCGAAGGACGGATCGGCGAGCAGTTCCGGCAGCAGGCGCATCAGCCGCCAGACCAGCAGCGGCTTGTCGAACGGCGACTCCGGCGGCACCTCCTCGCCCAGCACCGCCCGGTAGGCCTGCCACACGAAACGGCCGGGCAATCGCATGTCCAGCGCGGCTGCGATGCCGCAGCCGCCGTCGGCCGCGTCCCGGGCCAGCGCGTGCTTCAGCCACTGCGCGATCCCGTTGCTCTGCACCAGGATCAGCTCGCGCTCCAGGGGCGCCAGGGGATGGCGCAGCATCCAGGCGACCAGCACGTCGCGCAGGGCCTCCGCATGGTTTCCGTGCACGGCCATCAGGCCCGGGGGAAGCATCGCACTGTGAGTCGTCAAATCATCGTTCCGTTCAGGACCCGATTTTAATGATTCCGCCCCGCACCGACGGCTGCACGGCCATAGCGGCGACGGCGGCGGCGCAGCGGCGGCGACAGCCGTGCAACAATCGCGTTGTATACCCATGAATACTACGCCTCCCACCGTCGCCGCCATGGACTGGTTTCCGCTGGGCCTCTCGCTCAAGGTGGCGGCCCTGGCGACGGTGCTGGCGCTGGTGCTGGGCATCGCCCTGGGCTGGGTCATCGCCCGCAAGCGCTTTCCCGGCCGCAACCTGCTCGAAGCCGCCTGCATGCTGCCGCTGGTACTGCCGCCGACCGTGATCGGCTACGGCATCCTGGTCCTCGCCGGCCGCCGCGGCCCGCTGGGCGGCTGGCTGCGGGAGCACCTGGGCTACACCCTCATCTTCAGCTGGCACGGGGCGGTGGTCGCCTCGGCGGTGGTGGCCTTCCCCCTGGTGCTGAAGTCCGCGAGCGCGGCCTTCGCCGGGGTGGACCGGTCGCTCGAGGCCGCGGCCCGCACCTTGCGCCAGACACCGCTCTCCGTCTTCCTGCGCATCACCCTGCCCCTGGCCTGGCCCGGCATCCTGGCGGGCACCCTGCTCGCCTTCGCCCGCGCCATGGGCGAATTCGGCGCCTCCCTGATGGTGGCAGGCTCGATCCCCGGCCAGACCCAGACCCTGTCGATGGCCATCTACGACGCCGTGCAGGCAGGCCACGACGACCGGGCGCTGGTGCTGGTCGCGGTCACCTCGCTGCTGTCCATCGCCCTCCTGGTGCTGTCGAACCGGCTTTTCTCCAACCGCTGACCCGAGGCTCCGCCCCATGCGCATCGCCCACCTCCTTTCCCTCGCTTCCCTGGCCTGCGCGCTGTCGCAGCCGCTGGCCGCACCGGCACAGCAGATCACCGTTTCGGCGGCCGCCAGCCTGACCGACGCCTTCAAGGAACTGGCGCCGAAATTCGAGGCCGCCCGGCCGGGCGCCACCGTGCGGTTCAACTTCGTCGCCTCGGGCGTGCTGCTGCAGCAGATCGACCAGGGCGCTCCGGTCGATGTGTTCGCCAGCGCCGACCAGGAAACCATGGACCGCGCGGCCGACCGGAAACTGATCGCCCCCGGCACCCGCAGGAACTTCGCCGCCAACAGCCTGGTGCTGGTCGAGCCGGCCCGGGGCGGCACCGGCATCAAGACGCTGCAGGACCTCTCCGGCCCCGCGGTCCAGCGCATCGCGGTGGGCAAGACCGCCACCGTGCCGGTGGGCCGCTACACCCGGCAGGTGCTCGAAAGCGCCCGTCTCTGGACGACGCTGGAACCGAAATTCGTCCAGGCCGACAGCGTGCGCCAGGTGCTCGATTACGTGGCCCGCGGCGAAGCGGACGCCGGTTTCGTCTACCGGACCGATGCGCGGATCATGGGCGACAAGGTCAAGGTGGTGCTGGAGCCGTCCGTCGCCACCCCGGTGTCCTACCCGGTCGCGGCGGTCCGGGACAGTCCGCAACCGGCGCTGGCGAAGGCGTTCATCGACTTCCTGGGCACCGACGCCGCCCGGCAGACCCTCGACAAGTTCGGCTTCGGCAAGCCGTGACGGCGCCACGGCCGGAACGCGGGCAGGCCGCGGCGCCCATACCCGGCGACCGCACGCCATGATCGACATCGACCTGGAACTGTCCGTCGCGGACGGCCGCCGTCGTTTCGACCTGGGCGTCCGCCTGGCGACCGAGGCGCCTTTCGCCGCGCTCTACGGGCCGTCCGGCGCCGGAAAGTCTTTGACGCTGCAGGCGGTGGCGGGCTTGCTGCGCCCGGCCACGGGGCATATCCGGATCGACGGGCGCACCCTGTTCGATGCGTCGCGGGGCATCGACCTGCCGACGCCCGCACGCCGGGTGGGCTACCTGTTCCAGGACTACGCCCTGTTCCCGCACCTCACGGTCTGGCAGAACGTGGCCTTCGGCCTGACCACCTGGTGGCGCCGTCGCCCGTCGGCCCGGGCGCGGGACGAAGTGCGCGCGCTGCTCGACGGCTTCGGGCTGACGGGGATGGCCGGAAGCCGGCCCCAGGCGCTCTCCGGCGGGCAGCGGCAGCGGGTGGCCCTGGCGCGCGCCCTGGCCTGCCGCCCGCAGGCGCTGCTGCTGGACGAGCCGTTCGCGGCGTTGAACCCGATGCTGCGCAGTACGCTGCGGCAGGAGCTGGGCGAGGTCTGCCGCCGCTGGCGCATTCCGGTGCTGATGATCACGCACGATGCGGAAGATGTCCTGGAGCTGGCCGACACGGCCTTTCTCTTCGAGGCGGGCCGTGTCGTGCGCGAGATCGACATGCGTGCCGGGACCTGCCGCGACACCCTGCTGCAAGGGCTGGGCCTTCCGGCGCCCGAGGTGGAGACGCCGTTGCGGCAATCGTTGCGCCGCATGCTGGAGGGCGACGATCCACGGTCCGCGCCGGGCGCCAACCCCGCCGCTGCCGCTCGGCTACCCTAGCGCCATGTCCTCCGCCGTCCAGTTCCGCGTCCGCATCTACCGCGGCGACACCACCGCCATCGGGCCGGGCAAGGTCCAGTTGCTGGAAGCCATCGCCGAGACCGGGTCGATCTCGGCGGCCGCGCGCCAGACCGGCATGTCCTACCGGCGCGCCTGGGTGCTGGTGGACGAGATGAACCGTGCGCTGGTCGCCCCGGCGGTCGACGCGGCCACCGGCGGCAGCCACGGCGGCGGCACGACGCTCACGGACGTCGGACGCCGGATCGTCCGGCACTACCGCGCCATCGAGGCGGCGGCGCGCTCGGCCGCCGAGGACGACATCGCGGCGCTGACCCGGCTCCTGGCGCCCTGAACGCAGTCCCGTGCGGAACGCCGCTCCATGAAAAAGGCGGCGGCACCGGTCCGGTGCCACCGCCTCGAATCGCCTGTCCGCAGCCCGGAGGCCGCAGCCCTGCGACGGGAATGCCTCAGTCGCGCTCGCCGCCGAAGATGCCCAACAGGGCCAGCAGGCTCTGGAAAATGTTGAAGGCGCTCAGGTAGAGCGCCAGCGTGGCGCTGATGTAGTTGGTTTCGCCGCCGTCGATGATGCGCTTCAGGTCGAACAGCAGGAAGCCGCTGAAGATCGCGATCGCGGCAGTGGCGATCACCACCATGCCGGTGGAGGAACCCACGAAGATGTTGATGACCGCACCGGCCATCAGCACCAGGGCGCCCACCATCAGCCACTGGCCCATGCCGGCCAGGCTGCGCTTGATGGTGCTGGCGAGGATCGCCATGACGAAGAACACGCCGGCCGTGCCGCCGAAGGCCATCATGACCAGGGAAGCGCCGTTGCTGAAGCCGAGCACCATCGCGATCATCCGCGACAGCATCAGGCCCATGAAGAAAGTGAAGCCCAGCAGCACCGGAATGCCCGCGGCCGAGTTCTTGGTCTTCTCGATGGCGTACATGAAGCCGAAGGCGCCGACCATGAACACCACCAGGCCCAGCCCGCCGGTGAGCGAGCGGGTGATGCCGGTCGTCACGCCCAGCCAGGCGCCCAGCACCGTGGGGAGCATGCTCAGGGCCAGCAGCCAGAAGGTGTTGCGCATGACGCGCTGCGGCTCGGATCGTTCCAGTCGGCCGCCGTAGCCGGTGGAGGGGGATGGGATGACGCGGGTGTCGTCCATGGAGTGCTCCTAGTCGTCGATGAAGGCTCGGGGCCTGATACGTTCATCTTAGGGGACAGGCCGCCCCCAGATGTAAAAGACCTTATTCCGGTTCTGCTTTGCGCATACCGGAATTCAGACTGTCCACTATGGAAAACGCCTAATCCGCACGGACCGCCTTGCTATGCTTGGCGGCGCCCTTCGCCCGGCCGCCTGCATGCGCGCCGGAGTTTCAATCCATTCCCCTTCCATCGAACAGACCATGAAAACAACCAGCTCGCTCGAACTCTCCGACGTCAAGAAAATCGCCGCCGCCGCGGAAGCCGAGGCCCTGCGCAACCAGTGGGCGGTCACCATCGCCATCGTCGACGCGGGCGGACACCTGCTCTGGCTGCAGCGGCTCGACGGCGCCGCGCCGGTGTCTTCCCACATCGCTCCGGCCAAGGCGCACACCGCCGCCCTGGGCCAGCGCGAAACCAAGGTCTACGAAGACATCATCAACGGCGGCCGCACCGCGTTCCTGACCGCGCCGACCATCGAGGGCCTGCTCGAAGGCGGCGTGCCGATCGTCAAGGACGGCTCGGTGATCGGCGCCGTGGGCGTCAGCGGCGTCAAGTCGACCGAGGACGTCCAGATCGCCAAGGCCGGCATCGCCGCACTAGCGAACTGATACGGGAGGCATCTGCCGGATCGGCCGGGGGATGCCCGGCCGACCCGGACCGCATGACGAGTCGCGACGCGTCGATGTCCCGCCTTCCCGCGCTCGACCAGGCACTCCGCTGCCTGGGCTTTCCGAGCCGCCCGACACCGCAGTGTCGATACCCGACCCCTCCCTCGCACGCTCTTTCGGGACCGTGCGCCATCGGCATTTCCGCAGAGATCACACACATAACAAGGAATTCGCATGCCTGACCTCCACCATCGCGCCACCGCGCGGACTCCGCACCGAACCGCACGCTGGGCCTACCGGGCCGTCGGCGGACTCAGCATCCTGTTCGGACTCGCGTTCCTGCTCGGCGGGGGCTACCTCGCCACGCTGGGCGGCAGCTGGTACTTCGCGATCGCCGGACTGGCGATGCTGATCGCCGGCGCGCTGCTCTGGCGCGGACGGCCCGCCGGCGCCTGGCTGTACGGACTGACGCTGGCCGCCAGCGCCGTCTGGGCGGTGGCGGACGCCGGCTGGGTGTTCTGGCCGCTGTTCTCGCGCCTGTTCGCGCTGGGCGTGCTGGCGCTGCTGGTGCTGCTGGCCTACCCGGCCCTGCCGACGGTGCGCGGCCGCGGCGCCTTCGGCCTCGCCGCGGTGCTGGCCGTGGCCCTGGCGGCGTCCGTCGGCGGCATGTTCGTCCCGCACCCCACCGTCGCGGCCCACGGCAGCGGCCCCGGCATGACGCCGGTGGACCCGGCCCGCATGCAGAAGGACTGGCAGCACTACGGCAACACCGCGGGCGGCAGCCGCTTCGCGGCACTGGACCAGATCAACCGCGCCAACGTCGGGCAGCTCGAAGTGGCCTGGAGCTACCACACCGGCGACGTGGCGGTCAGCAACGGCAACGGCGCGGAAGACCAGCTGACCCCGCTCCAGGTGGGCGACCGGGTCTTCCTATGCACGCCGCACAACAACCTGATCGCGCTGGACGCCGACACCGGCAAGGAGCTGTGGAAGCAGGAGATCAACGCCCAGTCCTCGGTCTGGCAACGCTGCCGCGGGCTGGCGTATTTCGACGCCACGGCGCCCCTGGAGCAGCCGAGCGCGGCCGGCGCCGCACCCGTCCCGCCGGTGGCGTTGCCCGCCAGCGCCAACTGCCAGCGGCGCGTGCTGACCAACACCATCGACGCCCGCCTGATCGCGGTGGACGCCGACACCGGCGCCTTCTGCCAGGGCTTCGGCCAGAACGGCCAGGTGGACCTGAAGGCCGGGCTGGGCGCCGCGCCCGACCCGTTCTACCAGCTGACCTCGCCGCCGCTCCTGGCCGGCACCACGGTCGTGGTGGGCGGACGCGTGGCCGACAACGTCCAGGCCGACATGCCCGGCGGCGTGATTCGCGGCTTCGACGTGGCGACCGGCCAGATGCGCTGGGCCTTCGACCCCGGCAATCCGACCGACCGGCAGGCGCCCGCGGCCGGCAAGACCTACGCGCGCAGCACCCCCAACAGCTGGGCGCCGATGAGCTACGACGCGGCCCTGAACACCGTCTACCTGCCCATGGGCGGCCCGTCCACCGACCTGTACGGCGTCGAGCGCACCGCGCTCAACCACAAGTACGGCGCCTCGATCCTGGCGCTGGACGCCACCACCGGCGCCGAGAAGTGGGTCTACCAGACGGTCCGCAACGACCTGTGGGACTTCGACCTGCCGATGCAACCCAGCTTCGTCGACTTCCCCAAGGACGGCGGCGGCACCGTGCCGGCCCTGGCCATCGGCACCAAGGCCGGCCAGATCTACGTGCTCGACCGCGCCACCGGCCGGCCGCTGACGGAGGTGAAGGACATTCCGGTGAAGAAGGCCGACATCCCGAACGAGCCCTATGCCGCCACCCAGCCCCTGTCGGCGGGCATGCCGCAGATCGGCGCGCAGCACCTGACCGAGGCCGACATGTGGGGCGCCACGCCCTTCGACCAGCTGCTGTGCCGCATCGCCTTCAAGAAGATGCGCTACGACGGCCTGTACACCGCGCCCGGCACCGACGTCTCGCTCAGCTTCCCCGGCTCGCTCGGCGGCATGAACTGGGGCGGGCTCTCCGTCGATCCGGTGCACGGCTTCCTCTTCGCCAACGACATGCGCCTGGGTTTGTGGGTGCAGATGGTGCCCTCGAACCCCGCCGGCGGTGCGACCGCCGGCGGCGGCGAAGCGGTCAACACCGGCATGGGCGCGGTGCCGCTCAAGGGCACGCCGTACTCGGTCAACAAGAACCGCTTCCTGTCGGTGGCGGGCATCCCGTGCCAGTCGCCGCCCTACGGCACCCTGACCGCGATCGACCTGAAAACCCGCCGGATCGCCTGGCAGGTACCGGTGGGCACCGTCCAGGACACCGGTCCGCTGGGCATCAAGATGCACCTGCCCATTCCCATCGGCATGCCGACGCTGGGCGGCACGCTGGCCACGCAGGGCGGCCTGGTCTTCATCGCCGGCACGCAGGACTACTACCTGCGCGCCTTCGACAGCAGCGATGGCCGGGAGGCCTGGAAGGCCCGCCTGCCGGTGGGCAGCCAAGGCGGCCCGATGACCTACCGGTCGCCCAGGACCGGACGGCAGTACGTGGTGATCACGGCCGGCGGCGCACGCCAGTCGCCCGACCGGGGCGACCTGGTGATGGCTTTCGCGCTGCCGGCGAAGCCCTGAGGCGAAGCAGGGGCCGGCCGCGAAATGCCGGCTCCAAGCCCCAAGCTGGTGGCGCTCGCTCGCGGCCCCGCCTCGCCGGGCCAGGACACGGCAGTCGCCGACCGGGCACCGCCGGTGACGATCGCCCTGGCGCCGGGGCTGCTACCGATGGTCTGGCTCGACGTGCTGCGGCGCCGAGAGACACGTGGTCATAGTGCTGCGTCCATCGGGTGATGCGCCGCGCCAACCGGCTGGGACTCACCGGGGTGGGACTGAAATCACGCACCGTGCGGCGATGGCTTTTCCTGCGAAGCCGGAAATACATGGGCACACAAGTAGTCGACAAAGGCCCGGACCTTCGGCGACGCTTTCGGCTGGCCTCGGTAAGCAAGCCCGTCGTGTCCACGGCGGCACTGGTGCTCGTCGCGCAAGGCCGGCTCGATCTGGAGGGAGACATCGCCCGATGGCTGCCCGAGTTCCAGCCGCCGATGCCCGACGGAACTCCGGCGCGCATCACCACCCGGCAGTTGCTCAACCACACGGCGGGCCTGGGCTACCGCTTCTTCGAGGCCGACGCGGACGGCCCCTATGCCCGGGCCGGTGTCTCGGACGGCATGGACGCCTCGGGCATCGGCCTCGCGGAGAACCCGCGCCGCATCGCCAGCGTGCCGTTGCGCAATGCGCCGGGTACCTCCTGGGGCTATTCGCTGGCGGCGGACGTGCCGGGGGCCCTGATCGAATGCATCCATGGCACGCCGTTGGACCAGGCGGTTCATCGACTGATGAGCGGGCCGCTGGGCATGCGCGACACCGGTTTCGTTGCGCGCGATCCGCAGCGTGTGGCCACGGCCTACGTCAACGCGGCTCCGCGACCGCGCCGGTTGTCAGAAGGCGAGACGGCGTTGCCGTTCGAGGGCGCGGTCGGCATCGCATACAGCCCCTCCCGCATCTTCGATGCACAGGCCTTTCCCTCGGGCGGTGCCGGCATGGCGGGCACCGCCGGCGACCTGCTGCGGCTGCTGGAAACGCTGCGCCAGGGCGGCGGCACGCTGCTGCCCGGCGATCTGGTCGAGGAGATGGGGCGCGACCAGACCGGCGGCCCGGACCTGCCCGACGCACCGGGCTTCGGTTTCGGCCTGGGCTTTTTGATGCTGCGGGATCCGCGGCGTGCGGCATTGCCCGAGACGACGGGCACCTGGCGTTGGGGCGGCGCCTACGGCCACGCATGGTTCGTGGACCGGGCGCAGGGCCTGAGCGTGGTCGCGTTCACCAACAGAATGAAGCGCTGCAGATACCCTGCAGCACTTGATCATGTCCAGGCGGTGTCTCCATAGCAAACGGGAGGGTTTCGATTCGACCTCCGTTTCCCGTCGTCACACCTACCGCGTACCCGTTGTGCCAGCCAGCGATAGGCCTCGATACTGGCAAAGGCCTCTCCGCGAAGGCCCCAGTGAGGCCCCTGTTTCACTCCCATTCGATCGTCGCGGGCGGCTTGCTGCTGACGTCGTAGGTCACCCGGTTGATGCCGCGCACCTCGTTGATGATCCGGCCGGACACCTTCTTGAGCAGCGCGTACGGCAGCTCCGCCCAGTCGGCGGTCATGAAATCGCTGGTCTGCACCGCGCGCAGCGCGACCACGTAGTCGTAGGTGCGGCCGTCGCCCATCACGCCCACGCTCTTGACCGGCAGGAACACGGTGAAGGCCTGGCTGGTCAGCTCGTACCAGGTCTTGCCGGTCTCGGCGTCGCGGAAATTGCGCAGCTCTTCGATGAAGATCGCATCCGCCTGGCGCAGCAGGTCGGCGTACTCCTTCTTGACCTCGCCCAGGATGCGCACGCCCAGGCCCGGGCCGGGGAAGGGATGGCGGTAGACCATCTCGTGCGGCAGGCCGAGCGCCACGCCCAGTTCGCGGACCTCGTCCTTGAAGAGTTCGCGCAGCGGCTCCAGCAGCTTTAGGCCCAGCTGCTCGGGCAGGCCGCCCACGTTGTGGTGGCTCTTGATGGTGACCGCCTTCTTGCTCTTGGCGCCGCCCGACTCGATCACGTCGGGGTAGATGGTGCCCTGCGCCAGCCACTGGGCGCCCTTGAGCGCGCCGTCCGCGCCGGCCTTCAGGCGTTCGGCCTCGGCCTTGAAGACGTCCACGAAGCTGCGCCCGATGATCTTGCGCTTGGCCTCCGGTTCGGACACGCCGGCGAGCTGCTGCAGGAACATCTCGCTGGCATCGACCTTGACGACCTTCGCGTGCAGCTTGCCGGCGAACATCTCCATGACCATCGCGCCCTCGTCGAGCCGCAGCAGGCCGTGGTCGACGAAGACGCAGATCAGCTGGTCGCCGATGGCGCGGTGGATCAGGGCCGCGGCCACCGACGAATCGACGCCGCCGGACAGCCCGAGGATGACTTCCTCGTCGCCGACCTGGGCCCGGATCTTCTCGACCGCCTCGGCGATGTAGTCGCCCATGACCCAGTCGGCGCTGGCGCCGCAGATGTCCAGCACGAAGCGGCGCAGGATGTCGCCGCCGAGGCGGGTGTGGGTGACCTCGGGATGGAACTGGACCGCGTAGAAGCCCCGCGCCTCGTCGGCCATGCCGGCGATCGGGCAGCTGGGCGTGCTGGCCATCAGCTTGAAGCCGGGCGGCAGCGCGGTGACCTTGTCGCCGTGGCTCATCCAGACGTGCAGCATGCCGTGGCCTTCGGGCGTCGCGTAGTCCTGCAGGTCGGCCAGCAGGCGGGTGTGCCCGTGGGCGCGCACCTCGGCGAAACCGAATTCGCGCTGGTGCCCGCCCTCGACCTTGCCGCCCAGCTGGTGCGCCATGGTCTGCATGCCGTAGCAGATGCCCAGCACCGGCACGCCGAGGTCGAAGACGGCCTGCGGCGCCTTGTCGGTGGTGTCCTCGTAGACGCTGGCATGGCTGCCCGACAGGATGACGCCCTTGAGCAGGCCGTCGGCGGCGTATTCGCGGATCCAGGCATCGTCCACGTCGCAGGGATGCACTTCGCAGAACACATGGGCTTCGCGCACGCGGCGCGCGATCAGTTGCGTGACTTGCGATCCGAAATCGAGGATGAGGATTTTTTGATGCATGGTGGTGAGTCGCGAGGGGATCAGGGAAGGTCGGTGACGACGGGATGGTCGAGCTGGCGGCAAGCCCGCAGCAACGGCGGGTCCATGGTGACCAGGGGCGCCTGCAGGTCGAGCGCGAGCCGCAGGTAGGTGGCGGCCTGGGGCAGCAGGCCCAGGGGCTGGGCCCAGGACCAGAATTCGAGCGGGGACAGCCGCATCGGCGTCAGCGCGACCGGAAGCCGCGCCAGCAGCCGCAGCACATGCTGGTGGGCGGCCGGCGAGAAGCGGCCGCATTCCAGGGCGATGCCGGCGACATGCAGCGCCTCCACCGGGAAGAGCGCGGTGCTGGTCGCGCGTTCCTCCTCGGTCATCACGCGGATCAGCGCCTGGGAGACCCGGTCGCTGCCCTCGGGCGCGAAGGCCCAGCTGGCGAAGGCCGAGGCATCAACCACCAGCATGGGGAATGCCCTCCGGAGCCAGGGGCGCGGTCCAGCCTGCGGCACGCCGGTCCAACGCCGCACGGGCCGTATCGCGCATCCGGTCGTCATCCAGGAGTGCGGCACCGCGGGGACCGACCTTGGCGCGCAAGGCCTGCAGTTCGGCGGTGATCGCCTGACGGCGCGCCTCGATGCTGGGCGGCAACGCATCAGGCTCCCGGACCAGCCGGGCGACGCGCTTGCCGTGGCGGGTCAGCACCACGTCCTCGCCCTGCTCCACCGCGGCGATCAGCGCGGACAGCTGGGTCTTGGCCTGGTGGATCGGAACGGCTTGCATGATTAAGGCCAGAATTTGAAAACTATGGCCTGAATTTTACGCGGAACTGAATTTGGAATGAAAAAAGGACCAGAAATTCTGGTCCTTTTCAGCGGTCATAGTCGCTACGGGCGATCAATCGGCACGGTAGTTCGGCGCTTCCTTGGTGATCTGCACGTCGTGCACATGGCTCTCGCGGATGCCGGCCGCGGTGATCTCGACGAACTCGGCTTTCTCGTTCATCTCCTGGATCGTGGCGCAACCGCAGTACCCCATGCTGGCGCGCACGCCGCCGGCCATCTGGTAGACGATCGACACCATCGAGCCCTTGTAGGGCACCCGGCCTTCAATGCCTTCGGGCACCAGCTTGTCCGCGCTGGGGTTGCCGGTGGACGACTCCTGGAAATAGCGGTCCGCGCTGCCCTGCTGCATGGCGCCGATCGAGCCCATGCCGCGGTAGCTCTTGTAGCTGCGGCCCTGGTAGAGGATGACCTCGCCCGGCGCTTCCTCGGTGCCGGCGAACATGCCGCCCATCATCACCGTCGATGCGCCCGCGGCCAGCGCCTTGGCGATGTCGCCCGAATAGCGGACGCCGCCGTCGGCGATCAGCGGCACGCCCGTGCCCCGCAGCGCGGTCGCCACGTTGTCGATGGCCATGATCTGGGGCACCCCGACACCCGCCACGATGCGGGTGGTGCAGATGGAGCCCGGGCCGATGCCGACCTTGACCGCATCGGCGCCCGCCTCGACCAGCGCGAGCGCGGCCGCGCCGGTGGCGATGTTGCCGCCGACCACGTCGATCTGCGGATAGTTCTGCTTGACCCAGCGCACCCGCTCGATCACGCCGCGGCTGTGGCCGTGGGCGGTATCGACCACGATCGCATCCACGCCGGCCTTGACCAGCGCCTCGACGCGCTCCTCGGTGCCCTCGCCGACGCCGACCGCCGCGCCCACGCGCAGCCGGCCCTGCGCATCGCGGGCGGCATTCGGGAAGCTGGTCTGCTTGGTGATGTCCTTGACGGTGATCAGGCCCTTGAGCTGGTCGTCCTCGCTGACGATCAGCAGGCGCTCGAGCTTGTGCCGGTTGAGCAGCGCCTTGGCGTCGGCCAGGCTCGCGCCCTCCGGTACCGTGACCAGCCGCTCGCGCGGCGTCATGATCTGGCGGACCGGAACGTCCAGCCGCGTCTCGAAACGCAGGTCGCGTCCGGTGACGAGGCCGACCACCCGGCCTCCGTCGCACACCGGGAATCCGGACACGCCCAGCTGGTCGGACAGCTGCATGACCTGCAGCACCGTGTGTTCCGGCGTGATGACCACCGGATCGCGCAGCACGCCGGATTCGTAGCGCTTGACCTTCAGCACCTGGGCCGCCTGCTCCTGGGCGGTCAGGTTCTTGTGCACGATGCCGATCCCGCCCTCCTGGGCGATGGCGATCGCCAGGCGCGCTTCGGTCACGGTGTCCATCGCGGCCGAGACCAGCGGGAGGTTCACCGCGATGTTGCGGGAAAAGCGGGTAGCGAGGGAAGTGTCCTTGGGAAGGACTTCGGAGAATGCGGGCACCAGCAACACGTCGTCGAAGGTGAGCGCTTTGCCAAGAAGGCGCATGTAAAGGCTCCAAAAGATCGATTGTAGCCGGGCGTGGCGCCTGCTCGGCCGCGCCCGCCGACCCTCTGCCGCAGGCTCCCGCTAGACTCCCGTCCATGAAGAAAGCACTGCTTCTGGTTTGGGCGGCGGCGGCTCTGCTGCCGGGGATCGGTCATGCGCAATGGGAGTGGACCCGGGACGGCCGCAAGGAATTCAGCGACCGCCCGCCGCCCGGCGACATCCCGGAGCGCAACATCCTGCGTCGGCCCGGCGCCAACGCGCCCCGCGCGTCGAACGCGGAATCGCCTCCTGCCGCGGCAGTTCCCCCGAAACCCGTGGCGCCGGCGCGCGACGAGGAACTGGAGGCCCGCAAGAAAGCCGCAGCCGATGCGGAACTCGCCAGGCAACGCCAGCAGGAGCAGCAGAACGCACGCAGGCGCGCGGAGAACTGCGCGCAGGCGCGCGATGCGCAGCGCACGCTCGACTCCGGCATGCGCATCGCGCAACTCAACCCCCAGGGCGAGCGCGTGGTCCTCGACGACGCGGCCCGTGCTGCCGAAGGGCAGCGCGTTCAAGCCGCCATCGCGCAGGAATGTCGCTGAGCGAGCCGGAGCAGCCGTTTCAAGCTCCCATCCTCGATGCGCGAGGGATCCGGCGCCTGCCGCGTCTTCAGTCCGCAGGCTTCCCGCCGCCAGGGGCGCGTGACGCGAACAGCCCGGTCGCACGGGCCCCCTGGCTTTTGAACCGCTCGCGTCGTGCGGTCATGGGGTCCACGCGCAGGGGACGATAGATCTCGATCCGGTCTCCGGCCGCCACGGCCTGCGTTACGGCACAGCGGCGTCCCCAGATCCCGACATCGGGCGCGGCGCCCGTGCCCGCACCGCCAGCGGGCAGCAGGTCGCGCACGGCCGGGTCGTTCAGCACCTCGGACACATCGACGCCTGCCCGCACGGCCAGACTGGCTTCCACGACGCGGCCGGGACCGAGGGCCACGCAGACCGTCACCGGAATACGTGCGCCAGGGCCATGCCCGCCATCAGCCATACAGATCTTCCGCGCGCTTCACGAACGCATCCACCAGACTGCCGGCGATCCGGTCGAACACCGGGCCGACCACCGCAGCCAGCGCCGCGTTGCCAAAGCCGTAGTTGAGCGTCAGTTCGACCTTGCAGGCGCGCTCGTCGCCCGCCCCCACCGGCAGGAAGCGCCAGACCCCTTCGAGCTGCGAGAACGGCCCCTTGACCAGGCGCATGTGCAGCTCACGCCCTTCCACATGGGTGTTGCGCGTGGTGAACGTCTGCCGGATGCCTCCGAAGGCGATGCCGATCTCGGCGGTCATGCCCTCGGAGTCGGAAGCGAGGATCTGCGTGCGGTCGCACCACGGCAGGAACTGCGGATACTGGTCCACGGCGGTGACCAGCTTGAACATTTCCTCCGGGCTGTACCAGATCAGGACGGACTTATTGACGGTTTTCATAGAATCTAGGGTTCCTCGGGCGC
This sequence comes from Burkholderiaceae bacterium, assembly GCA_022702125.1. GTDB lineage: Bacteria > Pseudomonadota > Gammaproteobacteria > Burkholderiales > Burkholderiaceae_C > JAKOND01. The sequence continues at coordinate 32,654 of JAKOND010000189.1, forward strand.
AATGAATTGTATTGAGGCCTTTGAACCGAACCGACTCCGCCTCATCTCTATCCCCATGGCCAAGAAACCCGACACCGAATCCCGCATCGCCGATAACAAGAAGGCTGCCTACAACTATTTCTTCGAGGAACGTTTCGAGGCCGGCATGGTGCTCGAAGGCTGGGAGGTCAAGTCCCTGCGCGCCGGCAAGGTCCAGCTCACCGACGGCTACGTGGTGATCCGCAATGGCGAGCTCTTCGTGCTCGGCTGCCAGATCAACCCGCTCAACAGCGCGTCCACGCATGTCAATCCGGACGCGGTGCGCACCAAGAAGCTGCTGCTGCACAAGGAGCAGATCCGCCGCCTGATCGGCAAGATCGAGCAGAAGGGCTACACCCTGGTGCCGCTCAACCTGCATTGGAAGGCGGGCAAGGTGAAATGCGAGATCGCGCTGGCCAAGGGCAAGGCCGAGCACGACAAGCGCGACACCATCCGCGACCGGGAAGGCAAGCGCGAGGTCGAACGCGCGATGAAGAGCCGGGGCCGCTGACGAAGCGCGGCACGCGCGCTGCGGGAACCAGGGACCGCCTGCCACCGGCAGGGGAGAATCGGCCGCGCGCGCCGGTCGCAACGGCGTGTCGCGAAGCGGTCGGACCCACCGGATAAGATGTCAGGGCCCATGCGCCCTCCCCCTGTTCCCGCCAGCCGTTTCCCGGTCCCTGCGCGTCTCCCGGACGTCCACCGGCGGCGACCGCGTCACGCAACCGTCGACGCTCCTCCTTTCCCACGCTCCCCGGAATCACCCCATGGAATGGCTCACTGACCCCGCGATCTGGGGCGGCCTGCTCACGCTCATCGTGCTCGAGATCGTCCTCGGCATCGACAACCTGATCTTCATCGCCATCCTGGCGGAAAAGCTGCCGCCGCACCAGCGCGACCGGGCGCGCGTCGTGGGCCTGAGCCTCGCACTGGTCATGCGGCTGGGGCTGCTGTCGGTCATGTCGTGGCTGATCACGCTGACCACGCCCATCGTCTCGTTCTGGCGGCTGTCCCTGTCGGCGCGCGACCTGATCCTGCTGGTGGGCGGATTCTTCCTGCTGTTCAAGGCCACCACCGAACTGCACGAACGGCTCGAAGGGATGGACGCGGTCCAGGAAACCAACAAGGGCTTCTCCAGCTTCGGCCTCGTGGTCACGCAGATCGTGGTGCTGGATGCGGTGTTCTCGCTCGATTCGGTCATCACCGCCGTCGGCATGGTGGAGCATCTGCCGGTGATGATGGCCGCCGTCGTCATCGCCATCGCGGTGATGCTGCTGGCCTCCAAGCCGCTGACGCGCTTCGTCAATGCGCATCCGACGGTGGTCGTCCTGTGCCTGAGCTTCCTGCTGATGATCGGCCTGTCGCTGGTCGCGGAAGCCTTCGGCTTCCACCTGCCGAAGGGCTACCTGTACGCGGCCATCGGTTTCTCGATCATGATCGAATTCCTGAACCAGCTGGCGCGGCGCAACATCCTGCGGCACCAGGCCCGCATCCCGCTGCGGGACCGCACCGCCGAATCGATCTTCCGGCTGCTGGGCGGCTCGGTGCGCAAGGCGCCCCAGGCCCCGGGCGAGGCCGCCGACGCGGGCCCGTCCTCGGCCGCCCCGCCGACCTTCGGCATCGAGGAACGCAACATGGTGACCGGTGTGCTGACCCTGGCCGAGCGCTCGATCCACTCGGTGATGACGCCCCGCGCCGATATCGAGTGGGTGGACATGCAGGAGGATGCCGAGACCCTGCGCAAGCAGCTCACCGCCGCCAGCCACAGCCTGCTGCCGGTCTGCCGGGGCGAACTCGACAAGGTGGTCGGCATCGCGCGCACGACCGATCTGGTGACCAGCCTGCTGACCGGCGGCACCATCGACGACGACGACATGCTGCGCGCGCCCCTGGTGGTGCCGGAATCGCTCAGCGTCATCAAGCTGATGGAACTGCTGCGGCAGTCGCGCGGCCGGATGGCGCTGGTCAGCGACGAGTACGGCACCATCCTCGGGCTGGTCACCCCGATCGATCTGTTCGAGGCGATCGCCGGCGAATTCCCGAACGAAGGCGAAGTCCCCGACATCCAGTCCCAGGGACCGGAGCACTGGATCGTCAACGGCCTGACCGACCTGCACACGCTGGAGCAGGTGCTGGAAACGCCGCACCTGGTGGACGACGGCGACGACTACAACACGCTGGCGGGCTTCCTGCTGGCCCGGCTGGGGCAGCTGCCCGCACCGGGCCAGGTCATCGAGGACCGCGACCTGCGGTTCCAGGTCCTGGTGATGGACGGACGGCGCATCGCGCAGGTGGACGTCCGGCGGGTCCCGTCGGAATCGGTGCTGCCGCAGTCCGACCGCGGCTGAGCGCGGCTGAGCGCGACAGCGCCCCGCCCGTCGCGGCCCCGGCGCGCGGCTCGGTCACGATCGCGCCGATTGCTTACAGGTCCGGCTTCCATGCTGTGAAACAGTCGAACCCTACGGCGTCCGCCCCGGATGCCGGGACCTCCGCACCGACGCCATGGCCCTGACCTCCATCCCTCCCCGCCTCGTCCTGACCGCGATCGCGGTATCCGCCGCCGTCCTCCTCTCCGCCTGCGGCGACACGTCCAAACTGCCGGAATCCGCAGGGATCGGTCCGTCGCCCACCTTGCCGGAACCGAAGAAAACGCTCGTTCCGACACTCCATATCGCGCCGGCCACCAGCTGGGCGGCCGGCACCGCGCCCACACCGGTCGCCGGCACCGCGGTCCAGCGTTTTGCCGAAGGCCTGGAACACCCCCGCTGGCTGTATGTCCTGCCCAACGGCGATGTGCTGGTCGCCGAAAGCAACGCGCCGCCCAAGCCGGCCGGAACCGACTCGGGCGGCATCAAGGGCTGGGTGCAGGGCCTGGTGATGAAGCGCGCCGGCGCCAAGGCACCGAGCGCGAACCGCATCAGCCTGCTGCGCGACGCGGACGGCGACGGCGTGGCGGAGACCAAGACCGTCTTCCTCGACAAGCTCACCTCGCCCTTCGGCATGGTGCTGGTGGGCGACACGCTCTACATCGCCAACGCCGATGCGGTGGTGAAGGTGCCGTACGCCGCCGGCCAGACCAGCATCGCGGCCACGCCGACCAAGCTGGTGGACCTGCCGGCCGGCATCAACCACCACTGGACCAAGAACATCGTCGCCAGCGCCGACGGCGCGCGTCTCTATGTGACGGTGGGCTCCAACAGCAACGTCGGCGAGAACGGCATGGAGGCCGAACAGGGCCGCGCCGCCGTCTGGGAGATCCAGGCGGCCACCGGCGAGCACCGGATCTTCGCCTCGGGCCTGCGCAATCCCAACGGCCTGGGCTGGGAACCGACGACGGGCGCCCTGTGGACGGTCGTCAACGAGCGCGACGAGATCGGCAGCGACCTGGTGCCCGACTACCTGACCTCGGTCAAGGACGGCGCCTTCTACGGCTGGCCCTACAGCTACTGGGGCAACCATGTGGACAACCGCATCCAGCCGCAGAAGCCCGAACTGGTCGCGCGTTCGGTGGTGCCGGACTACGGCCTGGGGTCGCATGTGGCGCCGCTCGGCCTGGCCTTCGCCAACAACGGCGCCCTGCTGCCGGCGACGATGGCCGACGGTGCGTTCGTCGGCCTGCACGGCTCGTGGAACCGCAAGCCGCGCAGCGGCTACAAGGTCGTCTTCGTGCCCTTCGCCAACGGCAAGCCGCAAGGCCAGCCCGTCGATGTCCTGACCGATTTCGTCGACGGCGACGGGAACGCCCGCGGCCGGCCGGTCGGCGTCGCGGTGGACAAGCGCGGCGCCCTGCTGGTGGCCGACGACGTCGGCAACATCGTGTGGCGCGTGGCCGCGGGCGCATCCCGCTGAGCGCGGCCTCTCCTGCACGCCGCCCATGAAAAAAGCGTCCCGCAGGACGCTTTTTCGTAGGAATCCGGAATACCGCCGGTACCGCTGGTACCGCCGACGATCACTCCAGAGGCATCAGCCTTCGCGCGAAGCGCGCTTGCGCTCATGCTCCTTCAGGTGGCGCTTGCGCAGGCGAACGCTCTTCGGCGTGATTTCGACCAGCTCGTCGTCCTCGATGAATTCCACGCCGTATTCCAGCGTGAGGTCGATCGGGGGCGTGATCTTGATCGCGTCTTCCTTGCCGGAAACACGGAAGTTGGTCAGCTGCTTCGTGCGGGTGGCGTTGACCACCAGATCGTTGTCGCGGCTGTGGATGCCGACGATCATGCCTTCGTACACCGGATCGTTGGCCTTGACGAACATGCGGCCGCGGTCGTCGAGCTTGCCCAGCGCGTAGGTGAAGATCTCGCCGTCGTCCATCGAAATCAGCACGCCGTTCTTGCGGCTGCCGATCTCGCCCTTGTGCGGCTCGTAGCTGTCGAAGATGTTCGAGATCAGGCCCGAGCCGCGGGTCAGGTTCAGGAATTCGTTGGTGAAGCCGATCAGGCCCCGCGCCGGAATGCGGTATTCCAGGCGGACCCGGCCGCGGCCGTCCGATTCCATGTTGACCAGCTCGCCCTTGCGCTCGCCCAGGGCCTGCATCACGCCGCCCTGGTGGCCTTCCTCGATATCGGCCGTCACCAGCTCGATCGGCTCGTGGCGCACGCCGTCCACGTCGCGGAACACCACGCGCGGCTTGGACACGGCCATCTCGTAGCCTTCGCGGCGCATGTTCTCCAGCAGGATGGTCAGGTGCAGTTCGCCGCGGCCCATCACTTCGAAGACGCCTTCTTCGTCGGTCTCGTTCACGCGCAGCGCGACGTTGTGCTGCAGTTCCTTCTGCAGGCGGTCCCAGATCTGGCGGCTGGTGACGAACTTGCCTTCGCGGCCGGCCAGCGGGCTGGTGTTCACGCAGAAGTTCATGGTCAGCGTCGGCTCGTCGACCTTGAGCATCGGCAGCGGCGCCGGATTGGCCGGGTCGGTGATGGTGACGCCGATGCCGATGTCGCCCAGGCCGTTGATCAGCACGATCTCGCCCGGGCCGGCCTCGGTGGCCTGCACGCGCTCCAGGCCCTGGAAGGTCAGCACCTGGTTGACACGGCCCCTGACGGCCTTGCCGTCCGGACCTTCCATGACGACCACGTCCATCATCGGCTTGATCGTGCCCTGGCTGATGCGGCCCACGCCGATGCGGCCGACGAAGGTCGAGAAATCGAGCGCGGAGATCTGCAGCTGCAGCGGCGCGTCCGGATCGCCCTTCTGCGACGGCACATGCGCCAGGACCGTGTTGAACAGGGCCGACATGTCGGGACCCCACTGCTCGCCCGGCGCGCCTTCTTCGAGCGACGACCAGCCGTTGATGCCCGAGGCGTAGACGACGGGGAAGTCGAGTTGCTCGTCGGTCGCGCCGAGCTTGTCGAACAGGTCGAAGGCGGCGTTCACCACCTTGTCGGGGTTGGCGCCCGGCTTGTCGACCTTGTTCACCACCAGGATCGGCTTGAGGCCGAGGGCCAGCGCCTTCTTGGTCACGAAGCGGGTCTGCGGCATCGGGCCTTCCTGGGCGTCGATCAGCAGCACCACGCCGTCCACCATGGACAGGGCGCGCTCGACCTCGCCGCCGAAGTCCGCGTGGCCCGGGGTGTCGACGATGTTGATGTGGGTGCCCTGCCAGGTGACGGCGCAGTTCTTGGCCAGGATCGTGATGCCGCGTTCCTTTTCGATCGCGTTGTTGTCCATCACCGTGTCGACGACCTTCTCGTGGTCGGCGAAGGTGCCGGACTGGCGCAGCAGCTGGTCGACCATCGTGGTCTTGCCATGGTCGACGTGGGCGATGATGGCGATGTTGCGGATTTGCTTGCTCATAGGCTTTCTTTCTCGATGTCGATGCCGCGGGCCGGAATGGCATCGCGTGGCGTGTTTTCCAAAATCTGTTGAATTTCGATCGGGCTCAACAGCCGCCCGGGGATCAGTTCGCCGGCCCGCACCTGGCCGGTGCCCAGCAACGCACGGGGCGCATCGCCGTAGACGGCGACCGGATCGGCGTCCGGCCACAGGCCGCGCCGGCGCACGCCCGACAGGAAACGGCCGGCATTGTCGCCGTCCAGCGTGACGGCGGCATGGTCGGCCAGCAGCGACTGGACCGGATGCAGGCAGGCTAGGCGCTCCGCCTCCTGCATGGACTCCAGTCGCGCCAGCGTCACGCATCCTGCCAGGCCGATGCCGCCGGTGGCGGTGCGCCGGAGCGACGTCAGGTGGCCGCCGCAGCCGAGCGCCTCGGCGATGTCCTCGCCCAGGGTTCGGATGTAGGTGCCCTTGGTGCAGGTTACTGCGATTTTGATAGCGTACTGCCCAGGTTCCACTTGGGCTTCCAGCAGTTCCAGGGCGCGGATCTCGACGTCGCGCGCGGGGCGTTCGACCTCGATGCCCGCCCGGGCGTACTCGTAAAGCGCCTTGCCGTCCTTCTTGAGCGCGCTGTGCATCGGCGGCACCTGCCGGATCGGACCGGTGAAGCGGCGTAGCACCGCGTCGAGCGTGCCGTCCGAGAAGACGACCGGATCGACCGGACGCTCCTGCAGGACCTCGCCTTCCGCATCGCCGGTCGTGGTCTTCACGCCCAGGCGCACCACGGCCTCGTAGGATTTCTCGGCTTCGAGCTGCAGCTGGCTGAATTTGGTCGCCGCGCCGAAGCACAACGGCAGCACGCCGGTCGCCAGAGGATCGAGCGTTCCGGTATGGCCGGCCTTTTCCGCCCGCAGCAGCCACTTGGCTTTCTGCAGTGCGTCGTTGCTCGACCAGCCAAGGGGCTTGTCGAGCAGCAGCACCCCATGCACGGGGCGCCTTGCAACCCGTGCACGTGGCGCGTTCATGGGCTCAGTCGTCCTGGGCGCGGGACGCGACGGCGCGCGCGATCAGCGCGTTCATGTCGGCGGCGCGTTCGGTGGTGCGGTCGAACTGGAAATGCAGCGTCGGCACGGTATGGATGTGCAGGCGCTTGAACAGGCCGTTGCGCAGGAAGCCTGCCGCCTGGTTCAAGGCCAGCTCGCAGACCTGCGGTTCGCCCACGAGCACGCTGAAGAACACCTTCGCATGCGCGTAGTCGGGTGTGACCTCCACCGCCTGGATGGTCACCATCCCGACGCGGGGGTCCTTGAGTTCGCGCGCGATCAGTTCCGTCAGATCGCGCTGGATCTGGTCGGCAACCTTGAAGCTGCGGTTGGGGGTCGTGGATTTCTTGGGCATGGCAAGGCACGGCAAGCGACGGAACGCGGCGTCCCGGCCCCGAAGGGACCGGCGACGCCGCGCGCGCGGCACTCACAGGGTACGCGCGATCTCCTTGATCTCGAAGAACTCGAGTTGATCGCCTTCCTTGATGTCGTTGTAGTTGCGCAGCTTGATACCGCACTCGAAGCCTTCCTTGACTTCGCGGACATCGTCCTTGAGACGCTTGACCGACTCGACGTCGCCCGTGTAGATGACAATGTTCTCGCGCAGCAGGCGGAAGCGTGCGTTGCGGGTGACCTGGCCCGACGTGATGTAGGAACCCGCGACCGTACCGATCTTGGATGCCACGAACACGGTGCGGATCTCGGCCGTGCCGATGACCTCTTCGCGCTGCTCCGGCGCCAACATGCCCGACATCGCTGCCCGCAACTCGTCCACGGCGTCGTAGATGATGTTGTAGTAGTGGATGTCCACGCCGTTGCCTTCGGCCAGCTTCCGCGCGCCGGCATCCGCCCGCACGTTGAAGCCGATCACGACGGCCTTGGACGCGATCGCCAGGTTGATGTCGGACTCGCTGATGCCGCCCACCGCGGCGTACACCATCTGCACCTTGACCTCGTCGGTCGAGAGCTTGAGCAGCGACGCGGCCAGCGCCTCCTGCGAGCCCTGCACGTCGGCCTTGATGATGACCGGCAGCTTCTTGACTTCGCCGGCGCCGATGTCGGAGAACATGTTCTCCAGCTTCGCCGCCTGCTGGCGGGCCAGCTTGGTGTTGTGGAACTTGCCGGCGCGGTAGGTCGCGACTTCCCGGGCGCGGCGCTCGTCGCTCAGCACCTGGAATTCGTCGCCGGCCTGCGGCACTTCGGTCAGGCCCTGGATCTCGACCGGGATCGACGGGCCGGCCGACTTGGTTGGCTTGCCGTTCTCGTCGGTCATGGCACGGACGCGGCCGTAGGTCGAGCCCGCCAGCACGATGTCGCCGGTCTTGAGGGTACCGGCCTGGACCAGCACCGTGGCCACCGGACCGCGGCCCTTGTCGAGCTGCGCTTCGATGACCAGGCCCTTGGCCGGCGCATCGACCGGTGCCTTGAGCTCCAGCACCTCGGCCTGCAGCAGCACCTGCTCCAGCAGTTCGTCGATGCCCTGGCCGGTCTTGGCCGAGACGCTGACGAAGGGCGCGTCGCCGCCGTACTCTTCGGGCACGACCTCTTCGACCACCAGTTCCTGCTTGACGCGTTCCGGATTGGAATCCGGCTTGTCGATCTTGTTGACCGCGACGACGATCGGCACGCCGGCCGCCTTCGCATGCTTGATGGCTTCCTTGGTCTGCGGCATGACGCCGTCGTCGGCCGCCACCACCAGGATCACGATGTCGGTCGCCTGGGCGCCGCGGGCACGCATGGCGGTGAACGCCTCGTGGCCCGGGGTGTCCAGGAAGGACACCATGCCGCGCTCGGTCTCGACGTGGTAGGCGCCGATGTGCTGCGTGATGCCGCCGGCTTCGCCGGACGCCACCTTGGCGCGCCGGATGTAGTCCAGCAGCGAGGTCTTGCCGTGGTCCACGTGGCCCATGACGGTCACGACCGGAGCGCGCGGCAGGGACTCGGCCTGGTTGGCGGTCGCGTCCTCGTCGGTGAAGGCTTCCGGATCGTCCAGCGCGGCGACCACGGCGGTATGGCCGAGTTCTTCCACCACGATCATCGCGGTGTCCTGGTCGAGCGGCTGGTTGATGGTGACCATCTGGCCCATCTTCATCAGCGCCTTGATCACTTCGGATGCCTTGATGGACATCTTGTGCGCCAGTTCGGCGACCGTGATGGTCTCGGGCACGTGCACCTCGATGATGCGCTGCTCGGCCGGTGCGGACTGCGAGAACTCCTCGCGGCCGTGGCGGTCGCCGCCACGGCGGCTGCCGCCGCGCGGCGCACCGCGCCAGCCGCCGCGGCCCACGCCGCCGCTGCTGTCGCCGCGGGTCTTGATTTCCTTCTTCTTGGCCGGGTCGCCGGCCCAGCTGGACGACAGCTTGGCGGACTTGACTTCCTTGCCGGCGCCCGGTGCGCCCACGGCGGGACGGGCCGCGCCCGGTGCCACGGTCGGCTTGTGCAGAGTGCCCTTGACGCCCGCCTTGGCATCGACAGGCTTGGCCACCGGCTTGGGCTCCTCGGGCTTCTTCGCGACCAGCACCTTCTTGGGCGTGGCCATCATCGAACGGATGGCGGCGGCCTCGGCTTCGGCCTTGCGGCGGCGCGCCTCGAGGTCGTTGGCACGGGCGGATTCCTCGGCGGCGCGGGCACGCGACTCGTCCTCCGCCTTCTGGCGGGCTTCGGCCTGAGCCTTTGCGCGTGCGGCGGCGAACTCGGCCTGCTCGCGGGTCTGCTCGGCCTTCTCAGCATTCACCTGGGCGCGACGCTGGACTTCCTGCGCGGCGTAGGCCGCGGCACGTTCCTCGGCCTCGCGGTCGCGGCGCTCGCGTTCCTCGCGTTCGCGCCGCTTGCCGGCCAGCTCGACTTCCTCGCTGCGGATCGACTCGGCCTGGCGGCGGGCATCCTGTTCGCGACGCACCAGTTCGGTCTGGTCGACCGCCGGTTCGGAAGCCTGCGCCTGTGCCGGCACGGGCAGCGGAGCCGCCATCGGCGCGGGAGCGGCCGTGGATTCGTCGGACACGTCGGCGGGATCGTCGCGCTTGATGAAGGTGCGCTTCTTGCGCACCTCGACCTGGATGGTACGGGCCCGGCCGCTGGAGTCGGCCTGCTTGATCTCGCTGGTGGATTTCTTCACCAGGGTGATCTTGCGGCCTGCGGCCGCGGTGCCGTGGCTGGCCTGGAGGTATCCCAGGAGCTTCTGCTTGTCGCCGTCGGTGAGGACGTCGGACGCGGTGGACTTGGCCACCCCGGCCGACTTCAACTGCTCGATCAGGGTGTCAGTGGACTTCTTGAGTTCGGTTGCGAACTCGGCTACGGTAATGCTGGACATATTCTTTTCGGATCTCCATGATCGTCACGCTTGGTCGGCGAACCAGTGTTCGCGGGCCTTCAGGATGAGCGCCTTGGCGTCATCGGCGGAATGGCCGGTGATGTCGGTCAACTCGTCGATGGCCAGGTCGGCCAGGTCGTCGCGCGTATTCACGCCTGCCGCAGCGAGCTGGGCAATGTGCTCGGCCGTCAGACCTTCGAGGTCGCGCAGGTCCTGCGATACGCCACCGGCGTTTTCCTCGCGGGCGATTTCCTGCGTCAGCAGCACGTCCTTGGCGCGGGAACGCAGCTCGTTGACCGTGTCTTCGTCGAAGCTCTCGATCTCCAGCATTTCCTGCAGCGGAACGTAGGCGATCTCTTCCAGGCTGGTGAAGCCCTCGGAGATCAGGATGTCGGCGATTTCCTCGTCCACATCGAGTTTTTCCATGAACAGGCGGCGGCTGCCGCTGGTCTCGTCGGCCAGCTTCTGCGCCGACTCGGCCGCGTCCATGATGTTGATCTTCCAGCCGGTCAGGTCGGACGCGAGACGGACGTTCTGTCCGCCGCGGCCGATGGCGATGGCGAGGTTCTCCTCGTCCACCACCACGTCCATCGCATGGCGTTCCTCGTCGACCACGATCGAGCTGACGTTGGCGGGAGCCAGCGCGCCGATCACGAACTGGGCCGGATCCTCGCTCCACAGCACGATGTCGACCCGCTCGCCGGCCAGCTCGTTGGTGACCGCGTTGACCCGGGTGCCGCGAACGCCGACGCAGGTGCCGATCGGATCGACCCGCTTGTCGTGCGACAGCACGGCGATCTTGGCGCGCGAACCGGCGTCACGGGCGCAGGACTTGATCTCGAGCAGGCCCTGCTCGATCTCGGGCACTTCCTGGCGGAACAGCTCGACCATGAATTCCGGCGCGGAGCGCGACAGGATGATCGGCGCGCCGCGCAGGGTGAGGTCGACCTCCATGATCATGGCCCGCACGCGGTCCCCGTTGCGGAGGTTTTCCTTGGGGATCATCTCGCTGCGGCGCAGGCGGCCTTCGACACGCCCGGACTCGACGATGATGTCGCCCTTGTCCATGCGCTTGACGGCACCGACGAAGATCTTGTCGCCGCGCGACATGAAGTCGTTGAGCAGCATCTCGCGCTCGGCGTCGCGGATCTTCTGCAGGATGACCTGCTTGGCGGCCATGGCGCCGATGCGGCCGATGGGCACCGAATCGACGCCTTCCTCGATGTATTCGTCCACCTCGATGTCGGAAATCTGTTCCTTGGCTTCGAACAGCAGGATTTCCTGGTCGGGCAGTTGCAGTCCGGCCTCGTCGGGCACGACATGCCAGCGACGGAAAGTCTCGTAGTTGCCGCTGTCGCGGTCGATCGCCACGCGGATATCCACATCGCCCTGGTAGAGCTTCTTGGTTGCTTGCGCGAGCGCGGATTCCACTGCGCCGAACACCACGTCGCGCTCGACGTTCTTCTCGCGCGAAATGGCTTCCACCAACATCAACAATTCGCGATTCATGCGATTACTCTCCTATCCTGAACAAGTGCTTCGGGGCCTGGGTCCGCATGCCTGCGCTGGCATGCGGCGCAGGCGCCGGTCTCCTGCGACCCGGGGTGCGATACGGGATCACTCCGCGTCAAGAGCATTTCCCGGGTTGCGCCCCTTGAAATCCACAATCGGTGCAAGCCGCGCTTCGCGCAATTCGTCGAGCGTGAAACCGAGTGCCTGCAGCGTCGGCGGCGCGCGCTTGCGGCTGACGCGCTGGCCGGGCTTGGGCGGCGGCTCGTCGCTCCAGACGATCTGCCAGCGCGGCCCGGCGGGCGCACCCGCATCGGCCCGGTCGTCCGGCGCGTCGGGCAGGCGCTCCAGCGTGCCGCGGAATTTCTTGCGATTGGCATTGACCGTTCCGCCCGCGGCAGCGGCTGCGCCCAGCGGAGCGCGGAGCGTGATGTCGACCACGTGGCCGGCGAAACGTTCGAAATCCTGTTGGTGGCGCAACGGGCGGTCGATGCCGGGCGAGGACACTTCCAGCCGCTTGTAGTCGACCGCATCCACTTCCAGCGCGAACTGCAGCTGGCGCGTGACTTTTTCGCAGTCTTCGACCGTGACGAAAGGCTCGGGCACCGCCGCGCCTTCTTCCGGGGGGGCAGACCACGGCAGGTCGATGGTGATACGCAGCAGGCCTCCAGCGGAGCGTTCGATCTCCACCAGGTCGTAGCCGAGTCCGGCGACGGTTTGTTCGACGATTTGCTGCAGTGCCACGTGGTTGAGCCGTTTTTCCAGGAATAAGTGAATGCCGTGGATGCAGGAGCACCCGGGGCGGTCTTCGCCATCTGGAGGAAACGCACCTGTTTTTCCAGGGACTTCGCATGCCAAATCGCGGTCGTCAAAAACCAAACGGCCAAAAAAAACGGGCGGTGGTAACCCGCCCGTCTGGCCGTGAAGTACCAATTATAGCGTGGATATGCCGCGCCCAGCAAGGCGGCAGCTTCGCACGGACTGGGAACGGGCCGTGTTTCAGGCCCGGTCCGACCGGTGGCGCAGGCGCTCCAGCATCGCGCCGAAATCGCTTGCGGCGTCCACGTTGCCGACGGCAGCGCTCGCGGCAGGCGCGGACCGCAGGCTGCCGATCAGCCGCGCCAGCACCTCAGGCTGCGGAGTCAGGGGCCCGGCGAATCGCACGGCGCCTTCCCCATCGGCGATGACCAGCGAAGGAAAGGTCTCGATGTCGATGTCGCCCGCCAGGTCGGCCTCGTCCTCGACATCGACCCACACGAAAGCGATATCGGGAAACCGCGACGACAGGCTTTCGAAGTCGGCACGGTACTGGCGGCAGACGCCGCACCATTCGGCACACAGGCAGACGGCGTGCCAACGGCCTGCCGCGGCCTGCGGATCGGGCGCGGAGGCCTGGAAAACGTGCTCTTGCATCGTCGCGATCCTACCCCGCCTCCGCGGCGCGGACCAATTCGCGGGTGTAGTCCTGCCGGGGCGCCAGCAGCACCTGCGCGACCGGCCCGGACTCGACCACCTCGCCGGCGCGCATCACCATCACCTCGTGCGCCATCGCGCGGATCACGTCGATGTCGTGGGTGATGAGCAGGTAGGCCAAGCCGCGCTCGCGCTGCAGGCGCTGGAGCAGCGCCAGGACCTGCTTCTGGATGGTGGCGTCGAGCGCGCTGGTGGGCTCGTCGAGCACCAGCAGCGACGGCTCGACGATCAGCGCGCGGGCGATCGCCAGGCGCTGGCGCTGGCCGCCCGAGAAGGCGTGCGGATAGCGGTCGAGCAGGCCCGGGAACCGGTCCTCGGCCATGCCCACGTCGGCGAGGGCCGCCCGTACCCGCTCGCGCCGGGCCGCCGGGCCCAGTTCGGGCGCATGCACCAGCAGGCCTTCCTCGACGATCTGGCCGACCGACAGGCGCGGCGACAGCGAGGAGAACGGATCCTGGAACACCACCTGCATCCGCCGGCGCAGGGCGCGGTCCCCGCGCGCACCGTCCGTGCCCCAGCCCTGCCCCATGATTTCCAGCCGGCCGTCGTGCGCCTGCAGGCCGAGCGCGGCCAGCGCCAGCGTGGATTTGCCCGAGCCCGATTCGCCGACCACGCCCAGGGTCCGCCCCGGCAGCAGCCGGAACGCCGCGTCCCGCACGGCCACGAAGGCGCCGCGCTTCCACCAGCCGCGGATGCCGGGCACGGCGATCGGATAGCGCACCTGCAGGTTGTCGGCCTCGAGGACGGGCGTGGCGCCGGTCGCCGACGCAGAAGCGGCCGCATCCTCCACGCCGCGCTGCGGCCGGCTGTCGAGCAGCTCGCGGGTATAGGGATGGCGGGGCCGGGAGAACACCTCGGCCACGGTGCCCTGCTCCACGATGCGTCCGTGCTCCATCACCGCCACCCGGTCGGCGAAACGCCGCACCATCTGCAGGTCGTGGGTGATCAGCAGCACGGCCATGCCGTGGCTGCGCTGCAACCGGTCGAGCAGGTCGAGGATCTGCGTCCGCAGGGTGACGTCCAGCGCGGTGGTGGGTTCGTCGGCGAGCAGCAGCCGCGGCTTGCAGGCCAGCGCCATCGCGATCATCGCCCGCTGCCGCTGGCCGCCCGAGAGCTGGTGCGGGTAGGAGCGCGCCCGCCGCTCCGGCTCCGGAATCCCGGTATCCGCTAGCAATTGAATAGCTAGACGCGAAGATTCCGCGCCGGCCAGGCCGAGTTTCAGCTGCACGACCTCGGCGATCTGATCGCCGACGGTGTAGAGCGGATTGAAGGCGGTCATCGGCTCCTGGAAGATCATCGCGATCTCGCGCCCGCGGATGCCGCGCAGTTCGCGTTCGGACAGGGCGAGCAGGTCGCGCACGCCGGTGCGCGACTCGCCGCCCGCCAGCAGGGCGCTGCCCGCGTAGTCGGCGTCGGGCACCAGGCGCAGCAGGCTGAGCGCGGTGACGGTCTTGCCGGAACCGGATTCGCCCACCAGCGCCAGCTTCTCGCCGGGCCGCACGGTGAAATCCACGCCATGGACCACTTCCTGGCCGGAGAAGCCGACCCGCAGGCCGCGGACCACCAGCAGCTGCTCGTCCAGCGAGGCCTGGCCGTCGGGACCGGGCATCGGGCGGTGTTCCGACGCGCTCATCGCTCGGCCTTTCGCGGATCGAGCGCATCGCGCAGCGCGTCGCCCATGAAGGTCAGCAGCAGCAGCGTGAGCACCAGCGCCAGAAAGGTGAAGATGGAGATCCACCAGGCGTCGACGTTGGCCTTGCCCTGGTTGAGGAGTTCGCCCAGCGACGGCGTGCCCGGCGGCACGCCCAGGCCGAGGAAGTCGAGCGAAGCCAGCGCCAGCACCGCCGCGCTCATGCGGAACGGCAGGAAAGTGACCACCGGCGTCATGCTGTTGGGCAGGATGTGGCGGCGGATGATCTGCCAGTTGCCCACGCCCAGCGCCCGTGCGGCCTTCACGTAGTCGAGCTGGCGGTTGCGCAGGAATTCGGCCCGGACATAGTCCGACAGGCCCATCCAGCCGAACAGGCTCAGCAGCACCAGCAGCAGCGAGATGCTCGGCGCGAAGATGGCGCTGAAGATGATCAGCAGGTAGAGCTCGGGCATCGAGCCCCAGATTTCGATGAAGCGCTGGAAGGCCAGGTCGGTGCGCCCCCCGAAATACCCCTGCAGCGCGCCGGTCGCCACCCCCAGGACGGTGCCGATGGCGGTCAGCGCCAGCGCGAAGAGGACGCTGATGCGGAAGCCGTAGACCAGCTGCGCCAGCAGGTCGCGTCCCCGGTCGTCGGTGCCCAGCCAGTTGTCGCGCGACGGCGGCGACGGATTGGGCAGCTTGGCGAAATAGTTCAGCGTCTTCGGTCCGTAGGGGTTGGGCGGATAGACCGCCCAGTTGCCGCCCCGGGTCAGCCGGTCGCGGATGAAGGGGTCGAGGTAGTCGGCCGAGGTTTCGAAGTCGCCGCCGAAGGCGGTCTCGGGATAGTCGCGCAGCACCGGGAAATAGGTCCGGCCCTCGTAGCGCACCACCAGCGGCCGGTCGCTCGACAGGAGCTCGGCGCAGAGGCTCAGGACCAGCAGCGCGGAGAAAAGCACCAGGCTGACGAAGCCCAGGCGGTTGCGCCGGAACCGCCGCCAGGCGCGCCGTCCCGGGGAAAGGCGCGCCAGCGCCGCCCCGCTGCCGACGCCATCCTGCGGACCGGCGGGCGCCGGCGGCTCCGCATCGGCGGACAGCAGAGCGAAAGCTTCGGGACGATCAATCGAATTTGACACGCGGGTCCACCCAGACGTACGACAGGTCGGAGACCAGCTTGGTCACCAGGCCGATCAGCGTGAAGAAATAGAGCGTTCCCAGCACCACCGGATAGTCGCGCCGGATCACGCTCTCGTAGCTCAGGAGGCCCAGGCCGTCGAGCGAGAACAGGGTCTCGATCAGCAGCGAGCCGGCGAAGAAGGCGCCGATGAAGGCCGCCGGAAAGCCGGTGATGATCGGGATCAGCGCATTGCGGAAGACATGCTTCCACAACACCTGCCGCTCGCTCAGGCCCTTGGCGCGCGCGGTCAGCACGTACTGCCGGCGTATTTCTTCGAGGAAGGCGTTCTTGGTCAGCATCGCGGTGACCGCGAAGCTGCCGGCCACCATCGCGGTCACCGGCAAGGCGATGTGCCACAGGTAGTCCACGATGCGCGCGCCCCAGCCGAGTTCGTCCCAATTGGACGAGGTCAGCCCGCGCAGCGGGAACCACTGCAGCTGCCCGCCGAAAACCACCAGCAGCGCCACCCCCAGCACGAAGCCGGGGATCGCGTAGCCCACCAGGATCAGCAGCGTGGTCACGAAGTCGAAGCGGCTGCCCGCGCGCACCGCCTTGGCCACCCCGAGCGGCACCGCGACCAGGTAGCTGATGAAGAAGGTCCACAGGCCGAGGCTGGCCGAGACCGGCAGCTTCTCCTTGATCAGCTGCCAGACGTCCTTGTTCTGGAAGAAGCTGCGGCCCAAATCGAAGCGGGCGAACTGCCCGACCATCTGCCAGAAGCGCTCGGCCGGCGGCTTGTCGAAGCCGTAGAGCGCCTTGATCTGCTCGATGCGCTGGGGATCGACGCCCTGCCCGCCCCGGTAGCTGCCGCCGCCGCCCCCCTCGCCGCCGCCGCCCGAACCCCGCGCCCCGGCGCGCGCCTCGGCCAGGTACTGCTCCACCGGTCCGCCCGGCACGAACTGGATCACGCAGAAGGTCAGGAGCAGCACGCCGAAGAGCGTCGGCACCATCAGCAGCAGGCGTTTGAGGACATAGGCGAGCATCGGGCGTTACCGGGGATGGGGCGGTCGGGTGGGAACAGGAAAATCCGCTGGCGCGTCCGCGGCCCGCTCAGCGGGCCGGCGCCTGGGGCCGGGTCCACCAGGTCTCGATGGCCCAGGTCTCGGGCTGCGCGGCGTAGGGCGGCATGCCGCCCGCCGGCATCTGCAGCCTCCAGGCGTTGTAGACCATGCGGTGGGTGGGGGCCATCCATTGCGGGACGAAGTAGTGGCCGTGGGCGACCACCCGGTCCAGCGCGCGGCAGGCGGGCAGCTGCTCGGCGCGGCTCGCGGCGCCGACCATGCGGGCCACCAGCGCGTCGACCGCCGGACTGGAGACGCCCGCGATGTTGCCCGAGTCCTCGGTGCGCGCGGCCTTGCTGCCCAGGATGTCGGCGTATTCCTGGCCGGGGTTGTGGGTGCCGGCGTAGTTGATGGTGACGATGTCGAAATCGAACTTCTGCAGCCGCTGCTGGTACAGCGCGAAGTCGGTCGGCCGCATGCGCAGCGCGATGCCCAGCTTCTGCAGGTTGCGCGCCCAGGCGTTCTCGACCCGGCTGGCACCCTCTCCGGCCATGAGGGATTCCAGCACCATCGGTTCGCCCTTCGCATTGCGCAGCGCGCCGTCGCGCACCGTCCAGCCGGCCTCGCGCAGCAGGTCGCGCGCCCGGCGCAGGTTGCCGCGCAGCGTGGACGGGCCTCCGCCCTCCTGGTCCGGCGCATCGGTGCGCGGCGGCGCGGTCATCGGGCCGAAGACATCGGGCGGCAGGCTCGCGCGAAAGGGCTCGAGCAGGGCCAGCTCCTGGGGCGACGGCAGGCCGGTGGCGGCGCAATCGGTATTGCCGAACATGCCGTTGACCCGCTGGTAGCTGCCGTAGAACATCTGGCGGTTGAGCCATTCATAGTCCATCGCCAGGCCCAGCGCCTCGCGCACCCGCCGGTCGTCCAGCGGCGGGCGCCGGGTGTTGAGGACATAGCTCTGGAAGCCGGAGGGCAGCCGGTGGCGGAACTCGCCCTTGACCAGCTCGCCGGATTCGAACTTGCGGCCGGTCAGGCGCCGGGCCCAGTCGCCGGCCGAGAAGAAGCGCATCGCGTCGAACTCGCCGGCCTTCAGCGCCTCCAGCCGCGCGGTGTTGTCGGCGTAGATCTTGACGGTGACGCGGTCGAAGTTGTCCATGCCGCGCTTGACGTTGAGGTCGCGCGCCCAGTAGTCCTTGTCGCGCAGGTAGGTGATGTCCTTGCCGAAACGCACCGGGCCGATGCGGTAGGCGCCGCTGCCGATCGGCACGTCGGTCACGACCTTGTCGAAGGGCTTGCCCGCACCCCAGGCGCGGCTGAAGACCGGCAGGCCGCCGACGGTCAGCGGCAGCTCGCGGTTGGGCTTGCGGAAGCGGAAGCGCACGGTGCGCGCGTCCAGCGCCTCGCAGGCGGCGACGTCCTCCAGCAGCGTCTTGTAGGCGGGCGAAGTGAACGGCCCCATCAGGATGTCGAAGGTGTGCTTGACGTCGGCCGCCAGCACCGGATCGCCGTTGTGGAAGCGCGCCTCGGGCCGCAGGCGGAAGGTGGCGGACAGGCCGTCGGGCGCCACCGCCACGTCCTCGGCCAGCAGGCCGTAGCCGGCGGCGGTCTCGTCGAGCGCGCCGGTCAGCAGGCTGTCGAACATCAGCTCGGACAGGTAGGCCGGCGCGCTGCCCTTGATGGTGAACGGGTTGTACTTGTCGAAGGTGGAGGTGCGCAGGTTGCTCACCAGCCGGATCTCGCCGCCTTTGGGCGCCTCCGGATTCACGTAGGCGAACGCCGGGAAGCCCGCCGGCTGCCGCAGGTCGCCCCACAGCGCATAGCCGTGCGCCGCCCAGGCCGGCGGTGCCATTCCCAACAGCAGGCCGGACAGCCCGATCAGCAAACCTCGCATGCGACAATTCTGCACCAAGCGCCCCGGGCCGCCGCGCGGCCGCGCGCACCCCCGTCGCGGGCCGCTCTTCCCGAGCGGCGGCGCCTGACGCCGCCGCACCATCCCCACCAACCGAATCGATTCACCATGGGTTTCCTCACCGGCAAAAAGCTGCTGATCACCGGCGTCCTGTCCAACCGCTCCATCGCCTACGGCATCGCCAAAGCCTGCCATGCCCAGGGCGCCGAGCTGGCCTTCAGCTATGTCGGCGAACGCTTCAAGGACCGGATCACCGAATTCGCCGCCGACTTCGATTCCAAGCTGATCTTCGACTGCGACGTGGGCGACGACGCGCAGATCGAGAAGCTCTTCGCCGACCTGTCGCAGGTCTGGCCGACTTTCGACGGCTTCGTCCACAGCATCGGCTACGCGCCGCGCGAGGCCATCGCCGGCGACTTCCTCGACGGCCTGTCGCGCGAAGGCTTCAAGATCGCGCACGACATCAGCGCCTACAGCTTCCCCGCGATGGCCAAGGCGGCCCTGCCCTACCTCAACGACAAGTCCGCGCTGCTCACGCTGACCTACCTGGGCGCGGTCCGCACCGTGCCCAACTACAACACCATGGGCATGGCCAAGGCCAGCCTCGAAGCGTCGGTGCGCTACCTGGCCGAATCCCTCGGCCCCAAGGGCATGCGGGTCAACGGCATCAGCGCCGGCCCGATCAAGACGCTGGCGGCCAGCGGCATCAAGGGCTTCGGCAAGATCCTGTCGGTGGTGGCCGAGACCGCGCCGA